>CAZQBV010000005.1:0-53950 GCA_964592125.1 uncultured Christensenella sp.
GTCAGGACCTGACAGGGTTCACAGTGCCACATTGCACAGGACCCATCCGTCAACGTCCCCATATCTGCTCCATACCTTACAAATGAAACCCTAGGCGCGGCATCAACCCCGCTATAGCGGCTTGCGGGTTACAGGGCACCGCTAACTCCCCGTTTAGTATGACAAACTTTTAAACCATTCAATTGCCAACAAATAAATTTGCCAGTACCGCTTATTCTATCAACTTTACTGGATATCGTCAATCATTTTTTCAAAATGCCATATGCATATTCAGCCGCCATGCCGCATTGGCTATCTTTTAAAAGACTTTCCACAATGGGAAGTGCTGGGGTGTACCCTGTGTTGGCAGCATAGAATAAAGCCTGATTTAGCAGACGCGTTCGCGTGCCGTAATTTGTGCCTATTATCTTTTTAATATTTGCGGTGTGCAACCCCTCCAGCAGTTCCAGTAAATCAAAAGTGGGGGAAGCGTTCGATGGTGCTGGGTTTTTTGGGCAAATAAGCTGGCAGCGTTCGCAGCCCATTAGCTGATAAATATGCATTCCATATTCTGAAGGAATGGTTGGTTGATTGGTATGGGCACGTATACAAAGATTGCTATCAAAACCATCCATAGAAATGGCATGGGTGGGGCAAACATCCCGGCATTTGGTGCAACTGCCGCAAAAATCATTTGTGGGGCAATGGGCGGCAGGGGAAATGCTAAAATCCAGCGTTAAAACCTGTATGTGATTGTAGGAACCAAACTGGGGATGATAAAACAATGTATTCCGGCCAATGGCACCGCAGGCCTTTGCCGCTATTTGTTTCATGCCGTTTTTATGAAATAGCTTGCAGGTGTGCCCTAGTTCTGCCAACTGGGCAATAAGGCGTTTGGCATTTACGTAGCCCTGCTGGGCAACAACATAGTAGTTGGACAGTCTTATTTTACCTAGTTCCGGAATAGACGAATCTGGTGCATATTTTGTGAATAAAACCAGCGCGGAATGCCCTTCCTCGGTAACTGAAAATTGGGCATCGTCGAACCCATATTCTATTGAAAGTGGTAAAATTTTCTTCAGCATTGCAACAATCCTATCTAAAGCGGTTGCTTTTTTTTTATGAACACTATATATTTATAGTATACAGAGAAATTTTGAAGACGACAAGGTGGTTGAATGGATGAGAAAAAAACTATGTGTGCTGGTTTTGCTGCTACTGATGGCTTGCGTTTTTTTGTGCGCGTGTCAAAAAACACCCCCGGCTCCCCCTGTGGTTATTAATTCCCCGGGTGGGTCTTACGAAGTGGTGGGAGTAAGTGTGGAACCTGTATACAGCGGGCTTGCGGCACCAGAGGGCAGCAGCTACTTGCTGATTACGCTGCAAGGTGGAAAGGCGGATATGGATGACATGGAGAGCACTTTTCTAGGGCCAGACCAACCACCGTGTAAGGTTAGCGCTGGGTCGTTTGATGTGGAGTGCAGCAAAGTAGCGTATGGCACAATGACAGCGGGGGATAATCCTGATGTGCTGGCAACATTGGTGTTTTTAGTTCCCAGTGATTTTCCAAACAGCTTTACTCTTTCAGCAAATAATGCAGACCCGGTAGCGTTGGAATATACACCGCGAGAAGAGAAAAAATAGACAATGATATAAAACAGAAAACTATAACATAAAAAGACTGTGGCACTCGCCACAGTCTTTTTCCTGCCCACGAATCTTTTGTGTGTTTTACTGTTGCCTTGTTCTTATGCTGTCTTTCCCGATGTCAAAATATAAGATTCGTTCGCTGGTATACCGACTGCGCTTAAGGTGCCATTTATAATTGGGGAGTACTCACATATGATGTAGGCTATCCAAAATACGAATCGGTAGTATTTTAAAATATATCTACGCCGGAGCATATATGCGTCAAATGTCTGCTGATGTCTTGTATATCTGTCGTGTCATAAGCAAAAACTTTTATGTTGCATCCAGCGGCTTGTTTTGCAATTGCAGACCAAAGTGCACAAATGCTTTGTAAGTAGATATACTAAAATAGTTGCTTCTTTTTTAACAATCCTCCTTTCGTTTAGCTAGCTGTATTTTCTTTGTGTGTAGTTGATATCTACACCGATAAGAATCAAGAAAACATTTTTTTTAAAAGAGAATCAGAGATTCGATACAAATCGTTATACTATATGGAAATACAAGGAAACGTTTACAAAAAAGACATACAATCTATACTCTTGAAGTAAAGTAATATCAATTCCAATTTAAAACATCTGTTTCATCACCCTAAAAATAAATGAATGAAGCGATATGCTTTGTAATAAATCGCGTGCAGTATGCGCGACTCGAAAAATGTTTTTTCATTTTTCGAGTGAAATGCCGTTCAATAGTGATTTCGCCTAAAATGCAAAGCATTTTGGAACTGTCGTATGGCAGCGATGGAAATATTGCTTTTGCGTTATTTCTATCTGGAATCATACCATTCAAATATTAAAAACATTGATAGGCTTCAGTTCTCCCGCCGCCGAAGGCGGGGGAGAACTGAAAAAAAGCAACGCTTTCTATTTGTGTTTGGTATCAGTATTAATTGTGTGCTTGGAAATAAAATAAAAAGGATACGCCACACGGCATATCCTTTGATGTGTTATTTCGTTTTTTAGTAGCGTGAATTGCCACTTTTTCCGGAATAACCTTCTTTTTCCCAAATGCGGAACCACTCATGCAAACGCATTAGGAATTCTTCGTTGCTTTGGGTTCGTACAATCATGCTGATTAACTGTTCTGTAACCTCGGTAGTATTGCCAGAGGAAAGTGCCTTGCGAAGTGCCCAAGTTCCTTCCAGTTCTTTTTGTGTCAGCAACAGGTCTTCACGGCGTGTTCCGGATTTTGCAAGGTCGATAGCAGGGAACACACGTTTTTCTGAAAGCTTGCGATCCAGATGTATTTCCATATTGCCTGTGCCTTTGAATTCCTCGTAAATAATTTCATCCATACGAGAGCCGGTTTCCACAAGTGCAGTTGCAATAATGGTAAGTGAACCGCCGTGCTCTATGTTACGTGCGGCACCAAAAAAGCGTTTTGGTTTGTAAAGCGAGGCAGGGTCTAAACCACCGGAAAGTGTTCGGCCAGAGGGAGGCACAATTAGATTGTATGCACGCCCCAAACGGGTTAGGCTGTCCAGCAATATTACCACATCTTTGCCGTGTTCTACCAAACGTTTGGCACGTTCTATTACCATATCCGAAACACGTGCGTGGTTTTCAGGGCGCTCGTCGAAAGTAGAATATACTACTTCGCCTGCAATAGAGCGTTGCATGTCAGTTACTTCTTCAGGGCGCTCGTCTATCAGCAATACCAATAGCTCCACTTCGGGATAGTTGGTGGTAATGCTGTTGGCAATCTTTTTCAACAGTATGGTTTTACCAGCCTTGGGCGGCGCCACAATTAGTCCCCTTTGGCCTTTGCCTATGGGAGATACAAGATCTATAATGCGAATGGCAAGGTCGCGCGAGGCGCGTATATTTTCCAGTGTAAAACGTGCTTCGGGATAGATAGGGGTCAATTCTTCGAAGGGTCTGCGTCGAATACAATTTTCCACAGGTTCTTCGTTTACAGATTCAATAAAAAGCAATGCAAGCAAACGCTCGCCATCTTTAGAGGGGCGGGTTTTGCCTTTTACTTTGTCGCCTGTTTTTAAATTGAATTTGCGAATTTGAGCCTGAGAAACATATACATCTTTTGAGCCGGGCAAATAATTCTCGCTACGCAAAAAACCATAGCCTTCGCTGTGTACTTCCAGTACGCCTTCTACATTTTTGCACTCGCCGGTGTTTAGTATCTCGTTCACTGCATCATTATTTGGAACATATTCAATAATACGCCTGCGTCGTGCATCTGCTTTGTCTAAAGAGGCATCTTCGCCCTCGGGTGTGGCGTAATCATCTATATCAATTACACCTTCGTACTCATCATGTTCCTGCTCTTCCAGCCGTTCTTCTTCAGCGGCAGCGGCAGCTTGCATCGCGGCTTCTTCTGCTGGTGCTCCGTCTGGTTGCAAAAAACGACGGGGGGTACTTACCTCCTGTGTAGGAGATGGTTTGGCCTTTAGTGGTGCGGCCATACCAACATCAAATATAGAGGCTTGTTCTTCAACTGCGCCTTCTTGTTCATTGTCTAATTCTTCAAGTTTCTCCAACAAATCTGCTTTTTTGTACTTTGTGGGAGCTTTTACACCCGCAAGCTTTGCTATGGCCCTAAGGTCTGCAAGGCTTTTGGATTTGAGCAAACTCATGTCCAATTAATCACAACTCCTTTTGTATCTATAAATTTTAAATGATTAACACACAAACCGATAATAGCCCACCTTGATTCAGATGCAGCCATAGGCCGGGTCATGTGGTAAATACTGATTATTTGCAACGATACGTTGCGCACTGTTACTCCGGTACCACTGTTCACTGCATTTTTCAACCGTATTTGTTTAGGAACGAAAAGTTTTAACCGAAATGTATCTGTATTAAATAAATACAATCCCTATTATGCGCAATCATACAAATATTGTCAATCTATTTTTACGCATAAATTCTTAATAAACTGTTAATAATATTGTTAAACATTTGTTATGCAGATTTACGCAGTGTAATGCTACAAAAAAGGTAAACAAGTATATTTTTTACCAGAATTCATGAGAGAAATATTACAAAATAGTATTTCTTTTTTATAGTTTATAACATATGTATTTTCTTATATCATAGTTTATAACCGATGTAGCGATTCCTTCCAGTGCTTACACGTAGTATAAATCCTTGGAAGGAAAGACGGCATCACAAGTTAAATTAAGCTTTAGTTTCTTTATTACACTTTCATCTGTAGGTGTAATCATGCAGGAAGAATGCACCTCGCACCCTGCAAGCTCAGTTAGCTTGGTCATTGCCAGCCCTGCCGCCGGATTCATTGCGGCAGATATAGAAAGCGCTATTAGTACATCCTCAATATTAAGCGTAGGATTTTGCTCGTGTAGCGCATTGCTTTTTAGTTTCAAAATGGGCTCCAGCACACTGGGGGAAATAAGATAAATTTCATCCGCAATATTGCCCAAATGTTTTATGGCATTCAGCAACATACTGGAAATGGCGTTCATAAGGCCTGTGGTTTTTCCGGTTACAATATGCCCATCTGGCAGTTGTATGGCGGCAGCGGGAACCCCTTCCTTCTTTTCCTTTTTACGTGCAGGTATCACCACGGCTCTGTTTTCAGGTTCCAAGCCCAGTTGCTTCATAAGTATCATATTCTTTTGCAAAGATTCTACAGAGGTCGTTCCTTTTTTGTAGTAACACTGTGCGGCAAAATACCGACGGATTACCTCTTGCTTCGCAGCTTGCTGGCATAGTTCGTCATTGGCAATGGCGTAGCCTGCCATATTTACCCCCATATCTGTAGGGGACTGGTAATATTTTTCGTCACCAGTAATCTTGGCCAGCATGGTTCGAACAATGGGAAAGGCATCTATATCCCTGTTGTAATTAACGGCAATTTCCCCATAGGCCTCCAAATAAAAGGGGTCTATCATATTCACGTCGTTCAGGTCGGAAGTTGCTGCCTCGTATGCCATGTTTACAGGATGCTTTAGCGACAGGTTCCACACAGGAAAGGTCTCGAACTTGGCGTATCCCGCATGGCAGCCATGCTTATGTTCGTGATAAAGCTGAGACAAGCAGGTGGCCAGCTTTCCACTGCCTGGTCCGGGTGCCGTAACCACCACCAGTGGTTTGCTTGTTTCTATGTAGGGATTCATGCCATAGCCCTTGTCACTTACTATGGTGTCTATTTCTGTAGGGTAGCCTTTTGTGTGCTTGTGCACATATGTTTTTATGCCGCGACGCTCCAGCTTTTGGCGGAACACATCGGCAGAATATTGCTTGGTATATTGTGTGATTACCACACTGTTGATTAACAAATCCATACTGCGCAAATTGTCAATCAATCGCATTACATCAAGATCATACGTAATGCCCAAATCGGCACGTATTTTGTTTTTTTCTATATCGCCTGCATTGATGCAAAACACGATTTCCAACTGATCTTTCAGGCCGTGCAACAGCTTTACCTTGCCATTTACATCAAAACCGGGCAGCACACGCGAAGCGTGATAGTCATCAAACAGCTTGCCCCCAAATTCCAAATAAAGCTTGTTGTTAAAATGCGCAATCCTCTCCAGTATTTTTTCCGTTTGTTTTTGTATATATAATTCGTTGTCGAAGCCGCTTTCCATGTTTGTACCCCTTAATAACTATTTTCCATAAGCAGTACGCGATCACGCTTTTTCAGGTTGTCTGCAGTAATTTCAAATTTGCTACTGCCCAGATGTGATACATCGTATTCCTTCTTTACTGTGGTAATAAAATTGTGCACTGGTGCAATGTCTATAGTAAGATGTGTGGTTTTATAGTGCATGGGAATTGTGATATTGGGCTGCAAGCGGTTCATAATGCCAAGCGCCTGTGCAGCATCTATGGTATAAGTCCCCCCCACGGGTATCATTAATATATCTATTTTACCTGCGTTTAGGAAAAAACTATCCGGCGGAACACTGTTAATATCCCCCAAATGCAAAATGCGCATGCCATCCATTTCTATGGTATAGGCTACCACGCTGTCTCGCTTGCTTTCGCTTTCACCATCGCGCGGAAGCTGTGTGCCGGTTATCTTTAGCCCGCATAGAGCATAGGCACCGGGCTCGTCTATCAGCTCATATTCGCCAGATACGCCTTCTGCAAAATTATCGTTATAATGGTTGTGTGTTACCATCACGATATCTGCAGTTTTGTTTACCGGCTTCAAACCGATGGAGCTATCATAAGGATCTATAATAATACGAACCCCGTTTTTATTCACAAGATAGAAGCACGCATGCCCCACATATTCAATAATCATTTTTCTATCCTCCTAGTTTCAAACAATTTGTTTGCATATAACAACAATATCCCATATAAAGGCCACGGTGTAGCAATTGGAAATATACTTGCGTATGCGGCTTTCTACATGAATTGAATGATCGCATCAGTGTTTCAGCTTATAATCAATATTCAAACGGTTCAGGACGCTTTGTTCGCCCACCTGTATCACATATTCCAAATCCAACCGTCCTTTTTCGGATGACAAATCACTGCTAACCTGTGTGGGCATTACAGACATTTGCATAGCACCATAAGGGGTGTCGTATACGGCCTCGTATCGTTGGCTTTTCGTGAATACAAATTCCGTTTCCA
Source organism: uncultured Christensenella sp. (assembly GCA_964592125.1). Lineage (GTDB taxonomy): Bacteria > Bacillota > Clostridia > Christensenellales > Christensenellaceae > UBA5399. Next base: position 7,239 of record CAZQBV010000005.1, read on the forward strand.
CTGTGCCAGAACGCTTTACCGAAACGCGGTCGCCCTCTACAGTAACGCGCGTTGTGGTATTGTCCAGCCCAGACATTGCGCTGTCATCATACTCTATAATATATTTTTCATCCTCTTGCAGAAGTTGACCCTCGGTAAGAAGCTCCAGTGTATCTTCCTCCCCGCTGGCTACATGAGAACCACGTATATTCAGCAAGATGTTGTATTTTTCCATTTATAAAACCACCAAATGTTATTATTTAAATATTAGGTATTATATCATAAAAGCAAAAGCAATTATACTATAAAATATATACTGAAAAAAATATTATTGCAAAGATTGGAAGTTTTTGGAGAAAAAACCTTGTTTTTAAAAAAAACGTATGTTACTATCTATACAAGAAAAAGAACCATCAATTAAAAACACCTCCTGAAAATTTCATGTTAGGGTGCATTTAAAAAAGGTCTCTTTTCCCAATAATTTTTTTAGGAGGAAGTCAAGTAATGGCTGACAAAACATTGATTTGTAAGGACTGCGGCAGTGAATTTACATTCACAGAGGGTGAACAGGAATTCTTTAAAGAAAAGGGCTTTGAGAATGATCCTGTAAGATGCCCGAACTGCAGGAAAAACAGAAAACAGCAGCGCGGCAGCTATAGAAGAGACTACGAGGATTGAGACAGAATGCCAAAACCACCCGGATTCAGAGCTGGGTGGTTTTTTTATACAGAAAAATAGATTTGTGTTATAGATTTGTGTTGTGGTAATATGATTAAAACACACACGGTGTTTTTTATAAACAGGTGTAGGATATTGAACGACATTTTTTGGTATTAGATTTTTGTTAGTAAGCATAGAAAAAATTGAATTAAATGAATCAATAATCAGTATTAAAATAGAATAGCAAACTGGAGGGAACGAAATGGTTCAATTGGACATTATTTCTGGATTTTTGGGGGCGGGGAAAACCACCTTTGTGAATATGTTGCTGGATTTTTATTTGGCAGAAGGGGAGCGCCCGGCATATATAGCAAATGAATATGGAGAAGCAGGGCTGGATTCGAAAATTGTGGAGCAGGGTGGTTTTGAGGCGGTGGAGCTTACAAATGGCTGCATCTGCTGTACATTGCGCGGGGAAATTACTCGCACAGTGCTGGAGCTGATAGAAAAATTTAAACCCACACGTATTGTGTTCGAGCCTTCCGGCGTATTTAAGTTCGATAGCTTTCTGGAACTGTTGGAGAAGGGTGAGCTGGGTGAAAAGTGCAAATTGGGAAATATTATTACAGTGATAGATGGTGTGAATTATGAATCGGCACGCATTGTGTATGGCAACTTTATTTTCAACCAAATAGAGAATGCGCCCATTTTGTTTATCAGCAAGCTGGACAGGGAAGGCGCAGAGGCCAACCTATCGGAAATCGTGTGCGATATAAAAAACATTAACCACAATGCGCTTATTGTTACAAAACCCTACGCGCAGATTACGCATGAGTACCTACGCGAGATACTAAGCCAACCTTGCGGTTGCGGGAAACATCATGGCCATGGTGCAGATTGCGGCTGTAAGCACGATCACGAGGAACATGAAGCATGTGGCTGCGCTGGTGGACATGCGCATGGGCAGGATTGCGATTGCGGGCACGAACAGCATGCCCATATTCATACACACAAACAACCCCTGTTGCATGAGGAGCTAGATACACTTTCCGTTGTGGTGAATAAAGACTTTACGCAGGCAGAAATAGACAATCTGGCAGAAGAGATTAAGAATGGCGACTATGGCGAAGTGATACGCGCCAAGGGCATAATTATGCGAGAGGGCAAATATGTATTGCTGAATGTAAGCTTTGACGATTTGGAATGCAAGCCATTTCCCTGTATGGATGAGCCAAAGATGACCTTTATTGGCAAGAAGCTGAACAGATTGGCAATAGCGGGAGCGCTGCAAAGCGGGGAATAACTTTGGGCATTTGCAGTGGAGGCATTCAAAAAAATTGACTTATGGAGTATACTGACTGTTTTTTGGCTTTTTGGGATTTGTGGAAAAAAGGGTATGTCAAATATAACAATTGTTGTTTTTTCGTGCTGTTCAATGTAAGATATTTCAATTTACTGCAAGATAATACAAAGACGACTCTTGCTAGGGTGATATAATGATAATGCAATTCTTTACAATAAATAGACGAAAAATAGACAAAGCACACAACTAAGAAAATAAATCAATCATTTTGGTGGGCTACTACCAGAAAAGTGGCGGCTGTTACAGCGTGGGAGTGTTTGCGATGGGTAAGATTACAGAACAATTGAATCAGGGAAAAGTTCTGGTTTCGGATGGAGCATGGGGAACTTTCTTATATCAAAAAGGAATGAAAGCCGGCGAATGTCCGGATGCTTGGTCCCTAGATCAGTTTGATGAAGTGGTGGATATTGCAAAAAGCTATATTGACGCAGGGTCGGATATGGTGGAATCCAACAGCTTTGGCGGTACCAGTTATAAGCTGGAGCACTTTGGTTTGCAAGACAAAGTTGCGGAAATCAATGAAGCGGCTGCAAAAGCATCTCGAAAAGCGGCTGGCGATAAATTTGTAATTGCCTCTGTTGGCCCCACTGGCAAAATGCTGGTGATGGGAGATGTAACAGAGGAAGAACTGTACAATGCCTTTAAAGAACAGGTGCAAGCGCTGGAAAAAGGCGGTGCAGATGCGGTTTGCATTGAAACCATGTCCGACGCGGGAGAGGCCTGCATTGCCATTCGTGCAGCGAAGGAAAATACCAATTTGGAAGTGATAGCTACATTCTCCTTTGAAAGAACCAAGAAGGGCGACTATCGTACCATGATGGGGCTAACCCCTGTGGCGGCAATGGAGGCTGCACTGGAAGCAGGTGCGGATATTGTGGGCACAAACTGCGGCAATGGTATAGAGCGCATGGTGGAAATTGTAAAAGAGATGAAAGAGGCGAACCCCGATGCCTATATACTGGTGCATGCAAATGCAGGTTTGCCACAAAATATAGACGGAAAAGATGTATTTCCGGACACTCCCGAAATGATGGCGAAGCAGTTGCCGGCATTGCTGGCTGTAGGTGCAAATATTGTGGGGGGCTGCTGTGGTACAACGCCAGCGCATATTGCGGCAATGAAAGCAGTGGTAACAGAATACAACGCAAAACACTAACGCTATTTCATATCGAAAACATAGTATAAAGGGGATAAACAGAATGGAATCTAAATTTTTAAGCACAGCAATTGGCAGTATGCCATATGATGATCCGGATTATGCGGTGAAGGTATCGTTCGAACATTTGGATGCACCCATATGGCCGCAGCTGGGGGCGTTTGGCCTGAAAGAGCAAATGGAAATACAGTATAGCGAGGGCATGCCTTGCGTGGTAATAGATGAGGAAAAGGGCAGAATGTACTTTGATACATCCCAGGATTACTCCGACGCTTTTGCAGAGTTTTATGAAGCCTATATGATGGCGATGGATCCGGATGATGGCAATGGGGATTGCTCTGCTATGGCTATTTCCGAAGAATATTCCAAAGGACTGTATGCAATGGAGCGTGCACTGGAAAAGCGCGGTGGCGAGAAATTGCCTTGGCTGAAGGTGCAGGTAACCGGCCCCATGAGCTTTGCACTTACCATTGTAGATGAAAACAAACGTGCGATTTATTACAATGAAGAGTTTCGCGATGTAATTGTGAAGGCCATTGCAATGAAATGTCGCTGGCAGATTCAGAAATTCAAAAAATATGCTGAAAATATCATTTGCTTTATAGACGAGCCCATTCTATCTGCTTTTGGTAGTTCCACCTATATTTCCGTACAGCGTGAAGATACAGTGGCGTATTTGCAGGAAGTGATTGATGCAGTGCATATGGATGGCGCTTATGCAGGCATTCACTGCTGTGGCAATACAGAGTGGAGCATACTGACGGATGCTGGTGTGGATATGGTGAACTTTGACGCATTTGAATATGGCGAAACCGTTTCCATTTATGGCGAGGATATGAAAAAGCACATGCAGGCTGGGCGTATGCTGGCTTGGGGCATTGTGCCCACCTCCAGCAAGGTGATGGAACAAACTGTGGAATCTCTGGAAACAGTAATGGAAAAGAACATGGACATGTTGTCGGATGTAACTGGGCTAAGCAAAGAGCAAATAGCAAAACAGGCGCTGATAACTCCTTCCTGTGGTGCAGGCTCGTTGAAGGTAGAGGAAGCAGACAAAGTGTTCTCTCTGGTGAAAGAGTTTAGCGGGCACATGAAGAAAAAGTACGGATTCTAAAATATGTTGTATAAAGCAGGCTGCTGGGCATGCCTGCTTTATGCACAGTATACAACTGATTTTTGAAAGGGCAATACATGAAGATAGCAATTTCCGGAAAAGGCGGCGTGGGGAAATCTACCATTGCGGGAGCGTTGGCCGTTCTTTTGGCAAGGCGTGGGGGCAGGGTTCTAGCGTTGGATTCCGATCCTGATGCCAACCTAGCTTCGGCACTGGGCATTCCACGGAGCGAACAGGACAAAATAGTAACCATTGCACAACAAATAGACCTCATTGAAGAACGAACCGGTGCAAAGGTGGGGCAGTATGGGCAGGTGTTCAAGCTGAACCCGGAAGTTTCCGACGTGGCAGATGCCTACGCCTACAATAAGGACGGCGTTTCTTTGCTGGTGCTGGGTGCAGTGCAGCAGGGCGGCGGCGGTTGCGCCTGCCCGGAAAATACATTCGTGCGTGCGCTGGTAACAGATTTGGTGCTATTCAAAGATGAAACGCTGATTATGGATATGGAAGCAGGGATAGAGCATTTGGGGCGTGCCACTTCCAAGGGTGTGGATGTAATGCTGGCTGTGGTAGAGCCGGGGCAGCGCTCTGTGGATTGCGCACTTTCTGTGGAAAAGCTGGCAAATGAAATAGGGGTAAAAAACGTTCTGTACATTGCAAATAAAATTACAAATGCGCAGGATGAGGCATTTATTCGTGAAGCGCTGGCAGGAAAGCAAGTGATTGCCATGCTGCCCTATTCGGACAGTGTGAAGCATGCGGATAGAGATGGCGTGTGCGTGTGCGATGCCATGGATGAAAAAACATTGGCCGAGCTAAACAATGTGATAGACAGGCTGGAAGTATAAAGCGTGTGGCCTGCGGTGCAGGCGGCAATAGCAAAGGGAGATATAATATGAGCTATTTAATTGCATTGTCCGGCAAGGGTGGCGTAGGAAAAACAACGCTGGCCGGATTGTTTGTAAGAAATCTTGTGGAACTTGGCAAAAAGCCTGTATTGGCAATAGATGCAGACCCCAATAGTTGTTTGGATGCTATGCTGGGGGTTCAGGCAACATCTTCCATTGGCGAAGCGCGGGAAAAAGTGCGTGACGAGGCGGAGGAACAGAAAATTTCCAAGCAGGAGCTGTTGCGTATGAAAATTGCGCAGAGCTTGGTGGAATCCACTGGCTTCGACCTAATTGCCATGGGCAGGCCAGAGGGTGCAGGCTGTTACTGCTATGCGAACAATGTGCTGAAGCAGGCCATTGCAGAGCTTTCCAGCCAGTACCCCTATGTGGTGCTGGACAACGAAGCCGGGCTGGAGAATTTGTCCCGTAGGATTGTGCAGAATGTAGATGTATTGATATTGGTGTCGGATGCATCCAATTCTGGAATGAAGACATTGAAACGCCTTCACGAGCTTTCCAATGAAATGGAAGTGAAGTATAGAAAACTGGTGCTGGTGGTAAACCGCACACGGGAAGGTAAGTTGCCTGCCACTGCTGAAGAGGTGAAGCGGCAAACGGGTGCGGATGAAATGATTGCGCTACCCTATGACGAACAGCTGGCCGAATACGCCGAAGAGGATAAAAATGTATGGGAGCTTCCCGAAGATAATCCCGTACACATTGCAGTAAAAAACCTGATAGAAAAATTTTAACAACAGTTCTTTACAAATCATTCAGGGAAACATATCAAAACGAAATAATGCCAGAAGGCAAAGATGAGTGGAGGGTCTATGGAAAGAGAGCGAGAGGTCTTTACAGACAAAGTAGATGACGGCGCTTCCGTAGTGATGCTTGAAAAAGCACAAGCGGATTGTGTGGATACATGCTTTGATCGTTATGAGACGCAGAAGAACCAGTGCAAATTTGGCACGGGAGGCATTTGCTGCCGCATATGTTATATGGGGCCATGCCGCATAACAGCAAAATCGCCAAAAGGTATTTGCGGTGCAGATGCAGATACCATAGCGGCACGTAACTTCCTGCGCGAGGTTTCGGGGGGTACATCTGCCCATTCCGATCATGGCAGGCATGTTGCATTGCTGCTGGAAGAAATCTGCGAGGGAAAAGAAACAGATTACGAAATAAAAGACAAAGAAGCAGTGATGGAAATTGCGGCGCTGTATGGGATTGAAACAGAAGACCGCGAGTTTATGGACGTTGCAAAGGAACTCACAGGCGTTTTCCTAGGAGACTTCACTTCCCAGACAAAGCCCATCCGTACAATGGATTTGGCTCCGCCAAAAACGCGTCAAACGTGGGAAAACCTAGGCATTTTGCCTCAGGGGATTGATAGAATGGTTGTGGAGGCAATGCATCGCACACACATGGGTGTGGATCACGACTACAGAAATATAATGATGCATGCTTTCCGGCAGGCCATTTCCAATGGCTGGGGTGGCTCGCGAATTGCTACGATGGCATCCGATATACTGTTTGGCACACCGCGGGCACTGAAAACGGAAGTGAACCTAGGTGTGCTGGAAGAAAAAAATGTAAATATCATTGTGCATGGCCACGAACCTACACTTTCGGACATGATAGCCATTGCGGTAAAGCAGCCGGATATTATTGAATATGCGAAAGCTGCGGGTGCAGAGGGCGTAACGCTGGGCGGCATTTGCTGTACGGCAAACGAAATACTGATGCGCCACGGCGTGCCCATTGCAGGAAACTTCCTGCAGCAGGAGCTGGCCATTGTTACCGGTGCTGTGGAAATGATGATTGTGGATGTGCAGTGCGTAATGCCCTCGCTTCCAATTGTGGCAGAGCATTACCATACGAAGATTATTTCGGCTGTGGATATGGCCAAAACCATTGGTGCAGAGCCTTTTGATTTTGACGAAGAGCATGCACTGGATTCGGCTAAAGAACTGGTGAAGATGGCGATAGACAATTTCAAAAACCGGAACAAAGAAGCAGTAAATATACCCAAGGAAAAACAAACGGTAATTGCCGGCTTTAGCGTAAGAGAAATCAAATATATGCTGGGTGGCAGCTTCCGTGCGTCCTTCCGCCCTCTAAACGATGCTATTATCCAAAACCGCATTAAAGGTGTTGTGGGCATCGTGGGTTGCAACAACCCCAAATTTAAAACAGATGCATACACAAACGCGTTGGTGGGCGAGCTGGTTAAAAACAACGTGTTGGTAGTGGAAACAGGCTGTAGCGCAATTGGGTCTGGCAAAAACGGAAACATGAGGCCAGAGACCGCGCTGGAAATAGCAGGGCAAGGCTTGCGCGAAGTATGCGAAACAGTGGGTATTCCGCCAGTGTTGCATATGGGTAGCTGTGTGGATAACACGCGTATACTGGAAGCCTGTGCAGAGATAGTGAAAGAAGGCGGTCTAGGCGATAGCATTGCGGGACTGCCTGCCGTGGGTGTGTGCCCAGAGCTGATGAGTGAGAAGGCTGTTTCCATCAGTTGTTACTTTGTTGCGTCTGGTGTGGACGTATTTATTGGGCATCCCTTCCATGTAACAGGTAGCGATAATGTAATGAAATTCCTGACAGAGGATACAAAGGAAATGTTTAATGCCAGCATGCATTTTGAGGAAGACCCAATAAAAGCGGCACAGCAGATTATTGCTGTAATTGAAGAAAAACGTGAAAAACTGGGAATTAACAAGAAGCATGAGAGAAAATTGCTTGATATGAAGGATAGGAGGGAGCTCGATGTCTAAACTAATTTGTTCAAGCGCAATTAATGGCGCAATAGATTGGGTGGTAAAGGCGGAGGCCGATGTACTGAAAGCCATCGACGAAAAGGGGATAGACCACCCCATATCCTTCCCCAGTACAATGTTTTATTTGCCCATAATTTACTCATTTACCGGCAGAAAAATGGAAACGCTGGGTGACCTGCGCGAAATATTGAAGTATACGCGTACCTTATTGCCCGCACGGATTATGGATAAAGAATGGCTGCCATATTTAGGGCAAACACTGGATGCCGGTGCGGCCGCATTGTTTGCTTGCGAAGCCATAGAAGCAGTGAAGTACGTAATGGGGCCAAACCCTGTAGACGGCATTTGGCTGGGCGCGGCAAACGACATTATTATGCGTGAGCGTGGCGTGGAATTTGTGGATGGCAGTGCCCCAGGGTTTGCGGCCATAACAGGTGCGGCGCCAGACAACGCAACAGCAGTGAAAATTGCCAAGGAGTTGCAGCAGAAAAACCTGTATGTGTTTATGGCGGGTGCCACAAACGGCGTGCAGTTTGCAGAACAGCTGGCGGCAGAGGGTGTGCAGCTAGGCTGGGAAACCCGTTTGGTTCCGTTTGGCAAGGATGTTTCTGCACTGGTATATGCACTGGGCTTTGCCAACAGAGCGGCGCTTAGCTTTGGCGGCGTAAAGCCGGGTGACTTCAAGAAAAACCTGAAATACAATCAAAACCGTATTTTTGCCTTTGTTATGGCAATGGGTGAGGTGGACGAAGAAAAATATGCACTGGCGGCTGGGGCAATCAACTATGGATTCCCGGTTATTGCAAATACGGACATTCCGGAAATATTGCCCACCGGCGTTTGCACCTACGAGCATGTGGTTTCCAATGTGCCACTGGAAAATATGGTGGAAAAATCGCTGGAAGTGCGCGGTTGCAAAATTAAAATTACCAAAGTGCCCGTGCCTGTGGCCTATGGCGCTGCGTTTGAAGGCGAGCGTATTCGTAAAGAAGATACTCGTGTAGAATTTGGTGGTAATAAAACTTCTGCATTTGAGTTTGTTACCAGTGCCGATTTTGATGACATTACCGATGGTGAAATAGAGCTGATTGGCCCAGATGTGGATTCCGTGCCTGAAGGTGGCGCGCTGCCGCTGGCCATTTGGGTGGAAGTGGCAGGCCGTAAGATGCAAACCGATTTTGAGCCCATTCTGGAACGGCAAATTCACCATATGGTGAATGGCGCAGAAGGCATTTGGCACATGGGTCAAAGGGACATTGTGTGGACTCGTATTTCCAAAGATGGCTTTAAAAAAGGCTTGCGTGTGAAGGATTACGGAAAGATCATTCATGCAAAATTCCTTTCGGATTACCCAGCCATTGTAGATAAAGTGAAAGTAACGTTGATTACCGACGAAGCGGAAGTGGAAAAACGCCTGAAGGTGGCGCGCGAAGTGTACGACCAGCGTAACCGCAGGCTGGAGGCAATGACGGATGAGAGTGTGGATACCTTCTACAGCTGTCTGCTGTGCCAAAGCTTTGCCCCCGATCATGTGTGCGTAATCACACCCGAACGTTTGGGATTGTGCGGTGCCTATAACTGGCTAGATGGTAAAGCGGCCTTTGAAATAGACGAAACCGGCCCCAACCAGCCCATTATAAAGGGCGAATGCTTGGATCCTGTAAAAGGCATTTGGCAAGGCGTGAACGACTATGTATACCCCAACAGTCATAAAACTGTGGATTCTTACTGCGCTTATTCCATTATGGATAGGCCAATGACTAGCTGCGGCTGCTTTGAATCCATTGTAGCTTATGTGCCCGAATGTAACGGGGTAATGATTGTAAACCGTGAATTTTTGGAGGATACCCCTGTGGGCATGACATTCTCCGCATTGGCGGGCAATGTGGGCGGCGGCGTGGTAACCCCCGGCTTTATGGGTGTGGGCAAGGTGTTCCTTACCTCCCGTAAATTCTTGTTTGCGGAGGGTGGCTATGCTCGTGTGGTATGGATGCCCAAAGAGCTGAAGGAAGCGATGCGGGAAGACCTGGAAAAACGCTTTGGAGAGCAAAATCTGGAAGGATTCTTTGATAAGATTGCGGATGAAACCATTGCAACGGCTGCCGAGGATGTGCGTGCCTTTATGGAAAAGGTGGGTCACCCGGCACTTAAGATGGAAGATATGACTGTATTTGCGCAAAGCGATGAAGAGCAGACACCGGCGGCTAAAACCGCTGTAGCAACAGCAGCGCCTGTAGAACAGAAGCCAGCGGCAGAAGCCAATTTGGAAGCGGTGGATGTGGCGGCGCTGAAAGCGAAAATTACAGAAGAAGTGCGGCAGGATGTAATGAAGGATGTGGTTTCCAGCATCATCAATACACTGGCCACGCAGTTCCTAGGTGCGGAGGGCAGTGCGGCAATGGGCGCAATACCCGGTGCAAAGGCAGTGGAAGCTACGCCTACAGGGCAAATAGGGCAGGCAGCCCCGGCAGCAGAGCTGATTAACGGCATCAAATCCTTCGAAGTGCGCAGAGATGCTTGCGAAAACCCCGTTTGGGAAGTGAAACTGGGCGCAACCAAGGAACAGGGCGGCACCCGTGGCAAAGTGCTGAAAGTGGGTGGTGAAACCTGCATGCCTTTCCATTGGTGGGAAGGCGACATGCCCAACAAGCCACTGGTGGCAATGGAAGTACTGGATGTTTTGAGTGAAAAATATCCGCCAACATTGGTGGATCTCTATGGCAGAGATTTGCTGCAAAACCCTGCAGAGATGGCAAAGGTTTGTGTGGATAAGTACGGTGCAGAGTTGATTAGCGTGTCATTGATGGGCACACACCCCGAAAAGGGCGGTAGATCTGCACAGGAAGCAGTGGATTTGGTGAAATCGGTACTGGCAGCAGTGGATGTTCCACTGATCATTACCGGCCATAGCCATTACGACAAGCTAAACGAAGTGATGAAGGCGGTGGCGCAGGCCTGTGAAGGCGAAAACCTGCTGTTTAACTGGGTAGAGCAGGACAACTACAAAACAATAGCCGGTGCGGCCATGGCCTATGGTCACTCGCTGGTGGCGCAAGCCCCAATAGATGTGAATATAGCCAAGCAAATGGTTATATTGCTGGGCAATATGGACTTCCCGAAAGAGAAGATACTGGTAGACCCCACAACCAGTGCGCTGGGCTATGGTATAGAGTATACCTATTCAGTTATGGAACGTATTCGTGCAACTGCCCTTGGTGGAGACCCCATGCTGTGCGCACCCATGATTGTATCACCGGGTGTGGAAACATCCAAGGTGAAGGAAGCCAAAGCGCCCCAGAGCGACTTCCCAGAGTGGGGCAAGCTGGAAGACAGGCTGCCTGCAATGGAATATGCTTCCGCTCTTAGTTACCTGTATACAGGTGCAGATATCTTAATTATGTATCATCCGCAGGCGGCTATGGAACTTCAAAAAACCATTACCGGTCTGATGGACGGAAAGGGGGCAAAATAATATGGCATTAACAGGATTGCAAATACAAAAACTGCTGCCAAAAACAAACTGCAAGGAGTGCGGCTCCAATACTTGCCTTGCATTTGCAATGAAACTGGCGGGCAAAAAAGCCGAACTTTCCGCGTGCCCATACGCTTCGGAAGAAGCGAAGGCTGTGCTGGGCGCGGCTAGTGAGCCCCCCGTGAAAACAGTAAAAATTGGCGAAAAAGAAGTGGGGGGCGAGACTGTGCTGTTCCGCCACGAAAAAACATTTGTAAACGAACCGTTGCTTTCTGTAAACATCAACGATGTGGATGCAGACGCGGCAGATGTGGTGAAGCAGGTGAAGGGCTATGTGTTGGAACGTGTTGGTGAAACGTTGACCATTGGCGCCATTGCTGTAACACAAACGCAGGACGACCCTGCAAAATTTTTGGAAGTGGTGAAGCTGGCAGTAGATGCTGGTATGCCTGTGATTGCGCGTGCAAAAGACACTGCTGCGGCAACAAAAGCAGCGGAGCTGATGACAACAGGCGGTGTGATTGCCGGGGCAACTGCGGATAATGCTTTGGAACTGGCAAAGGTAGCGCAGGAGAATAAGCTGATTCTGTCGGTTACAGGTGGCACAATAGACGAAATTGCGGAGATTACTGTAAAGGTAAAAGAAAGCGGCTTTAACGATATGCTGCTGGAATTTGCAGAAGAGTCTGTTTCGCAGGAATATGCGTTTAACACAGTGGCGCGCAGGGCGGCTTTGGCCAATCAAAAGTGCATGGGTTACACATTCCTAAAATTTATTGATGATAGCGATATGTACAAAGTGGTGACAGATTTCACAACGGAAATATGCAAATATGGTGGCGTTATAGTGCTGCCAAAATTTGATATTGCGCTGCTTTCCACAGCTATGATACTTCGGCAGAACATCTACACAGATCCGCAGAAGCCCATTCAGGTGGAGCCGGGCGTGTACAAAATTGGCGAGCCGGACGAGAATTCCTATGTATTCCTAACCACCAATTTCTCGCTGACATATTTCTTGGTATCGGGCGAAATAGAGAACAGTGGCATCAGCGCATGGTTGGTCATTCCAGAGTGCGAGGGAATGAGTGTGCTGACCGCATGGGCGGCCGGTAAATTTGGCGGTGATATGATTGCCAAATTTATTAAGGGACAGGAAATTGATAAGACACACAAAAATAAGACCATTGTAATCCCCGGCTATGTATCTCAAATTAGCGGCGAGCTGCAAGAAGGACTGGGCGGGGACTGGAAAGTAATGGTAGGTACGCAGGAGTCTGGAGATATAGAATCTTACGTAAAGGCGAATCTTTCATAATGCTGAGACAAGCGTAATGAACCCCGCGCCAAAGGCACGAAATAAAAACGTTTGCGTTTTTATTGGATAATAGTATACGTTTTTGGGGGAATCAGTATATAGCATCGCAAAACTGGGTAGCGGGCGGCTTGTGTAGCCGTCCGTTGCCATATTGCGAAACAACAGCTATAATGATTCATAAATCATACAAGAAAAAACAAGTAGAGTTACGAGGTGGACATGCCAGTTATTACATTTAAACCGGATGGTAGAAATTGTGAAGCCGCAGCGGGAACTATCATTGCAGATGCTGCGCGGCAAGCCGGGGTGGAGATTTCCCTGCCCTGTGCAGGAAAAGGAATTTGCGGCAAATGTCTTGTGCGGATTGAGCAGGGATGTGTTTCGTTTGAAAATCCCGGCATTTTATCCGAAGCAATGGTGGCAGATGGATTTGTACTGGCCTGCCGCAGCAAAGTGACAGATGCGGATATAACTGTTTATATCCCACGCAAACTAAGTGAGGAGAAGGGAAGCTTTTCGGATGCGCTGAGTCACTTGGGAATACAGGGGGAACTGCTGCCCAACGCGCAGGAAATAAAGCCACTTACCCAGTGGGTAGAAGTGACTGTTGCCCAGCCGGAAATGCTGGATGGACTTGGCGATTATGATCGCTTTAAAACGGCAGTGATTCAGAAGATAGGTGCAAAGGACATAAATTTGCCACTGGCTTTGCTTCAAAAGTTGCCAGATGCCCTGCGCAAGCGAGAGGGCAAGCTGCTTGTATGGTACAGATTGCAGGCAGAAACTGCGCATATTGTAGATATTCAGCTGGACTATACCAAAGACTACGGCATTGCTGTGGATATAGGCACCACCACGGTGGCTGTGCAGCTGGTGGATATGCAAACAGGACAGGCAGTGGACAGTATAACAAGCTATAACTTGCAGATTGACAGAGGAGTAGATATTATCAGCCGCATTAGCTATGCCAAAACGCCAGAGCGAATTGACGAGCTGAAAAAACTGGTGTTAACTACAATTAACAATGAAATAAAGGAGCTGATGGAGCGGACACAATTAGATGCGCATCAGATGCGCAATGCCTCGGTAGCTGGCAATACCACGATGGCGCAATTTTTGCTGGGGGTGAACCCCAACTACATTCGTCTAGAGCCCTATACGCCTGCAGTATATAGTATTCCACAATACACGGCGGGGGAGATAGGTTTGCATATAAACCCCAATGCCACAGTGCAACTTTCCCCCAATGTGGGAAGCTATGTGGGGGGCGATATTACCTCGGGATTGCTGTGTACGGAATTTGCTTTGGACAGCGAGGAGATTAACCTGTTTATAGACATTGGCACCAATGGAGAGATTGTGTTTGGCAACAATGACTTCTTGCTGGGGTGTGCCTGTTCTGCCGGGCCTGCATTTGAAGGTGGCGGCATAGAAAAAGGCATGCGCGCATCCGAAGGGGCTATAGAAACGGTGGAAGTGGATGCCCAAACGGGAGCAGCCTCTTACACCGTGATAGGGGATGTGCCGCCGGTGGGAATCTGTGGCTCTGGTTTGATTTCGCTGATAGCGCAGCTGTTTCGACATGGGGTGATAGATCCTGGCGGGAAGTTTGATACCAGTGGAAAATTTCCCTCTGTGGTACAGCAGGGCAGGCAGGCGCGCTACAACATTTTATTGGCGGAAACTGAAAGTGAAAGTGTGTATATTACCGAGGCGGATATAGACAACCTGATTCGTGCCAAGGCAGCAATTTTCTCTGCATGTGTGGTGCTGCTGAAAAGTGTGGAAATGGATTTTGATTGCATTTCCAAGGTGTATATTGCGGGGGGCTTTGGGCGCTATATAGATATAGATTGTGCGCAGGCCATTGGGTTGCTGCCCAACCTAGGGAAGGAACAGTTTTCTTTCATTGGGAATTCTTCTTTGGCGGGTTGCTACATGACGCTGCTTTCCGAAAAACACAGGAAAAAGGAAGCGGAGCTGGCACACAAAATAACTTACATAGATCTTGGTACAGAGCCATCGTATATGGATGAATATGTTTCGGCAATGTTTTTGCCACATACAGATGAACGGTTGTTTGCAAAAAGGGAGGAGTGTTGAGATGTTTCAAGGAATAAAAATGCCTAAATTATCTGATACCAGTGATGAGTACAAGATCATTAAAATACATGGCAAGGTGGGCGACACAGTGGAAAAAGGCGCTTTGTTTATGGATGTGGAAACAGACAAGGCAGCAATGACAGTAAGCTATTACTACAGTGGAAAAATTACCGAAATAAACGCAAAAGAAGGCACCTTTGTGCGTGCCGATTCTATGCTGGGCGTGATAAATACGCCTGAATAAAGCAATATTTCAATGAGAATGCAAATGCAATAGTATAAAAGCCGAACGGCATGGTGCTGTTCGGCTTTTTGGGTTTTTAATAGGAGTCGTAATGAACCTTTTCCTCCAGAAAAAAATCGTGAGGTATGGGAGGCGTGGCGGGGTGCCCCAGTGAAATAATACTGAATGGGTGGATGCCCTCCGGTATTCCCAGCAATTCTGCAACAAAGGCCATGCGATCCTGCACACCATAGGTGCCCAGCCAAACGCCACCCAACCCCATGCCCTCTGCAGCCACCAATATATTTTGGGTGCATGCGGCACAATCCTGTATAAAAAAGCCTTGGTTGGAAGCCTTGTAGCCTGCGGGGTTGGCAAGCACCACAATGGCCAGTGGTGCTTGTTTTAGCATTTTCCAGTACTGTGCGCCTTCGGAAAGCTTGTCCAGCTTTGCACGGTCACGCAGAACAATAAATTCCCATGGTTGCGAATTTTGCGCGCTGGGCGCATACATACCAGCCTTTAGCAACAATTGTATTTGTGCCTGCAATATTGGTTTGTCCAAATATGTTCGTACAGAACGCCGACTTAAGATACAAGAAATATCCATTGTTAATTCTCCTTTGGCAATACCATTTCCATCAAATATTAGAAAACCCACGCCAATGCGTGAAGTATGAACAATCCATTGTTTATACTTGGAAATAGTATACATCTGTCCAACTGTATTTGCAAATTTGGGTTCTCTCAATTATACTAATAAAGGTAAAAACAGAGGACTTGGGGTAAGGTATTATGATTAGACTGGAAATTTCGGCAGGGCAGAGAGGACATAGCGTAACGCAATGCGTTGCGGAAATGTTGCCCGAGCTAAAACAGTACAACTTAAAAAAGATGATAAAAAAGGGCGATATTAAGCTAAACGGAGGCCTGATAAAAAAGGACTATGAGGTAGACGGCGGCGATGTGATTGAAGTGTATTTGCCTATGGAATACGAAAATGTGCCTGTGCTGGATGTGTGCTATGAAGATAAAAATATTTTGCTGGTAAACAAACAGCCGGGAATGGCCGTGGCGGGCGCGAAGGGTGAGCCGGACGTGATGACTATGGTGATAAACTATATGAAGGACAGAGGCGAATATTTTGAAGATACGGGAAGCATTCCCTTTCCCTGCTACAAGCTGGATATTTATACAGGGGGCTTGGTGCTGTTTGCCAAAAATGGAGACTTTTTTGAAATCTTGCGCGAAGCGTTTCATCAGCGACGTATCAAGCGGCTTTTCAAGGCAATTGTGAAGGGTTGCCCCAAGGAGAAACAGGGTGAATTTCAACATTTTTATGCCAAGGATGGGGAAGACAAATACCGTGTGGCGGACGGAAAAATACGTGGTGCTGTACCCATCTACACGCGCTATAGGGTGCTGCGCAGCAATGGCAAGTTCAGCCTGGTGGAAATAGAGCCGGTCACACAGTACATGAATCAAGAACGCGCACATATGGAGGCAGCGGGGTACCCCATTTTGGGTGACAACACCTATGGGGATGTTCGCCTAAACAAGAAAATGGGTATACGTTATCAAGCGCTGTGGGCAGATGTGGTGGAGTTTAACACGGGTACGAACAATATGCTGGAGTATTTGAATGGCAGAGTGGTCTATACGGATGATATTAACTTCCCGCTGGTGAATATGTAGAAAGGCTACGGCATATTGCAATTGATAAAGTCAGATGGCTACCGTTTAAGGCATGGGGTGTAAGTGCTGAGCGGTAGTTTTTTATTTGAGATTAGTAGTATAAAGTTGAAAACAATTTAAACCGATAAAAAAATGTCACCAAACGCTTAGCGAAACTGTCTAATATATGTACAGTACGAGAGGGAGCTCCATTCACGCAAAAAAGGAGGACACCGCATGAAAAAACTAGCGGAACGCGCCATTCAGGGCGAAAAAGAAGCTTTTGCTACATTGATTGAGCTATGCAAGCAGGATTTATATAAAGTAGCACGCGGTTTTTTTCGGGAAAATGATATGGCTGCGGACGCAATACAGGAAACCATTCTAACCGCATTTGAAAATATTTCTGCCTTGCGAAAACCAGAATATTTTAAAACATGGCTGATTCGTATTTTAATCAATACATGCAATTCTTTGAAAAAGACCAACAGTCGGTATACCAGTGTAGATTATGTTCCCGATATTGCAAGGGAAGATGAAGGACAGGCAAATGCAGAGTTTGGAATGCTGATGGATCAACTGGATGAAAAGTACCGCATTGTACTTATTTTGTATTATGCGCAGGATATGTCTGTTGCTAAAATCAGCGAAATTATGGGAATTAGCAAAGACGCTGTGAAAACACGCCTGAAGCGTGGGAGAGAAAAAGTGAGAATGCTATATATGGATACAAGTGTGGAGGTGGCAATATGAACCAATTTACTATGAATAGGGATATGATGAACGTGCTAAAAAGGGATTTGGAAATTCCGGCGGATGTGGATGAAAGGATCAACACTGTTCTGGAAGGGATCACCAGTGAACCAATTGATTTTAAAGTTGCGGGGGAGAAAAGACAAAAATCTTTTCGCAAAATCACCAAAAAAGCAGTTGCAATAGTAGCTACCTGCGTTTTAATAGTACCAAGCGTGGCATTGGCAGCCTACGCTTCTGGGGAAAATTCCCCATTCTATCAAGCGATATTTGGAAATTCTGTACGTTCTTCAGTGAGTGAAACTGTACAGTATGACGAAGATGGAAAGATGAGTTTGAATCTTCCTAACAGTGAACGGGTAGAAGTGGATGAAGAAACGGCAGACCAGCTTGTAGGGCAATATATTTCAAACACTACCGGCGTTTATCAGTTGAACAGATATTTGGGAGATACAACGCTGCTGACTATGGAAAGCGTGCTATACGACGAGGTTACAGGTATTTTTCAATGTTATATGTCCTTTGAAGGTGGCAATGTGAAAAATGATATGAAGATATTGGAAAACGATGAATGCTACTTTACAGGAAACGGATTGGTGATAGGCGGTAGTTTTTCGCCGGGCAAGATGTATTACGACAGTGTAAACAGCACAGACAGTAAAATTTATATTACGGCAGTTGGGGTTGCGCTAGATTCGGATATGCCAAAAACAATGGAGTTTTCCGAATATGTGGATGCCAGCAAAGTGAGGCCGGAGGATATGCCATCTGAGATAGATACAAAAGACGGCGCAATGCCACTGGAAGTGGCTTTCAAGCTTGCAGAAGTAGATTTCTCCACGTTGGGCAACAGTCTTCCCAATGTGCAGGCGAGTGACTCTATTTTACTTAACTCTGTAGGGATGCAACTGGATTTAGAGGGGCTTGGATTTGCAGATGCTGTAGACGACTATGCCTTGAATTATATTTCCATAGAATACAAAGACGGCTCTCGATATGTGCTGCGTGACAGCGAAAGCAATACAGAAAACATAGATTACGCAATGGCAGTATCGGCAACCAGCGCCCCAGATTTAACCGACCGCACGAAGGTAACCTATTGTTTTAATCGTATGGTGGAGGTAGAGCAAATTTCGAAAATTGTGGTAAATGAAAAAGAATATGCTGTTGTTTAAAGTGGGAACAGCAGAGAAAGATATTTTATAAATACTAGTTCAAACACAAGTTTTCTTACGAAGGAACGTGACTACCGTCTATTGCGTTGAGCACAAGCACTGGGCGGTAGTCTTTTGTTTGGCCGCTACGTATGCTGGTGTTATAAGCTGTATAATATTGTACCAATTCCAATTTTTCGCTTGGGCTCATATTTTTGTCATGCGTTCAAGAGGATTCAAAACAACAAGTGAAAAGAATATTGCAACAATACTGTAGAAGAGCTTTTTCATAGCAATCCTTTCCAGCTTAATTCCGCATGGCCTCCAAAGGGCTCATTTTGGTGGCGTATTACAGCTCTTTGCAAAGCGAATGTTCTGTTAGCGCCGATAACGACATGAGTTTCTCATTCACCATGCTCTGCATGCAATAGGGAAGATGCTCCCTGTGTGCCCTGTGTATTGCCACACATTCTAGGCACTTGCCATGATACTTGCACCCTTTTTTTGTGCAATTGCAATGATCCTCGTTTGCTTCTAGCGAATGATGAAGCATATCAACAAATTCATCCTGCAAAAGGTATGCCTCTGCTTTATCACCCCTGTTAAATGCATCCGTTGCATTCTTTTGTACTTCGTTTCCATCAATTTGCATAACCATTCTCCTTTTTTCTATCAGTAATGGTATTAGTATATCATGTGCGCATAAGCGTCACAACGCAAGGAAAATCATATCGGGTTCAGATTTGATAGCAATCCTTTCCAGCCTAATTCCGCATGGCTTCCAGTGGGCTCATTTTGGTGGCCTTGTAGGCAGGGTAAATGCCGGAAAGCACCCCCACGCCAATGGCAATGCCCATAGCCATAAGCGACAGCCACGGCGGTATTTGTATTTTCATACCGCTGCCCAAATACATGCCCATAAACATTTGCTCTCCGCCGGTGTTCATAATTAGCACCACAATGTAGCTGGCGGCAATGCCAATAATGCCTCCCAGTAGGCCAATCAATGCAGATTCCAATATAAACAAGCTGCGGATTTTACGTATTTTCATCCCCAGCACCTTCATAACGCCAATGTCGCGCCGTCGCTCCAGTATGTTGGCATACATCGTGTTGGCAATGCCAATGGCCGAAACAAACAGGGAGATGAAGCCAATGGCAAACAGCTGTGCTTGCTGGCGTGCGGCATCTTCTTGCGCCTGCTGAATACTTTCTGTTTCGCTGTAAACCTGAAAGCCCAGCTTGCGGACATCTTCCAAAACAGGCATTACGTTGTCTATTTCGTCCACTATTATAATGGCCTCGTTAAATGCGTTGGTACGCAGGCCATATTGCTGTGCAATCTCGCGGTTTTCGGTAATCAGGCGCTTTCCGGTTTCCAGAGGTATATAGGAGTTGTAGGCATTCATACTGAACGAACGCTGCGTAATGCCAGAAACACCTGCGCGGTACAGCTGCGATGTGGCGGCCTCGGGGTCGTCCTCTGTGGGCTCCCAGCTGTAGCCCAGTTTCATTTCCATTTCCGAATTCATGAAATCAAAATCTGGCACATATTTGTACATTTCTTCCCACGCAAGCTTGGGCGGGTTTTCCGGATCTATAAAATATTCCAGAGAGTTTCCGGAAAGCACTATGTAGGGCATGGCACTGCTTTGGGGGAATATGCCCCCCTGCGCAAAGTCTAAATCCAACACAGAGGGATCTACTGCCTTCAAATCCAAATTGGCTTCATAGCTTCCCGCATGAAGGATAACCGGAATGCTGATGATAGGGGAAACCGCCTTCACATGCTTCATGCCTGCAATGGATGCAATGGTAGCATCCTGAATACCCGCATTGCTGTTTTCGTTGCCGGAAAGGGAATTGTAGGACATTTGAATTTGCAATAAATCCCTGTCTTCCAGACGGCTTTGTGTGGTTTGCTGATAATTGGAAATGCCAATGGCCAGCATCAGCACAATACATATCGTGCCAATGATAACACCCAGCACAGTAAGGAAGGTGCGTGCTGTTCTGCGGCGCAGGCCGGTGATTGCAAATTTTAAAAGGTCACTCGCCTTCATCTTCATCCCTCTGTTGCTTTTGCTTTTTTACCACCACGGTGCGAATGACTATAATAGTAACAATAATGGCGGCTGCCACAATAATGGAAACCCACCATTGGCCTGTGTTTTTAGGCGTTTCCTCCTCGGGCTGTTCCTCCTCTGTGGGAACCACAACAGGGGGATTGATTGTGGTATCAAAAGGAAACTCCTCCTTAAACTCTGTGCCAAATGTATCTTCATACAATAGAGTTACTGTGCCGCTGGTTGCGCCATACTTTTCTGCATCGGAATAGCCGCCGTCGGCTTTCATATCCAATGTACCCACAAATACAAATAGCTCGCCCTTTTTGGATGCTCCGCTTTCTATGTTGCCAATAAACGCTGTTTTATCTGGAATCAACCCGGGGGCATCCAGTGTGAAACGTACATTGTGTACGGTGTCTAGCCCCAAATTCATCACGTTGGTAGTTACCGAAATGGTATCTCCCGCATTCAATTCCGGTTCTATTTTGGGTTTGTCAATTTCCAAACGAATGGGTTGCATAACGGGGATTACAATTTCTTCTTCAGAGCTGTATTTTGTGGCTTTTGCACCATCGAATACAATGGAAAGAAGCAGCTTGTGCGGCTCGGCCTTGCTGTTTTGCGCGGCTACCATGTCTAGCCCAAAGGTAATATCGCCGCCCGCTTCTATCTTTTTAAAAAAGAAGCTACCTGTTTGGCCTTCGGCAGGAAGTAGATCTGTACTGTCGCCCTTGGCTGTAATTTTTACATTGTTCAAGCTTTGCTTTTCATCCGTATTGCGCAGTGTTACCAGAACATGAAAGCTTTTGCCCGCCACCACGGGGGAGGGGGAGATGGTGTACTCTGCAATAATAACCTTTGGCTCCGCTATGGGCGGTTCCTCGCCGGGAACGGGCACAGTTGGCTCTGGCGAGGGCGTAACATTCGGGTCTATACCATCTGTAATTACCACAAATATAGTAAAGCTTTGCGTGAACACAGTGCCATCCTCCAGCCTGCCTGTAATATTCATTACCAGAGGAAAGTTGCCCAACTGCCGATGACTGGAAAGGGGAAGCACCACATTAATCAGATAGGCCTCCGCCTCGCCCTGATCTGTGGGGTGCTTTGCCAGAGAAATATTTTGATCGTAATTGCCAAATTGAAAGGGAGAGTTGGCAGGATCGCCAAGGTCAAACTGTACGTTGATTTGGCTATTGCGGATATCGTATTTACTGATAAGTGGCAGTACCACATTGGCTGCCCCGCCTGCTGCGGTGGGCATATAGCCACTGCTGTAGGGTTTGTCCATACCCGTATAGGTACGGGCGTTTTCTATTTGCATCACTGCGGTTGTGTCGGGTGCATTTGTAGGCGATGGCGTTTCTTCCGCCTGTGCAGCGCTTTTTGCAGTGGGGGCAGATGTAGGCCTTGGTGCGGGCTCTGTTTCTGCCGCAAATGCTGTGATGGGAAGCAGACCCATTATGCATATCAATACCAGCGTAATTCCTGTATGTAACCATTTTTTCATTGTTTTGTTCCCTCTTCAATCTTTACTATTTCGCCATCTGCCAAATGTATGATGCGATCAGCATATTTTGCCTTTTCTATGTCATGAGTTACCAGCAAAAGCGTAGTACCCTCGTCCTTTACTATGTGGCGCAGCACATCGGAAATTTGCTCTGCGGTGTGGCTATCCAAATTGCCGGTGGGTTCATCCGCAAAGATAATTTCTGGGTGGGTAATGATGGCGCGTGCAATGGATACCCGCTGCTGTTGCCCACCGGAAAGCTCGTCGGGGTAGTGCTCCAAATGCTCTGCAAGCCCCAATTCGCAAAGCAATGTTTTTGCTTTTTTGCTACGGCTCTTTGCAGATTCTCCCCGCAAGATCAGTGGGAAGGCAGCGTTTTCCAGTGTGGTAAGAGTGTCCATCAAATTAAAATTTTGAAAGATGAATCCTACGTGCTTCAAACGAAAATCCACCAGATCATCCTCGCTCATTTTGTGTATGGGGCGGCCTTTCATGAATATTTTGCCTGCGGTGGGGTGCTCTAGCCCAGCAACCAGATTCAGCAGGGTAGATTTGCCGCTGCCGGAGGTGCCCACAATCGCTACAAACTCGTTGGGGTAAATATCCAAATTCACCCCGTTCAGCGCCCGAAAGCGTACCTTTTTTGTTTTATAAATTTTTACCACATTTCGCAAGGAAATGATGGGTTCTTGCGTTTGATTTTGCATAATCTCTTTCTTTAGCAGCGAATTTCGGTGAGCACGCCTGCATCCATTTCACACACAGTATCGCACAGTTCTTCTATATCGGAGGCATTGTGGCTGGCAAGCAGTATGGTTTTTCCCTGCTGTCGCAATCCCTTTATCAGCTCGCGCATATCCGCCACGCCCGACTTATCCAGCCCGTTAAAGGGCTCGTCTAGTATCAGATACATGGGGTCTTCCATAATGGCCTGCGCAATGCCCAGACGCTGGCGCATACCCAGCGAATATTTGCCCACATGTTTTTTCATATCGGGATCCAACCCCACGCGCCGTATGGTTTGACGAATTTCCTTGTTGCTTATCTTTCGGCGAAGCGAGGCTAGTATTTGCAGGTTCTTCATGCCCGAAATAGTGGGGAGAAAGCCGGGCGTTTCTATGATGATGCCCATATCATCGGGGAAATCCATATCCACACCCACTTGCTCGTAATCTATATATATTTTACCGCGGCTGGGAAACATAAAGCCACACATGCATTTAAACAGCACGGTTTTGCCGCTGCCGTTGTTGCCCACAATGCCGTGAATTTTTCCCGCCTCGAAAGCATGGGTTACATCCTTTAGCACTTCTTCGCCATTAAAATCCTTGTACACATGCTCTACGCTGATTGCAGTATCTTTCATTCGCTATCACTCCCTGTAAAGTTGAAACTATATTTTTTCATACTGGTAAGTGCCAATACAAAGCAAAAGGCAATAAGCCCGCCAAAAATGGCAAAGGTTTGCCACAATCTGGGCAGCAAATCATACCCAAAATTGTGCATATAGTAGGTGGCGTGGTTCAGTGGTGAAAGCCAGCCCACTGCCACATTGGCCTTGTACATCATCTGGTCGGACAAGTTAAACAGCTGCTTGAAAATTTGCGGATTCAAAAGCAACCCATACAGGCTGAACAGGAACACGGCGATTACTCCCCAAAACTGCCCCTTTTTCAGATTCACCACCAGCATAATGGAAACCATAAGCAGGGTGTATGCGGTCATCAGCCCAAATATCACCAACATACATTCGTAAGGGTAGCTCATCTCCATTGTTTTCACGGAAGCGGGCAGTGCAATGGCCTCGCCCGCGCCGCTGTACCCCAGCATGGCGCCAGTTTCGCTCCACATGTTGCCTATAAAGCTGTTGTGTGCTGTGATGATGGCGGTGGCAAACAGTATGAATGCCATATACAGCAACGTGGCCAATATAATATACAGTATTTGACCCCATAGCCAAGTGGAGCGTTTGATGCGCACCAGATAGAAGGGGGTGCCCGCGCAAATAAAGGGCATATCTGCAAACAGCAGCACCAGCAACATGGAGGATAGCAAGATAGAATTGGCATCGCCAAATGTCCACACAAATGCCTCTACAAGCTGCATAGTGGTGCCTTGCTCCAGCGAAAAAGACACGGCCTTGTCGGACAGCAAAAAGCAAAGTATGAAAGCCAGTGCAAATGTGATAAAAATGCGCGGGTTCTTTTTCCATTGCTTGAAATTGTATTGGCACACTGCCCCAACCTGTCTGAAACGCATGGTACTCCTTTGCTTCGTTTTTAAAATTTACAATTCTTCTATCTTTTTTCGAATGACTGCGGCATAGGCAAACCCCAATACCACCATAAACAGCCCTACCATAAGTGCCGCGCCCCAAACGCCGCCCAACCAAACCTCGGAGGGGTTCAGCCACTCCTGCGGGTTGATGACGTACAAATCCTTAAAATAGCGTTGGGAAAGAATAACCAGCACGTAATACAGTATAAAGGGGGAGGCATAGGCCATATATTTGCTGGTGGTGATACTGGCCAAAAGCCCGCCCACCAAAGACCATAGGCACCCAGATAAGAAAAACACAGTGGATTTTTCTATGATGTTTATAAAACTTTGCTGTGCGCCTGTGTCATCTTCTTCTGTGGCTGTGCCTTGCCATTCTTGCATTTGCTGTTCGTATTCGGAAAGCTCTGGTTTTTCCGGCGGTACTTCCATAGGCAAAAACAACACAGAAAATACCAACAGAGTAAGCAGAACGCCCAGAAACAGTGCCAGCCCGCCACTGAGAGCCGTGGCAACCACCTTGGCCTGTACGTATGGCGTTTTGCCAGAGCGGGGCAGATAGCCACGCAGGTATCGGCTTTTGTAATCATCCAAAAAAGCGGGAGTGAAGGGAAGTGCGCACAGTATGGGAAGCACCAGCAGCACCACATCCGATTGCAATGCGGAAAAAAATAGCTGCATGGTGAAGCCCTGCTGCAACCCTTCTGTCATTGTGCCTTGGAACACGGGCAGCATTTGATCGAACACACCAAAGAATGCCGCTACCGACAGGCCGCACACCCCAGCTATGAAACCCCAAGAGGTAAGGGCTCTTTTTAAATCTGTTTTCAGTGCGTACAACTGCAATACTCCCAACCAAGCTGCGCCAGTGCAGCCTATGCAATACAAAACAACAGTGCTGCGCAAAAAACACACAGCACCAATTGTATGAAATGTCTTCTCCTTCTTGCGTCTAGCATCGTTTACATACCTCTGCTCTATTAAAACAAAATATAATACATTTTGGCAAGGCTTCCCTTTGGTGGGAATGGCTTTGTACCAGTATGACGGTAAATTGCCGTGGAGTGTTCCCTGGTGGCATTATAACTTTTGGATTTTAGGGAGTTATAAAAAGGGGGGGCTGCCTGTTTGGAAAGAGATTTTTACTAAATTGGCTTTCAGTGTATGTCTTTTACTCACAATACAATATTCTCACCATAGAAGTAACAGAGACTTTATTCGGGCATACGCAGTAACATTCTCAGATCAATAGTTGAACCATCAACTGCATTTATTGCAAAAGCAAATGTCGAATTATTCGGCAAGTCGTTTTGTTCTTTGTATCTATATAAAACCACCCAAGCAGGCGCAATATACTGATGTTCTAAATCATCTTGTTGTGGCAATAATACACCTGTAAGAACTAATTTGTCTACAAATATGGATATGTTTTTTGATTCTGTAGTTGCGGATTCAATCCAAGAAAATCCGTATTTTATAGTCTGCTTTACTTTCTCCTGAAGTTCCGGAACTGATAAAAGTGCAACATCTTCATTTATTGTGTCTACTATTTCCAGAGGAAATGCCCAAGAAAAAGATTGTATACCTGTTTCGTCGACGAATATTTTTATTGTCTCATTTTCCCATCTTTCAGAGTATTCTTCAGCAATAAAATCTAAAACTCCGCTTGTTTGAGTTTGATCAAAATCTACTAAAGCATAGTTACCTTCATTTCTGGAAAGACAAAAAATCCAACCTTCATTTTTTATTTCATAGGTATTGTCATTTATGATTCTGGCTTTTTCTTGGTGACTTATCCCATAATTTCCGAGATTTAAATCAGACAAAAATTCATATACTTTATTTGCTGCATCTTCTTCGCTAATTTTCACATTATTTATTGTGGTACCGGATTCCCCGGGGAATCCCCCATTTTGTATGATCCAAGATTCATATTGAACTAAATCATATACACCAGTTGAAATATGAATGGTGCTATCATCAAAATATGTATGAAGCTTCGATAAATCTTTTAATTGATAGATTCTATCCATTGGCAGCTCTAAGTTTTCATTGTCAATAGGTGAAAATTCTTCGGGTTCTGCGTTGTTTATTTGTTCTTCAAGTTCTGATATAATTTGATCTTTGCCTTCGTAGTTGGGATTCCAACTTCCACCGCCATTATCATCTGAAACATATGTACCGCGTTTGGCAAGAATAAGTTTTTCCGTTAGTTCTTCCTTTGTATCGGATGTTGCTCTCATGCCTATTGCGTCTTTGGTGAAGTAGTTCAATGTTTTTTTAGCATCGTCTTCTGAAAAAGTACGTTTTTTCACTTGAAAAACAGGATGTTTTTCTGCCAAAGAGGTAACGATATCCGCATTTATCTTGCATTCATAACCCTCTGTTTGATAGCTTTCTTCCCATTTAGCTTGGTCAAACTGTGGAGCTGTGGCTTCTGTTTTTTTGGTTTCGCGTATAGATTTTTCAAATGCACCATTATTTTTGTTAACAACCACATCTTTTACAGGAGTTTGTTGGCAACCAGACATGATTAAA
This sequence comes from uncultured Christensenella sp., assembly GCA_964592125.1. Lineage (GTDB taxonomy): Bacteria > Bacillota > Clostridia > Christensenellales > Christensenellaceae > UBA5399. The sequence goes on from CAZQBV010000005.1 coordinate 34,275, forward strand.
ATGCATAAGAGGGTTGCACATAAAAATTTTTTCATAGCCCGATCCTTTCTAAAACAAGGAGTTGTACTCTGATGATTGCTGCCGCAACCTCCATTATTATACGATGCCCATTTTGCCTGTAAGTAGAAAACAAATATTAACTTAGTTCATTTCTGTGAGATTTACTATGCTGCCATCAAGTGCGTTTATAGTAACAAAGCATATTTCTGCGCCTTTTTCTATATCATCAGTTGTTTGAGAAGCTTCTGTGCTATAAACAATTTCGCCTGAAGCGTCTACGCTTTCATTAACAATTTCCCCGGAAGTATTACCCCGTATATCGTAACCCATAAAACTCCAGGTAGGTATTAATTTGTAGGAATCTTGTGTGTTTTGGAGCAAGATTTTTGTTAACCCTAACTCAATTCGATTGATATGTATCTCCGTACCTGACCCGAAAAATAATTCGTACTCCTTGCCTTTTTCGCTTTTTATGTCTGGTGACAACATATAACCTAGCTGCTTTTCAAATATTTCCTGTGCATCTTCAAAAGATAAGATCTGCACATTTTCATTATCAACTTGTACAAGTTCAGATGGATTTTCCCATTTTACTTTATAAATCATACCGTTAATTGTACGAATCTTAATAAATTCCGATCTCCATAGATCTTGGTATATGTCTTCTTCCGTTTGAGCTTCGCTAAAAAAATTATCTACATAAGTTTCAAAAAAGTTATTTTTAGTCCTTGTGTAATAATAGTCGTATCCATCAGCATATTTGGAAACAGTACATAAATTCATATAGTCAATTCCTGCATCAATAAGCATTTGATCTATTGTAATTTTTTCTTTTTGAAATTTATGGTCTTCCTTTAGGGCATCGGGGGGCACTAAAAGAGCAATTGTTTTTTCTTCTTCGATCTCAAAGTCCTGTGAAATTGTTTCCATGTAAAACACAGAACCTTTTCTATATTTCCAATTTGCAAAAGATATGTCGATTCTGTTATTATCATTGATACCTATTACGTTAAGTTGTTCTGAACCATCTGCATCGATTTTTTTAATTTGATAATCAGTATCTGGCAATATATTATCATCAGGAGCGGTTTGATATTCTTTTTCAAATTCTTTTAATTGAGCATCCAGAGTCTTAATACTATCAGGATTGGACTCTTCACTTAATGCTTTTTTACATAACAAAATATTCCATTCAAGTTGTTCTTTTGTTAGCCGCCCAATTGTTCCGTGAATTTTGTAATTGGGGAAAAATGCATGAACTATTCTCTCCATGTCATCAGCATTTTGAAACTCTTTTTCTTTAATCGAAATCACAGGAGCATTATTGTATGTATTATTAAAAATTGGGGCATCAACCATCAATTTTATCCCTGAATCATACTCTGTATCAAATTTCCATTTTGATTCTAGTGCTTGAGCACTACCAGTATCTTCCGCTGCGGTTATTTGTATTGCTTTCTCTAAGTTGTTGGTTTTGCTGACTACTGTATCGCCTTCAGGAGTTTTGACGCAACCTGATGTTACAAATATGAGCAACAAAGAAATAACAATTACTACAGAACCAAATCTCTTAGTATTGTTTTTTGTCATCTTGTAAGCTCCTTCTTTTTTAAGGTCGAAATTCAACTTTTAATCGGTAGCTTATGGTAAACTTTGCATAAAATAAAATACATGCTTAAATAAAATACGCGCTTTTGCATATTGCACATATTCATGCGGACAAGATGAGAAAATAAACGTGGGGGACATTTACAGCCCCCACTTTGCCCGAAGAGCGGCAAGCGTGCCATCGCGTTCCATTTCGTCAATAATATGGTTTAACTCGGACACAAAACCCACTTGACCAGTGGGCAGCATTACAGAATAGCCAATTTCAAACAGTGGCTCTGCCAGTATGCGAAACCCTGCCGCCTCAAACTGGCGCGCAATGGCGTAGGGCATAATAATAGCATTCACCCTGTTTTGCTCTATATCCGTCATGGCGCTTTCGTAATCAAAATAGCGAAGAAACTTTTCATTCAAGTCATTCTTTTTTAAATAAGCTTCTATGTCTTTTTCGGGAATGTCTGCAGAAAAGATGCCTAGCTGGCCTCCATCAATGTTGGTAAGACGATCCAAACGGGAAGAGCCCTGCACCACGGCAACCACATGATCGGTATAGTATGGCTTGGAAATACGAAAACTGGCAACCTTTTTGGTTCCATCTACAATTAGCCCCAAATTCATATTGGTAATGCCATATTTGATATTGGAACCCGCATTTTGAGAGGTGATGGGGGAATACTCTATTAGCTTTTCTTTGTCGGGCAGCATTCTTTTTAGCGCTTCGTCAATAAAATCTCGGTCGAACCCAACCAAATTGCCTTCGCCGTCTTGTTCTCCAAAACCTTTTACATCGGTTCTAAGCCCAATTTTTATAGTATCTCCAGTTACCAAAAAACTGTTATCAAACTCTTGCTTTAACGAAAATTGGTACAGCAACACAATGCCAAGAATGATGATACCTACAATAGAGAACAACACTATGAATTGCTTTTTATTTCCCTTGAACAGTTCGACAAAGCGGTATTTGGATGTACCGCTACTTTTTTTGTATGTTTTCAAGCACAATCTCGCTTTCAAGTTTAAAAGTGTTTTGTATAGTATACTCTATTTTTCAATTTTTTCAAGCGCAAGCCCCCGAAGCTGCTTGCATAAAAGCATTTGCCATGTTAAATTGTTTTTAGGGAGATATACTATGCGGTATGAAAATGTAAAATCTATTATGATACTGGGGGATTCTGTGGCCAAAGGTGTTGTGCTGAATCCAGAGAAGATGCGGTATGTATTTTCCAAACAGGGCTTTATTGCTAAGCTAAAGGAAAAACTACACCCTCAGATTTTGGATTATTCCCGCTATGGTTCCACCACCGGATATGGGCAAAAGATGCTGCAGGACTGGTTTGAGCAAAAAAGCCCGGATCTGGTACTGATAGGCTATGGCAACAATGATTGTGATTACAAATGGAACGAAGTGGCGGAAAACCCCTACGCAACGCATCTGCCTAATTTTTCGGTAGAAGAATATGCGGAAAATCTGGGAAAGATGATAGAGACAATAAAGCGTGCCGGCAAAATTCCCATATTGAACAATCTGCATCCGTTGAGTGGGGAAGGCTACTTCAATTGGTTTACAGAGCAGGATAAAGCAAGGCAAAAGGCAACATTGGTATGGCTGAAATCGGCAGAAAATATTTACTGGTGGCACGAAATGTATTCCTATGCACTGGAGCGTACTGCCCAAAGCCACGATGTACCAGTTGTGGATATTAGAAGTGCTTTTTTAAAGCAAAAAGACTACCGGGATTTTCTGTGTGGGGATGGGATACACCCAAACGAAGCAGGGCACAGGCTGATAGAGGACGCTTTTATGAAGCGGATTCAATGTGATGCACCTGAATTGCTGCAAATAGCGCAATAATACGCTATAGCATACTGCTGCCGTGTGGCACGCCTTTTGCAATGCATACAAAAGGATAGATGGCTTGAAATTGTTCGAAAGCTGCCATAAGGGCAGTTTTTTCTTTGTATAGTGCAAACACGCAACTGCCGCTGCCCGTCATCATGGCAAATTCTGCACCGCTGTTGTAGCAGGATTGGATGAGAAGATCTACCTCTGGACACAATTTTTTTGCAGCGGGGTAAAGCGCATTTCCAGTATTTTGGTAGTAACTGGATGCATTTCCGGCAGCCAGTGCATTGCAAACGCAGTTCATATTCAACTTTGTTTTTTCTAAATTCGCATATTCATAATAGGCCTGTGTGGTATTTACCCCCATACGGGGCTTGATAAGCAAATAGGTAAAATCACACTGGTTCTCCAATGGCGAAAGCAGTTCGCCCACGCCTTGTGCCCGCGCGCAACCACCATCAATAAAAAAGGGAGCATCTGCACCTATTTTTAATGCCAGCATTGCCAATGTTTTAGTAGGTAAATTGGCATGGTACAAATGATTTAGTGCGCAAAGCACAGCAGTGCCATCACTGCTGCCCCCACCCAGCCCGGCCTGTGCGGGAATGTTTTTTTGTATTTCAACGGTTGCGCCGCCGGCAATACTGGTGTGTTCAAAAAACAGTTTGCTTGCCTTATAGGCGGTATTTTGCGTGGTGTCTCCCTGCACATCTTTGCAGAGTATGTGTATGCCGTCGGCTTTTTGAATTTCCAGTGTGTCATGTAGGCTAATTGTTTGCATTACCATATCCAATGCATGGTAACCATTCGACAATTTTCCCGTAATGGAAAGCGCCAGATTTAATTTTGCATAGGCATGTATAACCATGGCAGTAGTATAGCATAAAGTTGGCAGATATGTTAGAATAGATGTATGTTTATTACTGAAGATTTTCAAGATTATAAAATATTGGATACAGGCAACGGCATGAAGCTGGAACAATGGGGAGACTACATGCTTTCGCGCCCCGACCCACAAGTGATATGGGAAAAACAAGCGCCTTACCTGTGGCAACAGGCGCATGCACAATACATTCGCAGCAAAGAGGGCGGTGGAAACTGGGAGTTTCAAAAACAGCTGCCAGACCGCTGGGTGGTGCATTATCGTGAGCTTTCATTTTATGTACGCCCCACAGGGTTTAAACATACGGGGCTATTTCCGGAACAGGCGGCAAACTGGTCGTACATGCAACATAAAATCAAAGATGCGGGGTTTCAGCCAAAAGTATTGAACTTGTTTGCATACACGGGTGGCGCTACGTTGGCCTGCGCAAGTGCGGGCGCGCAGGTAACCCATATTGATGCGGCTAAGAGCATGAATGGCTGGGCCAAGGAAAACCTGCAGCTTTCGGGCTTGGCAGATAGGCCGGTTCGCATATTGGCAGATGATTGTATGAAATTTGTGCTGCGGGAGCAACGCCGGGGCAACTATTACGATGCCATTGTAATGGATCCGCCATCCTATGGGCGTGGGGCAGATGGCAAGGTGTTTCGTACTGAAGATAATTTATTTGAACTGGTAAGTGAAACGGCGAAACTGCTTTCGGATACGCCATTGTTTTTTATTATCAACTCCTATACCACAGGTCTTTCCTCTGTAGTATGCCGGAATCTGCTGGGAATTTGTTTGAAAAACCGTGGGGGCAGCATACAGGCGGGTGATCTGGTAATTCCGGTAGAAAACCAAGCGGTGCTGCTGCCCTGCGGAACTACTACGCGGTGGCAAAGATGAAAATACTGTATGAAGACAACCATGTGATTGTGGCAGTAAAACCACAAAATATTCCCACTCAGGCGGATAGCAGTGGGGATGTGGATTTTCTAAGTATGGTGAAGGAGTATGTAAAAGCCAAGTACAACAAACCCGGCGCAGCCTATATTGGGCTGGTGCACAGGTTGGACAGGCCAGCGGGCGGCGTAATGGTATTTGCACGCACATCCAAAGCGGCAGCGCGTATTGGCGAACAACTGAAAAATGACACCTTTCAAAAGACATATTATGCGCTGGTAACAGGAAAGATACAGCGGCGTGGTGTGCTGCAAAACTATTTGCGTAAGGATAGGGAAAAGAATAGCTCTAAAGTGGTGAGCGATGGCACGCCGGGCGCAAAGTATGCGGAGCTTTCCTACGAGGTTCTGGATACACGGGGCGAGATATCCATGGTGAAAGTGGCGCTAAAAACAGGGCGTTCCCATCAGATACGGGTGCAAATGGCCTATATTGGTGCACCGTTGCTGGGGGATATACGCTATGGCGGCAAAGCAAATGGAAATTTGTGCCTTTGGTCGCAGCGTGTCGGGTTTGTGCATCCCACACTGAAGTGTGAAATGGAATTTTGTTGCGATCCCCCAAACAAGACACCTTGGAATTTATTTTCGTTTGGTGAAAGTGCTACGGATTGAAGAATAGGATTGCGAAGAGAATTGCTGAAAATGTTGGATATAAATTGCGCGGAATACAAACATGCAGATGTTTTGATTCGGAAATAGTATAGCGCATAAATTTGGAGGTAGGCATGAATACCAATGGAATGCAACCGCTGGAAATAGACCAAAGTATACAAAACATAGTAGAGCACCAGCGCTTGTTTTATAATACGCATACTACAAAACCTTATGAATACAGGCTGTACGGCTTGAAAAATATGCAAAACTGGATTGCGCAATTTGAGGACAAGATTTTCGATGCGCTGAAAAGTGACCTTGGGAAATCGGGTTTTGAGAGTTATTTGACAGAAGTGGGCATTGTGCGCGATGAACTGAGCTTTGCCATAAAAAACCTAAAAAAGTGGATGAAACCAGTGAAAAAGCCCACGCCACTGGCACACTTTCCCTCTAAAAGCCACATCTATGCAGAGCCATATGGTGTAGCTCTTATTATATCCCCTTGGAACTTCCCCTTTCAGCTTACGCTAAATCCGTTGATAGGTGCATTGGCGGCAGGCAACTGCTGTGTGGTGAAGCCTTCCAACCATTCGCCAAAAACATCGCAAATCATTGCAGAGATGGTGGCGGATTGTTTTGACCCAAAGCATGTAACGGTGGTGTTGGGTGGCAGGGAGCAGAACAGCGATCTTCTGAAACAGAAGTTTGACTATATATTTTTTACAGGTGGGGCAAAGGTAGGTGGCGTGGTTTTGCAAAGCGCACTGCCCAACCTGACGCCTGTAACTTTGGAACTGGGAGGAAAAAGCCCTTGCATTGTGGATGAATCTGCAAATATTTCTTATGCTGCGAAAAGACTTGTGTTTGGAAAATTTATTAACGCTGGGCAAACTTGCGTGGCACCCGACTATTTGTATGTGCATGAAAGCAAAAAGGATCAACTGGTAAGGCATATGATAGATTGCATACAGGAGTTTTACACAGAAGACCCTCTTAACAGTTCAATATACCCTCGCATTGTAAATAGACAACAGTTTGACCGACTGCTTTCCCTGATGCAAGGGGAGCAGCTATTGTATGGTGGGAGAAGCAATGTAGACACGCTGAAAATTATGCCTACATTAATAGACAATGCAACATGGGAATCGCCCCTGATGCAGGAAGAAATATTTGGGCCATTGTTGCCTATATTTACGTTTGATGATTTGGATAAGGTGTTACATACCATTGTTTCCAAACCGCATCCGCTGGCATTTTATCTGTTTTCAACAGATAAAAAAGTGAAAAAAACCATTTGCGAATGTGTGCCTTTTGGTGGGGGCAGCATTAACGATACACTTGTTCATATAGCCACACCGCACCTGCCGTTTGGCGGAGTGGGCAGTTCGGGAATAGGCAGCTACCATGGAAAAGCTTCTTTTGACACTTTTACACACTACAAAAGTATACTGGAAAAGTACAACTGGATGGACTTGCCCATACGATATTTGCCCGGTTCGGAAAAAGATTTTAAGGCGATACGGAGATGGATGAAATAAAACTGGGAGATGAAAACTTTTTGTAAAGATACTGTTGAATCAACAAATTGCATCTACAGAATAACGATTCAATGATATACTATAGTGCAGAATAAAGCCAAACATGTTGTACAGCTTGGCTTAAACACATGAATTTTTTGGATTGTGTAGCGAAGGGAGTTTCGGAATGAAAAAGTTTAATTACAAGCTTATCTCTATTATATTAACTGTGGCACTGCTGCTATCGGTAACGGCAACAGCATTTGCAGCAGATGAACAAGAAACTGTGGATGTGGTGGCAGAGCAGCAAATGGATGCTGTGCCAAGTGCTATCACCATGCCTGCACCCACTGGCCTTGCTACGGCAAGCGAAGGGGAGACTAGCTTGAAATTAACATGGAATAAAATAGAGCCAACCAGCGAATATACGCCTATTGGTTATTTTATCTACCGTTCCAGCAGCAGAGATTCCGGCTATGAGAAGCTGGGAGACTACACAAGCGAAGCAAGCTATACGGATACAGGCCTTGTTACTGGACAAAAATATTACTACAAAGTTTCCGGCTTTTATATGGATGCGGAAAATAGAATAGAGGGGTTGCAAACCAGTGCAATATCCTGTATTCCGGGGCAGGCGGCGGTATTTGCTCCGCCGGAAAACCTGATGGCGAGCAGTGCAGGTGTGGATGAAATAAAGCTGGGCTGGGACGATGTGGGGCTGGCATTGGGGTACAATATATACCGCTCGGAATATAAAACTTATGGGTATTCCCTAATAAAAGAGCTGGCAGGAAGAGGGAATACTTCTTTTACGGATAGTGGGCTGGTAATGGGAAAAACCTATTACTATACAGTTGCGGCATATAAGGGCGAGGGCGCTGAAAAAACGGAAAGCAGCCAATCGGGACCCGTGTGGGCCTCTGCGGGCAGTAGCGAATTGGGCGTACCCCAAAATTTTAAAGTGGAGAGTGGCCTGTCCAAGACCATAAAATTAAGCTGGGGCAAAGCCACTGCAGCGGAGGGATACAACCTATACCGATCGGAATATAAAACCTATGGTTATTCCTTTATAAAAGAACTGGAAGGCGCTGCCAGTTTAAACTATGTGGATAGCGGCCTTGTAGAAGGGAAAACCTACTACTATAAAGTTGCGGCATATAGGGGAGCGATAGCGGAAAGAACCCAAGGCGCATATACGGAACCGGCTTTTGCTGTGGTGCAGAATATGCTGTTGGATATTCCTGCGGGAATGAAGCTGGACGCAGCTTCAAATAGCCTAACTATATCATGGAATGCGGTAAAAGAAGCGGGCGGGTACGAAGTGCAGCGTGCTACTGCGGCAGATGGTGTATATACTGTTGTGAAAACAATATTGTCCCCAGCTACTACAAGCTTTACCGACAGTGGACTGACAGAAGGACAGACGTATTTTTACAAGGTTAGAGCGTTCGCAGTAGTAGTGGGCAACACTGTGTGGAGTGAGTTTGGCGCGGCGGTATCTGGCGAAATACTGGGCACTGCGCTGGCTGCACCGCAAGGCTTTACTGCCAGCAGCTACGCTTACAACAAAATACAGTTGGGATGGAGCGCTGTAAATGGTGCAACTGGCTATTTGCTGTTTGGTGCGGATGTGATAGATGGCGAGTATACATTGCTTGCCATTTTGGAATCGGGAAAAACACTTTCGTGGATTCATGCAAATGTGCCAACGGGTATTGCAAAATATTATAAAATACAGGCTTTTAAAATAGTGAACTCTGTCAAAATTGTGGGCGATCCCTCGGCAATTATAACTGGCAAGGCGCTGGTGGCCAAACCGGGCAGCTTTACTGCAAAGGGAATAGACAAAAACAGCATTGGCCTAAGCTGGAGCAAACCAGTTGGAGCGGGCGGTTATTATATATACAGAGCCACTTCTGCCAATGGCACATATAGCCGTATTACAACGCTTTTATCTGGAACTGCCGCTTCCTATACGGATAAAAACTGCCCTAAGCCGGGCACGAAATATTATTACAAAATAAAGGCTTACTATATCTCGGGAGATACTAGAATTTCGGGTGTTACCGCTGGGCCGGTTGCTGGGCAGACGAAAACGGATGGGGTTACAGGTGTGAGGGCTGCATGCAGCGCATACAATAAAATTACGATCTCTTGGAGTGCGAAAACAGGTGCAAAAGGATATCAGGTGTATTACGCTACCTCTGTAAATGGAAACTATGTGCGTGTGGGCTCTACCGGTGGTACAAATTATACAATGACCACAAGCCCGGAAAAGAAATACTATATTAAGGTAAGGCATTACACAAAAATAGGCAGTAAAGTGACCTATGGCACATTCTCTTCGCCAATTGCTGCAAGTTCGTACTATGCCGCGCCAGATTTTTATGTGTCTATGTCTGGCAATGAAAGGTCTTTTGACACAGCCTTTGGCGTTACTGTAAGAAATGCCAGCAAAAAAACACTGGCGGTGTATGAAACCCAAGCAAGGCTGATAGACCCCAGAAATGCTTCCAACAATTGCAGCTTGACCCTGTATGATGGCGATAACCATGTTGCGAAAAAATTGATTGCGGCTGGGCAGTCTGCGTTTCTGTTGTTTGAAAACAGGAATGGATTCCCGTATCACAAAGATACAACAGTGCAGTTCCGTTTCTACTTTGACGGGCGTTGGTACCAATGCAATGCTAGCAGCCAAAAGGCCAGCTATATTAAAATTTGATACAGAAACAAAGAAGGGCTTCGCTGCGGTGAAGCCCTTCTTTGTTATGTCAATTTTAGTGTGGGAAAATAGGCATGGACACTATTCAGCGGTGGGGCTTTTCAGTGCACGAAGTGCGTTTAAAACTGCCAGCAAGGTAACGCCCACATCTGCAAAAACCGCTGCCCACATATTTGCGATGCCAGTGACCCCCAGCACCATTACCACGGCTTTTACAGCCAGTGCAAAAATGATGTTTTGCCATACAATACGCTTGGTTTTTTTGGCTATGCCAATTGCCAAAGGCACTTTGGAGGGTTCGTCGGTCATTAGCACCACATCGGCAGCCTCTATAGCAGCGTCGCTACCCAATGCGCCCATGGCTATGCCCACATCTGCACGTGCCAAAACGGGTGCGTCGTTGATGCCATCGCCCACAAAAGCAACGCCTTGTGCAGCCGTGCTGATTTGCTCTAATGCATGCACTTTGTTTTGTGGCAAAAGCTCGCTTCGTACATCCTCTACACCTGCTTCGCTTGCAATTTTTTCTGCAATGTATTGGCTATCCCCAGTTAGCATAGCGGTTTTTATGCCCATTTGTTTCAGTTGCGCAATGGACTTGGTTGCGTCTTCCTTCAAGCTGTCTGCAATAACAATATACCCCATGTAGTTGCCGTTTTTCGCAACGTACAGCACAGTGCCGCTTTTTTCTACAGCAGAAACTGCTATGCCTTCCCTTTGCATCAATCGTGCACTGCCCGCTACAATGCGATCGCCCCCATACAGTACACTTACGCCATAGCCGGCTATGTCTTTGTAATTTTGTATGGAGGCACTTTCAATGCTGCCCTGATATGCCTTTAATACCGATTTTGCAATGGGATGAGAAGAGTGAAACTCTGCCGCTGCTGCCGCTGCCAGGAGCGCTTGGTTATCTATACCAACCTGTGGGTAGGCATCGCGCACTTCAAAAACACCTTTTGTAAGTGTGCCTGTTTTGTCGAATACCACATGGGAAACGTTGGTAAGTGCATCTATATAGTTAGCGCCTTTTACCAATATACCATTCTTGCTGGAGCCGCCAATGCCGCCAAAGTAAGAAAGGGGAACAGCTACCACCAGTGCACATGGGCAGGAAATGACCAGAAACAAAAGTGCCCTGTAAACCCACACGCTCCATTCGCCTGTGATGAACGAGGGAACGACAGCTACCAGCAATGCGGCTGCGCAAACAATGGGGGTGTAGTATTTTGCAAAAGTGGTAATAAACTTTTCTGTATGTGCCTTCCGGTTGCCGGAATTCTCCACAATATCCAGTATTCTTGCGGCGGTGGATTGCGCGTATGGCCGCTCCACACGTGCCCGAATAAGATGGGCGCCATTGATGCACCCTGCCAGTATTTCGCTGCCAGCTTCTATATCTCGGGGAAGGCTTTCGCCGGTAAGTGCGCTTGTGTTTAGTGTGGAGATGCCGTCTGTAACCACAGCGTCCAGAGGTACTTTCTCATAGGGTTTTATCACAATAATATCCCCAACTTCTACGGTGTTGGGGGAAACCCGCTGCACTTGGCCATTGTGTTCTATATTGGCATAATCCGGGCGGATATCCATTAACTCGGTAATAGAACGGCGGCTTTTTTCTACAGCCATGTCACTTAGCGTTTCGCCAACCAGATAGAACAGCATAACGGCAGTGCCTTCTATATATTCACCCAGTATGAAAGCGCCAATTGTTGCTACAGTCATTAGAAAATTTTCGTCAAAAACCTTGCCGCGCAATATATTTTTGGCAGCGGCAGCCAAAACATTGGCGCCCAAAACCAAATAGGCTGCAAGGTACAAAACTAAGCTACCCCAATTGGGGAGCACAAGCAGCTTGGACAACAAGATAGACACAACAAACATACCAATACCCACAAAAAGGCGAACAGGATATTTTTTAAATGCGCCGGTATGCTCGTGCCCACAGCCGCAGCTATCTTTACTGTGACCATGCTCGTGAGAATGGATGGCGTTGCAGGCGCAGCCTTCTTCCTTGTGAGCATGGCTATGCGTGTGATCATGCTCGCAAGTGCAGCCCTCCGTACAATTGTGTGGTTCATTGCTTTGCGGTGTTTCTTGTGCCTTGCGGTTTGCAATGCATAGATCGCAAGTACAATCTATAGCATGATGTTGAGCCATCTTACAATTCCTCCCGTCTGTGCGCAGCATGACTGACAGCCTGCTTTATAATGGAATTTATATGTTCGTCATCCAAACTGTAAAACACCTGTTTGCCACTTTTTTCGCTTTTTACAATGCCAGAATTTCTAAGATTGCGCAGTTGGTGGGAAAGTGCGGATTGTTTCATTCCCACTTGCTCTGCCAAATGCGCCACACACATGCGTGTGCCTGCTAATGCACACACAATACGCAGCCTGCCCGGCTCGCCCAGCATTTTAAAAAGTTCACTTACATATACTTCGTCTTTTGCGCTTACCAATAATTCGGATTTTAAACATTCGTCGCTATGCATTTTTCCGCTCCATACACATAAATTTGAACATATGATCAATTGTTCACATATTAGTATAGCAAAATATTTTAATTTGTAAAGATGAAAATAAAAAAAGAACGGATTTATTTCATCGTTCTTTTTATACTGATTGTGTGTGATATTTCCTTATACTAATTCTTGATTAAAAACGTTATACGTTTTTAATCCGTGCCATAGGCACGAAGCACGAAACACTTTTGTGTTTTGTGCTAAGAAAGCCGTTCAATACTGATCTTTCCAAACAGCGAGCTGTTTGGATGCCGCATCTTATGCGGCTATAGAAATCATTGCTTTTGCAATGATTTCTATTAGAGATTAGTATTAGAAGCAGTATTGTTATGGATCGTTTTTTTCCGGACGGATGGAATAATCCTCGTAAATTTGTGTAAGATTGCGGCTGTAAAAAGGATCGTAGGGGTACTTTTTCTCCCATTTGGCACGCCACAAAGCAGCTTCTTTTGCCAAACGCGCTTCTTTTTCCGGTGTATCCTCGTAACCGCGTGTTTTAGACTCGAAATGGTACAATTGTGCATAGGGAGTCCACACAATGGAATACCCCAGAAGACGAATGCGCAAACTGAGATCTACATCGTTATAGGCAACAGTGAAAGCTTCATCAAAACCCTGTACTTGCTTGAAAATTTCGCGACGCAACATCACACAGGCTCCGGTAACTGCGGATACATCGTGCACCAGCGTCATGCGGGCAAAGGCGCCCACTTCCCCGGAATCCATAAATTTGTGAGAATGACCAGCAATGCCGCCAATGCGAAGCACTACACCGCCATGCTGTATGGTGTTGTCTGGATAAAGCAGTTTGGCACCTACAGCACCAATTTCTGGCCGAATGGCGTGCATTACCATTTGCTGAAGCCAGTCGGGGGTAATAATGCTCATATCGTTGTTCATAAACAAAAGGAGATCGCCTTGTGCCTGCGATGCTGCAAAATTGTTCAATGCAGAAAAGTTGAAGGGATGATCCCACTGCACAATTTTGACGCGTGGGTCTACTTTCAATACTTCGTAATAGTCGAATAGGGAGGCATCGGTACTGTTGTTTTCCACAATAATCAATTCAAAATTGGGATATGTGGATTTGCTTAATATAGAGGTAGCGCATTTACGCAAGGTAGCCTTTTGATTGTGATTGGGAATGATGATAGATACAAAAGGCAAGGGCTGCGGAATATGATACACTACATTATAATAGTTTGGCAGAGTGCCAAGCTCTACATGCGCTGAAAGATGGCGTCGTTCTATGGCGGCTTCCAGCGCTTTTTTGCCTGCCTCAACAGTGTAGGATTTTGTATTGGATGAAAATGCTGTGCTGGTTTCTATAATGCGCCAATGGTATAGCACGTCGTCTATATGCCCAATTTTTTGGGCGGCTTCGGTTGCGCGCAGAAACAGATCGTAATCCTGAGCGCCATTGTATTCATCTCTTAGCCAGCCCACTTTGTCTAGCAAGCTTTTTTTGATAACAGAAAAGTGCGTGATATAATTGAAGGCAAGCAGCATATTTGGCGAAAAATGTGGCTTGAAAAAGGGATCGAATCGACGACTTCCATCTGCGGTGATTTTATCTTCATCGGAATAAATAAAATCGTAAGAGGGATCTTTGTTGATTAATTTGATATAGCTGTACAGCGCGTGAGGTGCCAGCGTGTCATCATGATCTAGAAGACCAATGTATTCGCCAGTGGCTAGCTGTAAAGCGCAATTGGTATTTCCCGAAATGCCCTCGTTTTTCTCCAACTTTTTGTAAAGAATACGTGCATCTTTAAAAGAATTTATAGTGGGTTCTAAATTCACATTGTTGGTGCTGCCATCTGCAAGGCATAGCTCCCAATTGGCATATGTTTGAGCGGTGACAGACTGTATCATTTCCTGCAGTAAGTCTATAGGGGTGTTGAACAGTGGCACCACTATGCTGATTTTAGGCATGTAAGCGAACGTTTCCCCGTGCTGTGCGTTTAGCTGGGCGGAGGTGGGCGTGTTGTGCAGCATCCAATGCATATACAGTGCATCCAAGCGGGTGTACACTCGGCAAATAATGCTGCCGCCGCCTTCTACCTGAAAACTGCGCCGGCTTTTCTTGCGGTTGACAAGTATCCCCCCGTTTGTACCGTGGTAGGTAAGCACAAATTTGCGCTTTTGGCGTGTGTAGTCTAGCAGCGGCAAGAAGTCTATGCTGGTATACGCTCCATCCATTACATTTGCAGTGGATGTATTTAGCAATTCGTTGCCAAGTGTGTCGTACACTTGCAATGTTAGGGTGGCATTGCCCTGCGGGTTTTGTGTTAGAATTTCCAGTTTGCCTACATTAAGCGCACCGGGCAATATGGTAAACGCCACAGAACTCTCGCAGTGATATCCTGATGGATTTTTTGTGTTTCGGCTGTAGGATTCGTTGGTAACAACATAAATACGCCCGGAGGGAACATCGCCAGATGCCATTTTCTCGCCCACGCGACGAAATAGCTCCCGTATGCCGTAATCCTGAATGATTTCTTTTGCACGCAAAAATTTGCGGTTTTTTAGCCTGCCTGTTACTTTGCGCAGGTTTTTTATTTTTGTAAATAGTTTCATGATTTCCTCAGTAGTTTTGTTGTTGTATAAAGTTCAAAATATCATTCAGCATAGATGTCTGATCTGCTGTGCGCGGTGTGCGGGATATGGCTTTGACCATGGCATCCGAACGAAAAGCACACCCAGAAAGCTGCGCGGGCAATGTGGCAATGAAATCGGCATCCATTGCGTCCGAAAATACTTTTGCTTCTTGAATGGTGGCATCTTGAAGTGAGAGGTTGAATTCGATATTGCCCCAAGGGAAGCGCGTGCCAAAAGTAATATCAAATGCCGGAGATTCGCCAAATTGCCAATTCCAACTGGCGTTGCGCTGCGTGATTTCAGCTAGCTCGGCTTTCATTTCTGGTGTAATAACGGGAGCGGAAGGCGTGCCATACAGTTTGGAAAAACTTTGAAGCAATGCTTGTGCCATAAGCTCTGGCGTAACGTTTGGGTTCAATTCTTTTAAGTTAATTACTCTGGAACGAACAGAGGAAATCCCCTTGGATTCTATTTTATCCTTGGAAACAGCAAGGTATTTGTTGATTTTATCCACAGAAGCACCTATTAATATAGTGCCATGATGAAATGCTCCTTTTTTTCGAAAACAAAAGGCATTGCCCGAGAATTTGCGCCCATCTGCAAGAATGTCATTCCTGCCGGAAAACTCGGCATTGATACCAAAGGACTTTACGGCATCCAGTATTACCTGCAACTGGCGGTGTAAATCGTATTTTTCCCTGCCTACTATAAAGGAAAAGTTTAAGTTGCCAATATCATGAAATACAGCGCCGCCGCCAGAGATACGCCGTGCCAGCTTGCCGCCTTCGCCCAACAGTTGTTCGTGACGGCACTCTACCCATGCATTTTGGTTACGCCCAATTACCACAGTATCTGCATGCGAATAAAGGTAAAGGATCATCTCATCCTCTCCAACATGGTTCATAAAAACTTCTTCCAATGCAAGTGTTTCAAAGGGATTTTGCTGTTGTGTGTGATAAAAATAGTATTTGCTAGGCATACGTTCTCCATTCATACAAGTAAAATATTATTGTCTTTTCTGTTGCAACCAGTATAGAATAAAACGAACAGCATATCAAGCTTGAAAGTTTGAGCATAAACATCATAAAACAGATAGAATTTTTATAGGAAACCACATTGCATTAATAGATTGGATGTACTATTATATAAGTGTAGAAAAGTAGCATATTGGGGGAGCTTATGAAGTACTATCAGGCAGAAACACATTGTCATACTCGCGAAGTAAGCCCTTGCTCGCGTATTCCAGCCAAATTTCTTGTGCAGGAATACGCAGAGCTTGACTATAAATATTTGTTTATTACGGATCACTACCATCCCCATTCTTTGGAGACACCCAGCATGGAAAATAAAAGCTGGGATGAAGTGGTGGATCATTTTTTGAGTGGATACAAGGCGGCGAGGAAGGCAGCAGAGGGCACAGATGTTACGGTTTTGTTGGGTATGGAAACGGCACTGGGCATAGATGAAGAAACAGGGCTGGGCAGTGACTTTTTGGTATTTGGGTTTGATGAAGCATTTTTAAGAGAGCATCCCTATATATACAGAAATACGTATAAAGACTTTTATGAACTGATGCATGGCAAAGGTTATTTGGTGTTTCAGGCGCATCCCTACAGGTATAACCTGCGGCCAATAGAGCCAGTTTGTTACGATGGCGTGGAAATTGTGAATGCGCATGCATCACACTTTTCTCAGAATCAACGAGCTATTCAATTTGCTATGGAACATAATTTGTATATGATTGGTGGCAGTGATACGCACTCGGATGCCGATGCAGGCAGGGGTGGAGTGCTGCTTCCCAGCGGTATAGAAACGCCAATGGATTTTGTGGATTTTTACAAAGAAAATGGCTCGCCGGAATTGATTGTTACTTTTGGAGCATAATGTTTTGTTTGAAAGTACGGTGTTTATAAATAAGGTGAAGAGTTTCGCCAATTTATATAAATGATACATTAGAAGTTTTTTAGGAAAGGAAATAAGGAAATAAAATGGGTAAAGTTACAAAACAGATGAATATTATGGAAATCATTAATATGGATGAGGGCTGTGCGGGTGTGTTTATGGAGGCTGGTATGGGATGCTTGGGTTGCGCAGCGGCGCATTTTGAAAACCTAGAGCAAGCATGCTCCGTTCATGGTATAGACGCAGACGCTTTGGAAAACAAACTGAACGAATACTTGGCTTCCAAAGAAAACTAAAGCTAGTATACGCCATAGAGCGTGTAAATAAATGAAAGGGACTGTTGGTTATGGAAAAATATGTTTGCACGATTTGCGGTTATGTTTATGATGAGGCAGAAGGCGCTCCTGATGACGGAGTAGCGGCAGGCACAAAATGGGATGCTGTACCGGATGAGTGGGTATGCCCAATGTGTGGAGCAGATAAATCTGCCTTTGAAAAGGAATAATGCTGCAAGTAATTGAAAAGTAAACTGTTGACCGCCCGCATAATTGGGCGGTTAAGTTTTGAGTAATACTATTTATATGGCAGAATAGTATTTAGGAAAAAATAGGGGGAAGCTATGGTACCTGAAACAATTACAAAAGATATATGGTGGGTAGGGGTGCAAAACCCTTCGTTACGTGTTTTTGACGTAATAATGAGGACGGAATGGGGTACTTCGTACAATTCTTATCTGGTAAAAGGGGAAGAAAAGACAGCGCTGATTGATTCGGTGCGTGACGGTTTTTTCGAAGAACAGCTTACAGGGCTTCGGCAAATTTGCGAGCCCGAGAAAATAGATTATATTATTTGTAACCATACAGAACCGGATCACTCGGGCTCTCTTCAGCAAATGCTGGAGATGGCACCGAATGCCGTGGTGGTGTGCTCGCGTGCAGCGAAAATGCTGATAAAAGAACTGCTGAACAGAGACTTCGAATGCCTGGTGGTGGGGGATGGCGACAGTATAGATTTAGGAAACAAGAAGATTAGCTTTGTTTCTGCGCCATACTTGCACTGGCCGGATACTATATTTACCTATGTGGAAGAGGATGCGT
Source organism: uncultured Christensenella sp. (assembly GCA_964592125.1). Taxonomy (GTDB): domain Bacteria; phylum Bacillota; class Clostridia; order Christensenellales; family Christensenellaceae; genus UBA5399. The sequence continues at coordinate 52,513 of CAZQBV010000005.1, forward strand.
TTTTGTCTAGCTGTGATGCCTTTGGATTTCACTTTTCTGCGCCGGAAGTGTTTGATGACCTTACAACCTTGTCTGACGAAATGATAGCATCGCAAAAATATTACTTTGATGTTATTATGTCTCCCTTCAAGCCTTTTGTACTGCAGGCGATAGATAAGATAAAGGATTTAAAGATAGATGTGATTGGTCCATCGCATGGGCCTGTGCTTAGAAAAGAACCTTGGTGTGCAGTGGAACGCTACAAAACTTGGGCACAGCCGGTGGTAAATACGCCACCGAAGCTATACATAGGATATGTTTCCTGCTATGGCTATACCACAAAGCTTGCACAGCAGGTATATGAAGGAGCGCTTTCCACAGGTATCGCAGATGTGTACATGGAAGACATCTCTTTGGTAGAAAAATGTGTTGCCACGGAAAAAATTACTTGTGCGGATGCAGTTGCGTTGGGATCACCCACGTTGAATAGAGATGTGCTGCCACCGGTGACCGAGGCTATGGCCGAACTGTGCTCTTACCTAATGAAAGGGAAGCCCACTGCTGTATTTGGAACCTATGGCTGGAGCGGGGAGGCAACAAAATTCATGCAACAGCGATTGGAAAATTTGGGCGCAAAGGTAATTGGCGCGGCCAAGGCTAAAATGAACCCCAGCGAAGTGGAGCTAAAAGAAGCTTATGATCTGGGCGTGCAGCTGGCAGAAACACTGAAATAGCATTTATGCAGTATTAAACAATGGGATGAATCGGAAAAACAATCAAAAGCCGGCCAAATTGGTCGGCTTTTCCAAATAGTGTCGTTGTACATGGCAGACAGATTTGTTATACTAATACTACATTCCAAATGAAAACAGATGTTTTCATTTGGAATGCCTCGCCGATGGCGTGGCTTGTTCCGCGCAAAGACAGCAGGGAAAACGTCTTATGCCATCCCCAAAGCGCTTCGCGCTATTACTACGAAGTATCCATTGCGGATAATAATGCAAGCATTTTCATCTTGGAGAGGTATCAATATATCAAAAAATGGAGGTAGAGTTATGTTGTTATTTAATATTGACTATGTACCCGAAAAACAAATTGAAGCATTGGGAATGGTGAAAGGTACAACTGTGCAGTCCAAAAATATTGGAAGAGATTTTATGGCTGGATTGAAAAACATAGTGGGTGGAGAAATAGTAGGCTACACCGAAATGCTGAATGAGGCACGTGAAATAGCTACCAATAGAATGATAGCGGAAGCCACTGCATTGGGTGCGCAGGCGATTGTAAATGTGAGGTTTGCCACTTCGCAAATTACAGAAGGAGCTTCCGAAGTGATTGCATATGGAACTGCTGTGAAATTTAAGTAATGCCATTATAAGAAATAAGAGCACCATAAAAACGATATGGGAAAAACAGGTAAGGTGCGGCGGCCTGATTTTTTTGGAAAAGAGAAGGAGGG
>CAZQBV010000006.1:0-53125 GCA_964592125.1 uncultured Christensenella sp.
AAATTTTACATGTGTTTCCATCGCTTCTATTCAACTATTATTTAATACTATTATGCTTCATAATTTCTTCGCTTTTTTCTTCAAGCTTACTTGCTCAGCACAGCATAGTCAATGTTTTTCTGTACATTTTCGTTAAAATATGTTATAAAAGACTGTGTGGAAATAGTTTTGAAAACGGGGGGGAAATAAAATGAACATTCAAAAAGAAGGCAGGATTTTTACCAACGATAATTGCACGGGGTGTAACCGATGCATCTCTGCTTGTACGGTTCCAGAAGCAAACATTGCCGTAATGGAGCATGGTAAGAATAAAATTTATATAGATAGCAAGCAGTGCATCAATTGCGCAATGTGCATCAATGCTTGCCCGCACGATGCCAGAGATTTCAAGGATGATACCACTCTATTTTTAGATCATTTGAAACAGGGTAAGGAAATATCTATTTTGGTAGCGCCTGCCATCCGTTCAAATTTTTCAGAATACAAAAAACTATTGGGGCAATTACGAGCTTTGGGTGTAACAAATATCTACGATACTTCATTTGGTGCAGATATATGCACTTGGGCTTATTTAAAATATATCACAGAAAACAAAGCTAGCGGGTTGGTTTCTCAACCTTGCCCCGCCGTAGTAAACTATATAGAAAAACACAATCCAGATATGCTTCCCTTGCTAGCACCCCTGCATAGCCCCGCCATGTGCTGTGCCATATACATGAAAAAATATATGAACATATCTGGTGAGTATGCGTTTATATCGCCATGCATTTCTAAGAAAGATGAATTTTCGGATCCCAACACAGGAAATCTTGTGCAATATAACGTGACCTTCCAAAAACTTGAAGATGAGCTGAAACGCCGTGGTATTAATTACAGGCGCAGCCAACCAGCAGAGTTCGATAACCAAAAGCATGGTTTAGGTGCTTTGTATCCTATGCCTGGTGGTTTAAAAACCAATGTGTTAGATGTTGTTCCAGATGCTTGGGTATATCAAGTGGAAGGTCAACCAGAAGCAAAACACTTTGTAGACAGCTACGCCAAAACAGCGCCCAGCCAACGCCCGCTGCTCGTGGATATATTAAATTGCCCCCAAGGTTGCAATATGGGCACAGGGGCACTGTGTAGCGACAGCGATGGTATGCAGGCCAGCAAAGCCATGCATGACGCACAGCAGGAAGTTCTGGCAACCCAGTCACTCAAACATCACGGCAAAAAATCCAAACCCAAAAAAACAACCACAAAGGACTATAGAGATGCTCTTATACTAAGCGATTTTATGCGCAAATACTCCAACAAGCTGGTAACGCCCATTGTAGTTTCTCCTAGTGAATTGGAACATGCCTATAATGAGCTTTACAAGCATACCCAAGCAGAACGCACAGTCGACTGTTGCTCCTGCGGTTACAATACATGCAAGGAAATGGCAACAGCCATTGCCAAAGGCATCAACCACACTGGCAATTGTGTGGAATATCACAAAAGTGTATTACAAAGCAGGCAAGAAGAAATTGGAGATCTTTTAGAAGAACAAAACAAAATGACCCGCGAGCTTGGCGAACATGTAACGCAAATATTCGATTCCATGTCCCAATCTTCCCAAAAAACCGAGCAAACCGTGGTGCAGGTAGAGCAAATAAACGGAGAGATTTCCGGCGTTCAGGAAATAGCGTCCAGACTAAACGAAATGGTTGACACACTACGCAATCAGATCAAGGAATATGTGAAACTTGGTTCGCAAATTGTGAATATATCTATGCAAACCAAACTGATGTCTATGAACGCCTCTGTAGAAGCTGCTCATGCCAAAGAGCACGGCAAGGGCTTTGCCGTATTGGCCGAGGAAATGAAACGGCTTTCAGACCAAAGCGGGGCAAATGCCAACGAAATATTGGCCAGCAACAATATGGTACTTCCCATATTGGATGAAGTAAGCGACTTTAGCCAAAGCCTAAACATCAAAACCAAATCCATTTCCGAAAACACGCAGGGCATTTTGGAAGCCATTCAAACCATTAGTCATACAGAGCAAGAAGTGGTGGATACCGCTGCAAAAATTCAAGCCAGCAGTATGGAGCAAGAAAAAATGCTGGAGCGAGGCTGATTTAAAAACCGGCTCTATGTCAACCATTTACATAGAGCCGGTTTGTATGTATTTCTTATCAAAAACAGCGTTCAAATGGGCCTATCCATTCACTCCAATCAGCCATCCCGCTTCATTTGTTCCACCAGTTCCGCTATCACTCTATCTGCATCATCATACAGCACTTGGCACGTTCCCACTTGTTTGTGCCCACCGCCACCATATTTTAAAAGCAATGCCCCCACATCGGTATTGGATGTGCGGTTAATAATGCTGTAACCCACGGCAATTGGGCAGTTTTGTTTGCCGCGACCATCCACAATCCACATAGAAATATTTTGTTGCGGATATAGGCTGTACACCACAAAGCGATTCCCTGCATAAATAGGATCCACATTACGCAAATCCGTTATAATTACATTGCCGTCCAGTGTTGTGTGCTTCATTACCATGTCGCGGAACAACGCATCCTGCTCAAAGTACAGCTTCACCCGTTCCTGCACATCGGGGTTGGAAAGTATTTCTTCTATATCCTGCGTCCGGCATGCATCTATCAGCATATCCATCAGCTCGTAGTTACTAATGCGAAAGTTGCGAAACCGCCCAAGCCCTGTACGGGGATCCATAACAAACCCCAACAGAACCCATCCTTCGGGGTTCAACACCTCTTCTGCCGTCAGTTTTGCAGAATCCACCTTGTCAACCGCTTTTATCATTTCTTTAAAATGCGGCAAACGCTCTTCACCACCATAGTAATCATAAATAACACGAGCAGCGCTATCGGCCGGGCGGCTTTCGCCCTCAAAATCAATATATTTTCCCAAACGCTCTGCTTCGCTGGAATGGTGGTCAAACCACAGCTTGCAGCCCTCCACATAGGGCACATTTGCCAGCACATCATCCACCTGTACGTCTACTAGGCCATCCTGTATATCCTTTGGGTGTACAAATTTCCATGAATCTATCACTCCCAATTCTTTGAGAAGCGCTCCACAAGCAAGCCCATCAAAATCCGATCTGGTTAGTAACCTCATAAAACGATCTCCTATCATACTAAATATCGCCAATTATAGTTTGGTTCAATTCTCTTATTCTATTAAATTATACTCGAAGATTTTATTTTCCGCAAGACTATTGTAATACTCATTCAGTTTACACCGCTATTTATCACCACATAAAAAGCACGGGAACAAGCCCGCGCTCTTATGACATTACTGGTATAAAGCTTATTTCATCCAGTCTTTTTCGTTTTCTTGAATCGCACAGTAAGCGCCCTTTAGGAAAGCTGGGTCTGCAGGGGGAAATCCTTGCGTAAACTCCGCTTCCAAAAAAGCATCTACCATCATATTTCCCATTGTAGGTGCAATAAAGAACCCGCCCATGGAAAGTATGTTGCAGTTATTAATTATTTTGCACAGCCTTGCCGACATTACGCTTTCACACAGGCCGCAATAAACGCCCGGGAATTTGTTGGCAACAATACTCACACCCATACCGGAACCACAGAACAAAAGCCCCTGTTCAAATTCTTTTTTGGAAATTTTCTCTGCAACATTTGCGCCAACCTGATAATAGTCTACAGGTGCATCTACAGAGAGCATTCCCACATCTTCCACTTCATACCCAATTTCCGCCAGATGCTTCTTTACAGATTCTTTCAGGTCAAACCCCGAAGGATCCGCCCCTATCACAATTCTTTTTGCCATCTTTTTTCCCTTTCATAGTTGTAGTAAATGCTTATACCACGCTCAACAAAAATGTGGGTTTCACCGCTTTTTTATTTGAGGTGAGTATTACTTGCACCTTTTCTTTTGATTATACCAGTCTGCAAAATACTGTCAAGAAAGTATTTATGTAGCGTTCAAATTTGAAACTGTTTTCAACTTTCACAACACAAGCAAATCACATAGTGTAAATATAGAAAAGCGGCAACCAACTACTGGCATACCGCTTTTTCACTTGCAAAAAAATGTTAACTATCGCCTTAATAAAGTTGTTATGCTTTCTTCGCATCATCTGCGAACAAAGCCTTTTTCGTGCCGCTGCCCACTACGCCATCAACATCCAAATCATTGCGTTCCTGGAACTTTTTCACCGCCGACTCTGTATCTGTACCAAAATAGCCTGTCACCGTGTCCAAATAGCCCAGCTCTTTCAATCTTTCCTGAACCTTGGTTACTTCATCATTTTCATCTTTCAGCTTCATTGCACCCGACCCTGCACTAGCCGATGCAGATGGCTCTGCGGCTGCTTCTGTCGGCTCCGCTGTTGGAGTTGGGGTAGGTGTAGCAATGGGTGGCGGTGTTGGTGTTTCCACCGGCATAGGGGTGGACTCCGTTGTTTGTATGGGTTCTGGCGAAGGCGTAGCCTCTGCATTTTTATCGCCGCAACCTGTCAGCAGGGTAAAACACAGTACTCCCGCAACTGCAAAACATACTACTTTTGTTCTCTTCTTCATCTATAAACCCTCATTTCGCTTTAGCAACCAGTGCTTTTCTGTCTATACTATCATATTATACATCAAACATGAACTTCCTGTCATCATTATCTAAAGATTTTTTGACATTTTGTTCATTTTTGAAAAATTGTAAAAATGCATTCGCTATTATAAAAAACTTTTATTTTTCATCCACTGCCAACAAGGCTGCACCCAACGCGCCAATTAGTTGTGGCTCTGGTGGAAGCCATACCGTCTCTCCCAGCCTATCCGACAAAGCATCTACAACACCTGTATTCTTTGCTACTCCACCCGTCATTACATAGTCTCCCACGCAATTCCCACGCACAATCATTCCTAGCAGGTGGTTTGCAACAGCACGGTTGATGCCCTGCACAATATCTGCAACCTCTATATTTTTTTCCATGAGTGCGGCAACTTCAGATTCCGCAAACACCGCACACATGCTGGATATCACCACCTCATTTTCCCAGTTCAGCCCTTCTTTCACGAAATCATCCATACTCAAATTCAATTTATCCGCCATCATTTCCAGAAAACGTCCTGTACCGGAAGCACATTTGTCATTCATCAGGAAATCTGCCACATTTCCATCCTCATCCAGCTGTATCACCATGCAATCTTGCCCCCCCACATCAATTACTGTGTGTGTCTGGGGGAACAAGTGATGTGCACCCTTCGCATGACAAGTAATTTCCGTTACATCTTTGTCCACATTGTTCAAAACACTTCTGCCATATCCTGTTGCTATGGTGTATCGTACATCCTTTTTATCAATCTTGTTTTGTTTTAACAGCGCTTCCACAGCCAACTTTGCACTTTGCTGACACTTTGCACCTGTGGAAATCGTTGCAGAGGCTACCACATTTTTGGCATTGTCCAGAATCACAACATTTGTAGTGCTGGTTCCACTGTCTATGCCAATATAATAGCCGCTTGGCTTTTCTTCTTGCAGAAAAGGCTCCGCTTCCATTTCAGTTGGATGTTGCAACCAGCCATTCCTTTCTAAAAACACCTGAATCTCTTTTACCGCCTTCCCCCGCGCCAAATGGCTGGCATCGGTTTCCAGCTTCAGCGTGGGAACCACAGCGCCCATCTCTGCAAATTCCATGCCATAAAAATTGCAATTTTTCGCACTATGGTACAGAATTCCCTTGATACGAAGTTCTTCCATAAGCTCTTGCCTGCGCGGCACATCCTGCATGCGCATACAGGGAAATTGACAAATCAGTTGCTCTGCATACCAGTCTATCACACTGCGCCCATCATCAATCCTTTTATTTACATCATCAAACTCTCGCCTATTTTGAGCATACGTGTAGTCCACCAAAGGCAGGCCACTATCCACTTCAAAAATAGTCTTGAGCCAATCGGGGGCGCAGGCGCCAATCAACGCCACATGGTCTTCCCTCTCTTGCCTTGCATTTGCAGCTATGGCCGCCACAAACTTTTCCATATCAAAACTTGTTTTGTATTTCAACGCCAGCTTTTGAATGAATTTTCGTATCTCTCCAGAATACATATTGGGTCCATCGCCACTTTGCACCCGCGGCAAGCTCAACCGATACACCGTAGTTCCCGCCTGCTCCAGCGTATCCGCAACCCATTCCAAACCATCGCAGGCATCCGTTACTATAATCGCTTCATATTTGCCCTGCTTGCCTATATTCATCACGGCCTTTGCACAACTGCATATAGAAGCTTCCCCCGGCGTAGTATTGCCCTGTCCATTCATAAATGTGGGGGAAATCTGTTCTGTCTCAATACCAAAGCCTGCCAATACCTCTATCGGTGCATATTTGCATATATATCCAATCATCCTATTCCCTCCAACCTTTCCATTCGCAGTAATAAAAAAGTGGTTTTTACCGCTTTTTTATTTGAGATAAGTATTATTCTTCTATGCCAGCCTTCTTAAACAATGCCTTCACTTCTGTTAGACCATCCAATACCTCTTGATGCGAAAAATTGTTTTCTTTCAGCTCTTCCTCGCTCATTTCCGAAAGTCTCGCATAAAAATCCAGTGCTATTTTTAAATATTCACTGCGCGGATGATCCGTCACGTTCTCAAACAAAAGATCCTCCGCCTCATTTATCTTCCCATTGGTTACCATTTCATTGATTGTGTAACTTAGATATCCCTCTCCAGAAAGCTCCCCACTTTCCGAAATAATATCGTCCAATGCATTATAGCTCGTTTTTACTGTCAGCATTTTCGCCAGCCCTCTCGATAAAAATTCTATTTGTCTCAGTATATAATCTTTTTGGAACATAACTAATATCCCATCTTTTTGTATTTCGCTAAATTCCTTGCATCCTCTATTTCCAAATCCTTTTCACCTGCCAACGATTCCACATGGTGTACAAATTCATGCTTCAGTGTTTTTTCCAGCTCCTGCCGCATATTCTCCTCGCTTCCGTTGCCATATAGTTGCTGAAAAGAGCCGCCATATATGATAATGTATCTTCCCATCATACTGTTTCTATGATATTCCCCCATAACATACAAGCCATGCTCACGAGCCTGCGGATGATATTTGATATCAGGCACCAGCACCACCCCGCCATTCAACATCTGATAAATTTCCTTAGGCAATGTTTCCGCTATCTCATCCAACATTTTATTAATTGTATCCAGTTCTATCATGGCTCTCCTATGTCATCATCCCAGCTTTTAAAGGCGTTCCCACCTATCTCTTTACAATCAGCTTATGCCTCGCAACTTTGCAAGCGCAAAATTCGCCCTGCCATTCCCCACCAGCACAATGCTCATAGTCTATTTTGTCAACCTAGCAACCTGCCTTTTCTTGAAACAAACTGAAGGATGGGGGGGCAATGCCCAATCCCATCCCAATGATACAAATACAAATCATTCTCTTTTTACAGTTTCCAAATTTCGCTGGCATATTCCGCAATGCAACGATCACTGGAGAACATACCCGAGCGAGCAATGTTATACAAGCATTTCCGGCCAAATGCCATCCTGTCTTCATAATCATGCAATGCCTGCAGTTTTGTTTCTGTGTAGCTCTCAAAATCCAACAGCACTTTATAGCGGTCTGCATTTCCCTGCCCGCCTGTCACCAGTGAGTTGTATATATTTTGAAACATTCCTGTATTATCATCCGAAACCGTTCCATCTATCAGTGTATCCACCACGCGTGCAATTCTTGGGTTGGCTTCGTAATAGGCGCGGGCATCATATGTGTCGTGTATCGCCTCTATTTCCTCCAGCCGTGCGCCAAATACATAGTTGTTTTCCTCGCCCGCCTCACGGAAAATTTCTACATTGGCACCATCAAATGTGCCCAACGTTACTGCGCCATTCATCATAAATTTCATATTCCCTGTACCCGAAGCCTCTGTTCCCGCAGTGGAAATTTGTTCCGAAATATCTGCCGCAGGAAATATTTTTTCTGCATAGGGCACATCATAGTTGGAAACAAAGTACACAGCCAGCTTATCTTTTATTTCGTCGTCATTTGCCAGCAGCTCTCCAATTTCATTGATGTATTTTATAATGCTTTTCGCTATATAGTAGCCCGGTGCCGCCTTCGAGCCGAAAATAAAGCTAACCGGATGGCTTAACGTTATCTCTCCGTCCTTCATACGGAAATAGAGATCCATAATAGAAAATGCGTTCAGCAATTGCCGCTTATATTCATGCAGCCGCTTCACCTGTATATCAAAAATTGTTCTCGGGGGCACTTCAAAACCATCTCTTTTGCGTATATACTGTGCCAACTTCTTTTTACGCGCTAGCTTTATTTCGTTAAATTTCATCACAAATGCATCATCTTCAATGAATTTTTCTATTCTTTTTATTTGCGAGAAATCTTTGATCCAGCCATCGCCAATTTTTTGGGTAATCAACCCTGCCAGCTCCCTGTTGCAAAGTGCCAGCCACCTGCGCTGTGCCACACCATTCGTTTTGTTTAAAAAACGTTCCGGGTAGTGCGCATACCACTCTTTCATCTCGCGTTTCTTCAACAGCTCTGTATGTATATATGCCACACCATTCACATAGGAAGAACTGTACACCGCCATTCTGGCCATGTGTATTTCACCATTATGCAATATTTCCATTGCATCTCTGTCTGGGCTGTTCAAGCCTATTTCAGTTAAAAGACGTTCGTTTATTTTTTCTATTATGGCATATACATCGGGCAGCAAGTCACGGAAAAGCCCAATTTCCCAGCGTTCCAGCGCTTCAGACATAATGGTATGATTGGTATAATTGAATATTTTTTGCGCAATGCCAAACGCCTCTTCAAATGCAATTCCGTCTTCCATCAGCAAACGTATCAGCTCTGGTATTGCTACCACAGGGTGTGTGTCATTTAGCTGTATTGCAGTATTTTCAACAAACCGTTCCATTCCCCCCATGGGGTGCTGCATTCTGTATTTTCGCAACATATCCTGTATGGAAGCGCTAGAGAAAAAGTATTGCTGCTTTAGCCGCAAACGTTTTCCCACCAGCGTGTTGTCATTGGGGTACAACACATGGGTAATCATCTCTGCTTTGTTTTTTTCCTCCACAGCACCCGCATAGTCTCCACTATTAAACTTTTGAAAGTCAAATTCGTTAATGGCTTCTGCCTGCCACAGCCGCAGGGTATTAATCTGCTTCGCCTTGTACCCAACTACCGGCATATCATAGGGTACCGCACGTACTGTTTGGTTTGAAAATTCCACAGTAAGGCTCTCACTCTCCCGTCGCATAAACCACGGGTTGGTGTCGCTATCCCAGTCATCCACTACTTCCACTTGGAAGCCATTTTCTATTTTTTGGTAAAACAAACCGTAGCGATATTTAATGCCATAGCCCATCAATGGCTTTTCCAGAACCGTTGCCGAGTCTAAAAAGCATGCGGCCAAACGCCCCAGGCCACCGTTGCCAATTACCGCAACCGCCGCTTCCACATCCTGTAGCTCTGCCAAATCCATGCCTCTTTGGTTAAACATGGCATTCACTTCATTTATAATTCCCAAAGCATGCAGATTGTGAAATACCATTCTGCCAATCAAATATTCTGCAGAAAAATAGTAGGCACGCCTTACCTGAGCATCAACGCAATGCCGCCAATCCCGCGACACATAGTCAATAACAGCTCTGCAAACTGCAAAATTCAATTCCTTTTTTGTCAGATTCCACAAATCTTTTTGATATTCCAAATGTGCAATCTCTTCAATGCTTTTAAATACTTCGTCTTTCGCCTGCGATACATCATGCATAGTATCTTCCATAAAGCTTTACCATCCTCTTTATCTTATTTATAAGCGTTGGTTTGGCATACTCTTTTTCTGCACGCCAGCACCAGTTGCCGCCCACGGTAGAGGGCATATTCATACGGGCACTGCCCGGCAGTTCCAAAAAATCCTGCATTTGCGCAATACAAAGGTTTGCAACACTGGCATACATCATGCGAATCATTCCCCACACATAGCCTTCCTTCTCTGTAAGTGCACAATATTCCGTGGCATGTTGCACATCAGTACCGCCCACTTCATCCATCCAGCCCAAAAGCGTATTGTTGTCATGCGTACCTGTGTATACAACACAGTTATATTCATATTTGTGAGGCAAATAATCACTAGATTCCTTTTCATCAAAAGCAAACTGCAGAATTTTCATACCCGGGTACCCTGTCATACGTCTCAATTTGTGTACCTCTTCTGTCAGAAACCCCAAGTCCTCTGCAATCAGAGGCAATTCGCCCAGTTTGTTGTGGATAACGTCAAAAAACTCCAGAGCAGGCCCTTTTACCCACTGACCATTGCGCGCCGTTTTTTCCCCGCGCTCTATCACATAATATGCCTCAAATCCTCTAAAATGATCTATTCTAATTACATCGTAAACATCTTTCAAAAACCTAAGCCTGTCCACCCACCATTTATAGCCGGTTTCATGCATATAGTCCCAGCGATATACTGGATTACCCCAAAATTGGCCATCTTCCGAAAAATAATCCGGCGGCACTCCTGCATACCATATTTGTTCACTTTTATCATCAAAGTGGAAATTTTCCCTTTGTGCCCACACATCCGCACTATCCCCAGATACATAAATAGGTATATCCCCAACAATCTGTATTCCCAGATCATTCACATACTTTTTTAGCTGGTTCCACTGCTGGTAAAACAAATATTGAACATATTGCCAAAAAGATCGTTCTGCTTCATGCTCCGCTGCAAATTTTGCCACAGCATCGGCTTCATACTGCCGCAGGCCATCCTCTTGCCACAGTGTCCATTCACGCATACCATGCGCCTGCTTTGCCGCCATAAATACGGCATAGTCATCCAGCCACCATCTATTTTGCTCATAAAAAACAGTATAGCCCGGCAAATCCAAGTCCTTTGCACGAGCCACCGCTTTTTTCAATACATTAAATTTATTTTCATACACCTTGCCATAGTCCACAACACAAGGGTCGCTGCCCCAATCCAAGTCTGCATATTCCTCTTTACAGAGCAAATCCTGCCTGTAAAGCATATCTAAATCAATGAGGTACGGATTCCCCGCATAGGTAGAAAAGGATTGATATGGTGAATCGGCAAAGCCCGTGGGATTGATGGGAAGTATCTGCCAGTAATGTTGCCCTGTTTGTTTCAAAAAATCAGCAAATCGATACGCTTCCACCCCCATTGTGCCAATGCCATAGGGCGATGGAAGGGATGTGATGTGCATTAATATTCCACTGCTTCTTTTCATCTTCATGTTAAGCCAATTCCCCGCATGAGTGACCGAGTATTTTTTTCAATCCATAGAAAAGTTATATACATGAAATACCCTATAAGTCAGTATATCAAACATAATTTAGATGTCAATGTATTGCACACAAGGAACAAAGAAGCAAAAAACACAACGTTTTTTGTTTTACAACCATTTTCACAACCCTGCATCCTGCTCGGCATTATTCGCATGGGCAAATGCCCGTTCTATGTCGCTTTGTTTTCCAAAAACCGCCAGAACATCACCCTCTTGCAAAATAATATCTTGATGGGCGTTTTTTAATATTTCATTTCCACGTTCTACAAAAACAAGGTTTATATCCAGCCCATGCTGCTGCCCATATTCATCCACTGTTTTTCCCTCCATACCCAGTGGCATTTTTGTAAGCAAAACCTTTGCAAACACGCCACGAGTAAATTCATCCAGCAGCACAATGGCGTTGTCTTTTTTGCCGTAAATCAGCTTTCTTCCCCAACTTTCAATTTTATCGTTAAAAGCCAAATGAATTTTGGGAATCCGTTTCACCAGCAAAAATGCTATGAAAATAACACTAAGCGTAACAAGAGACGGCCAAATCTCTTGCGCTTCATATGCGGTTAAAGATACCATCATATTCACAAACAAGGAAATAATCGTAACTGAAAAAATATATCCAAATAGCATTACAAATTTCGCCATCTTGCGCCTTGCCAGCACTTTCACCACCACTTCACTTTCCGATGTGGTATAGCCGCTGTTGGTCAATAGCGAAATCACCTGAAAGCGTGCCTTTTCCTTCGGCATTCCTGTAATTCTAAAAAGAACTGTAAATGCATCAATCATCACAATGTAAATCATTGTAACTATAAAAAACAGGCTTATGGATAAACCAATACTAATTTGTCGTCACCACCCACATCGCAAAATTGGCATACCCACGCACCGCGTCACGCAATATGCTCCAGTATCACAGACCAAGCCTCTACCAGCCTCTCCAGCCCCCATGCAGCATTGGCCGGGCTGGTAGAGGGCAGGCATACTACCTCTCCCACATATTTGCTATAGTATTGATACGCTGTTTTTCCATTTGCAAACACGCATTTTATGGTTGCCGTTTTAAAAATGTCGGAAAAATCATTCACCCTTGCATTTTTTATGCTTGTATCGGCAGAACCCTTTATATCACAGGATTCCAGAACATCATATACCGCCGTTTTATGAGACAGCAGCATTGCTATCTTCTGTTCTATCGTTTCCGGCTTTGCACAGCCATACAAAGCACTCAGCACATCGTAAAACCGATTGCGTGGGTTTGCGTAGTAAAAATTTTGCTGCCGCGACAGAACCGAAGGCATCGTCCCCACAATTAATATGCAGGATTCCGCATTATACACAGGTTCAAACGTATGCCTCACACGGCCGCTTTCAGTCATTGTTCCTCAATCCAGAACCGCTTTAATTCGGCGTACCCCAGAAGACGAACTCTGCTCTTTTTTAATCTTAAAATGTCCCAACTCCGCAGTGTTTGCAGCGTGCGGCCCCCCGCAAATTTCTTTGGAATAACCGGGAACTGTGTATACCTTCACCACTTCGCCATATTTGGAATCAAATACGCCCAGCGCACCCGCTTCCTTGGCTTCGTCCACGCTCATCTCTGCCATTTCTATGGGTATGCTTGCGGCAATGGCTTCATTTACATAGGCTTCCACTTTGTCCAGCTCGTCACGTTCCACTTTGCGTGGAAAATTGAAGTCAAACCGCAATCTATCCGCAGTGATATTAGAGCCTTTCTGGAAAATATCATCGCCCAAATATTTGCGCAATCCCGCCAACAGCAAATGAGTTGCCGTGTGTAGCCTCGAGGTCTGCTCTCCAGTATCGGCAAGCCCACCTGCAAAACGCTGCTCCGCACCTGCTTGCGATAATTCCTGATGATGCTTGAATGATTCATCAAAGCCATCCTTGTCCACTTTAATGCCGCGCTCGTCCGCCAGCTCCAGTGTAAACTCTATGGGGAAGCCAAAGGTATCGTACAGGCGAAATGCACTCTTTCCGTCTATCGTGTCGCCCTGCAATCCACCCACAACTTTTTCAAATTCTTTTAATCCTTGCTTAATTGTTTTCTGAAAGCGATCTTCTTCCTTTTTTATTTCATCCAGAATACGGCTCTCGTTCTGCTTTAGTTCCGTATAGGCATGCGCATATTTGTCTATTACCACCTGCGCAATCGTTGGCAGGTTGTTTTCGGCAACGCCCAGTTTTCCGGCAAAGCGAATGGCACGGCGCAGCAGGCGTCGCAACACATAGCCCTGATCCACATTGGATGGCGTTATGCCCTTTTCATCCCCAATCATAAAGGTGGCACAACGCATATGGTCTGCCACAATGCGGAAAGCACGGCGGGTTTCATCATCGGCACTGTTGTACTTTTTGCCACTCAACTCTTCAATTTTCCCAATAATGGGCGCAAACACATCTGTATCATATACGGATGTCTTTCCCTGTAAAATAGCAATTGTGCGATCCAGCCCCATTCCCGTATCCACATTCTTTTGGGAAAGCGGCTCGTAGCTACCATCAGCCGTCTTGTTGTATTCCATAAATACATCGTTCCATATTTCCAAATACTTACCGCAGCTGCAGGAGGGGTTGCAATTCGGCCCACAAGCAGGTTTTCCTGTATCTATAAACATCTCGGTATCTGGCCCGCATGGCCCAGTTTGGCCTGCCGGCCCCCACCAATTGTGTTTTTTAGGCAGGTAGTAAATATGGTCTTCCGCCACGCCCATTGCCACCCAATGGTCATGCGCCACAGTGTCCTGCGGGGCATTTTCATCCCCCTCAAAACAGGTAAAATACAGCATTTCCTTGTCTATGCCCAGCCATTCATCGCCCGTCAAAAACTCGTAGCTCCAAGTGATGGCCTCTTTTTTAAAATAATCGCCCAGCGACCAATTACCCAGCATTTCAAAAAATGTGCAATGGCTTTCGTCACCCACTTCATCTATATCCCCTGTACGCACACATTTTTGTACATTTACAATGCGCGAGCCCGCCGGATGCTTTTCGCCCAGCAAATACGGCACCAACGGGTGCATTCCCGCCGTGGTAAACAATACGGTTGGATCATTTTCCGGTATCAGCGAAGCGCTTTTAATTACCGCATGGCTTCTTGCCTGAAAAAAATCCAAATACATCTGTCTCAGTTCATCACTTGTCAAGTTCTTCATCTATCACTTTTCTCCTGAAAATATTATTATATTGCTTTCTATAATTTACTTTGCACAAAATCTATTCACATAGGGTTACAATCGCATTGGCAATTACATCCGCCATTTTCACAAACGACTCTATCTCTATATATTCATCCGCCTGATGCTCCGTGCTCTTTTGCCCCGGAAATATTGGGCCAAAGGCCACCGCATTGGGGAATGCACGCGCATAGGTAGCACCGCCCATCGCAAGGCAGGTTGCGGGCTCACCAGTTACTTCTTCATATGCTTTTTTCAGCCCCACCACCAACGGCGAATCCTCTGACACCACATGTGCCGCCAGCGCAAAGCATTCCTCTATTTCAAACTCTGTCATTTTGGCCTGCACACCGGAAACAATATCGTTATGCTGCGCTGTCACAGGGTATCGTATATCCAGCCCCGCCTCCACCTCATTTTCCGTGGTTTTCACATATCCCAAATTCATGGTTAGGGCACCGGAAGCATCTTTCGCAGCAATCCCCATTAGGCTGCCATCGGTTGCCACGCCCACATACTGCGCCAATTGATAAATGGCATCGCTTAAATGGTTCTTTTTCAATGGAAGTTGGTTCAAAAACACCAGCATATAGGCAATCGCATTTTTGCCCTTTTCCGGCCGAGAACCATGTTCCGATTCCCCTTCTGTATAAAGATGAACGCCATCTTCCTGCATTTCTATTTTTACGGGCACTTCCACATCTGCATTAAACAGTTCCAGCATATCCTTCAGTGCTGAAGTATTGCCACGCAACACACACTCACATCTATCCGGCACAACATTCACGCGGTCTCCACCGTTGATACAAATCACTTCTATACCACTTCGGTTTTCCACCTCATATTTTGCTTTTTTCAGCGCCAACTGCAACAGGCCTTTTTCCGCACTGATAATAGGAAAATCCGCATCCGGCGAAATTGCCATATCCGGAATGACTCCCCCATGCTCCTTGTAAAAGGCCATGTCCGACCAGCCGCTTTCCTCGTCACAGCCGAATATTAAGCGCACACGTTTTTTTAAATTAATACAATTTTCCTGTATGGCGCTTAAAGCAAACAACGCCGCCACAGCAGGGCCTTTGTTGTCCACAGTGCCCCGCCCATATATTCTGCCATCCTTCACCGTAGCCTGAAATGGGGGAACCGTCCATCCATCACCCGCCGGCACTACATCCAAATGGGTCAGCACCGCAAATATTTCATCCCCTTCGCCATAGTCCACATACCCCATATGCGAAAACAAATTAACACTGTCAAAATCCAAATGTTCGGCCAAACTCATCATTTTCATTAGAACATCAAAAAGCCCCTTGCCATAGGGCATATTGTTTTGTGGTTCCGCTTTTATGCTTTCCACCCTTAGCAATTTATCCAGTGCTTCAATCATTTCATTCTTGCGTACAGCAAGTGTAAAGTCCAACATATATCCACCTTATATTCAGCCAAAAAAGGCTATTTTATCTACTGCATTCAGTAAAAACGACTCTTTCAAAAAAATATCCCTTTTATTATAGCAAAAGCCCCTAATATTGTACACCATTTCCATCAATAAAAAGGGAATAACGTAGCAATCTCGAATTAGTACTATGTATGGAAAACACAAAAAACAATTTGCATAACGGACACAGGCAGCGTTTGAAAAAACGATTTGTAGCAGAGGGCCTCTCCAGTTTCGAGGATCATCAAGCACTGGAGCTTTTGCTGTTTTTTGCCATACCCCGTTGCGATACCAACGAGCTTGCACACAAGCTGATAGCCAGCTTTGGCAGTCTTCGAAATATGTTTGAAGCCGACATTGCAGATATTATGAATGTGGGTGGCGTGGGCGAAAACACCGCTATTTTAATTAAGTTGCTTCCGGAAATCGCTTCAAAATATTGGTTTACACCGGCGCAATCCGGCACCCAAATCAGTTCTATCAATTCCGCCGCAGCGTTTTTCAAAACACTTTTGTACGGCAAGCCTGTAGAACATTTTTATATTGTGTGTCTGAATTCCTCTTACCAAGTAAAAATCAGTGCATGCCTTAGCCGGGGCACACCCAGCCAAACGCCTGTATTTATCCGCCATATTGTAGAAGCTGTTATGCGCAGCCATACGGAAATGGTTCTCATTGCGCACAACCACCCGGGCGGCTCCGTTTCCCCCAGCAAAAAAGATATAGAAATGACCATAGACATACAAACGGCTTTGGATTCCATGCAGGTGCGCCTTCTGGATCATCTAATCCTTTCCGACAACGAGTATTTTAGTTTTGCCGCACAACGGCTAATTAAAAGCAACTACACGCCAGAGCAGGCTCATGCTGCAAAGTACTCTGCTGGGCTAATGAACAACGCGGGGCTTAATTCCAATCAAAAGAAATAAACCGATTTTATATTCTACCCTTATTGCATTCGCTTGTGTAAAAAGGTATAATTTCATATAGAAATGAGTATCCTTTAAGGAGGATTTTTTTATGGCAATTGAGTATTTCCAAATAAAGGAACGGGACTTCGATCTTGTAGAACAACTGATACAAATGGAATCCCGCAGTTATGGCGAAGGCGCGCTGGATGTTTTTGAGCTGGTAGCCATGCTACGGCACGCACGTGTATATGTTGCGGTGGAATACGATGAAGTGCTGGGCTTCGTGTATTTCATGCGAAACTTTGACGATCCAGAAAAGGCATTCCTGCACAGCATAAACATTGTAAATGCACAGGCCACGCCAAACCTCTCCACCTCTCTACTGAATATTGCTTTTGCAGATATGAAAACGTTTGGCATTTTGTCTGTAGAGGTAAATGTGGATCCGTCCAATTATCGGGCACTTAAAATTTACCGCGAGCAGCTTGGCTTTGTTGCCAGCGACAGTATGCAAAGTGATCTTTTGGGTGGCAACGAAATCTTAATGCTACAAAAAGACCTATAGCGCAAGGCTTCAATAGACGAAAAATTGCATGAACCTAAAAAGAACCGAACATAGCATCCGGTTCTTTTTAGGCTATCTTTAAAATGCTGCTTAGAAAATAGACTTGATATAGGCCAGTGACTTTTTAATTTCTTCGTCCAGCTTGGCTGTATCCGCATTGTCCGAAAGGTCGCGCCATACTTTAATATCCGCACCCACTTTTCCACCGGGCATTACAAAAGGCTCCATTACAACATAGCCATCATAGCCAATGTCTTTCAGCGCCTGCGCCTGTGCCGGCCAGTCCATCCTGCTGCCCTCTTTTGGGGCTTTGCGGTTGGGCTCGCCTATGTGATAGTGCCCCACATAGCCTTTGGAGGCACGCAAAGCATCCGTAATGGAATCTTCTTCTATGTTCATGTGGAAGCTGTCCAAATGCTGTTTTACATTCGGTCTGCCCACTTCTTTTATAAATTCAATGCATTCCGCAGCATCATTAAAGAGGTATTGCTCGAAGCGGTTTACCACTTCCAATGTGAAAGTAATGTCATATTTTGCAGCATAATCCGCAAGTTCCCGCACACTTTTTACAGCTTGCGCCCAATCCTGCTTTTTGTCCATAGGCAGGGTATAATCCACCGGCCAATAGGCGAAAGTAATACCCACAATCACTTTGGAGCCTATTTTAACCATCGCATCCATAATGCTCTTCATATAGGCAATGCCCTTTTGGCGAGTACTTTCATAAGGAGAGGCAGCATTATATTCTCTTGGCAGACCTATGCAGGTGGAATACTCTACACCAGTGTCCTCACTGAATTTTTTCAATTCAGCCATCTGGTCATCATTCAGTTGCATCAATCCAGCGGCAGCTATCTCTACCACATCAAAACCCAAGCCAGCAACTTTTTTCACGTAGTACATTACGTCCACGTCCCACTCTTTTTCCCAATAGGAATAATAGATTCCAATTTTCATACAACCATACCTCTTTCCTTATTTTAGTTTATTGAAATTATACTTGGTATAATATCGTTCTCACAACAAAGGTAAATACGGTATTACTTTAGGATTTGATCAATAATATATTTGGGGCGGCGCTTGGTCTCCATATAGGTTTTACCCACATACTCGCCAATAATGCCAATTGCCATAAGCTGCAAGCCACCCAGCAGCCATACCGACATTACAATGCTGGTCCATCCCAGCACTGTGTTTCCCAGGGCGTTTACCACCAGCGAATACACCAAAATAACCAAAGACACCAAAAAGATGATAAGCCCTACAACAGTAATCATACGTATGGGTTTTACTGAAAAAGAGGTAACCCCATCAAACGCAAATGCCAACATTTTTTTTAGCGGATATTTGGACTCCCCTGCAAAGCGTTCTCCCCGTTCATACTCCACAGTAGCAGTTTTGTAACCTATTTGCGGAACAATTCCCCGCAAAAACAAGTTTACCTCGTCAAACTCTGCCAGTTTTTCCAATGCGCGTTTAGACATCAGCCGAAAATCCGCATGGTTATAAACAAGCTCCACACCAAAGAGTTTCATCATCTTATAAAACCCCTGCGCACTGCTTCGTTTAAAGGCCGTATCCGTATCCCGATTGCCCCTTACGCCATACACAATATCGCAACCGCTTTTGTATTCCTGTATAAATTGATCCAATATTTCTATATCATCTTGCAGGTCTGCATCCATAGATATAGCACAATCACAAAGGTCTTTTGCCGTCATCAACCCCGCCAGCAGCGCGTTTTGATGTCCGCGATTGCGAGATAGTTTTACTCCCATCACATAGGGGTTGTTTTTATTAAAATCTTGAATCAGATTCCACGTGGCATCTCTAGAGCCATCATCCACATACAATATTTTACTGTCCGGCGAAACCAGCCCACTGGCAGACATGCGTTTTAATTTATCGGTCAATCTTTTTGTCGTTTCCGCCAGCACTTCTTCTTCGTTGTAGCAGGGAACAACAATATACAAAATATCCAATTTATCGCCACCTTATCTATCGTTTATACTACTATCTTTTCAAATTATTGTCAAGAAACACACACCGAACAGCCTCCTGTTATTCTACACTATCTATCATAGCATTTGTTTCTTCCTATTGCCCCACTATTTCCAGAAAAAAGACCCAAAAGCCATGCGCATAGCTATTGGGTCTTTCCTGCTTCTATGCTTTATTTCTTCAGTTTAAACCTGCTGACCATTTGGCTAAGTACCGCAGACTGAGAAGACATCTCCTCCGCTGCTGCTGCTGCCTCCTGCGAAGTTGCAGAGTTTGTTTGCACAACCTGCGAGATGTGGTGCATGCTGCCATCCAGATCAGTTATGTAGGAAAGCTGTTTCTCCGATGCCGTTGTAATGTTTTGTGTCAATTCATAGCTCTTTTGTATGCTTTCCTTCATTGCAATTAGGTCTGCATTCGTTTGGTCTACCAAAGTGCTGCCCTCTTTCACATGCGCCGTACTTCCTGCAATCAATGCTGCTGTTTCCTTGGCTGCCTCTGTAGATTTGGATGCCAAATTACGCACTTCTTCCGCCACCACAGCAAAGCCCTTGCCGCTTTCGCCAGCGCGCGCCGCCTCCACAGAGGCATTCAGCGCCAGTATATTCGTTTGGAATGCGATATCCTCTATCACCTTTATAATCTTGGAAATATTCTGCGAGCTATGGTCTATCGCTTGCATCGCCTCCAGCATTTTATCCATTGTTTGCATGGCTTCATCCATCATAGATGTAGATTTCACATTCACATGCAATGCCTGTTTTGCAAATTCTACATTTTCTTTGGTTTGTTGCACCACAATGCTCAGTGTAGAAGATATCTTCTCTACTTCTTCTGTCTGCTCTCCCGTACCTGCCGCTAGGTTTTGCGCGCCCTGTGCCACCTGCATTGCGCCCGCATCCACTTGATTGGCTGCCGATCTAATTTCGGATATCAGTTTATTGTTGCTGATAATCATATCAGAAATGGCTTTGTTTATCATATCTCCAGCCGAACGAATCGCAATATCGGAAGTATAGTCGCCCTGCGCTATTCTTTGCAAATTCTTGGCCTGCTCCTGTATGGAACCCGCCATCTGTGCAAAGTCTTCCTCCAGCTTGCCAATCTCATCCTGCCTGCTGGTGTCTAGCGTCACGTTTATATCACCCTCTGCTATTTGTTTGGAAACTGACTGCAATGTAGAAATAGGTCTTAACACTGCTTTTTTTACAAGTCTCCAGTAAAGCAGCACCACCAATACAAGGCTGGCATAGCCAATTGCCATAGAAACCATTAGGCTAGAGGTAAACACCGCCGAAAGATCACTCAGTGCATTCGTAACATATTGTGTGCCCTGCACATAGTAGTTTTTATCCAGCTCCAGCATCATTACATAGGCTGGCGCACCATCCCTCGAAATCAAACTATAATGATATATTTTACCATCGCCATTATCCACTATTATTGGCGTTTCAGACTCCAACGCCAGCTTAATATTGGGGTCACTCTGCACACTGCCACGTTTGTAGCTCGTTGCAGTATTCTTCCCTTCGCTGGATGCCAACACCAGGCCATCTGCCTGGAAAAGATGCAGCCCATCCAACATTTCATACTTACCAGTCATTTGAGAAAGCGCAGCTTCTATTTCCTCTGCATTCAATGCAGATTCAATAACACCCTTCAAATTGCCATTTTCATCATATCGGGGTATTGCCGTAAATTTATATATTTCGCCCGTTTCTTCCATTATTTTCAAGTTCGAGGGTAGCGCAGTCGCTTCTCCCGTCACCAGCATACGATACCCATCCCATATATCAAACAAGCTGACACCCGTTGCATTTGCGACTGTAGAAAGTGTAAATATTCCATCCATATCCGCAATATACATATCGTTCATGCCTGTTTCTTTCGCTACCTGTTCCAGTACAGATTGCGAAACATCTGTATAGGTGTCCAACTTTTGCAAAACCAATGCCGCATTGTGCATTTCATTGTCTATAGAAGCTTCCTTTTCTAAGAGAAAAACTTCAAACGCCCCTGCAAGTGCGCCAATTTCAGATTTCATGTCTTGCTCATCCCTAGCACTCATACTTTGCGATATCGTATTTGTAGCGGAACTAGTTCTGTTTAGCAGCACAACAAATGCCAAAGTTTGCGCTACCACACTCACTACTATTAAAACAATAGAAAGCCTCAATAATTGTTTCTTGATCGTCATCTAACTTGCTCCTATCATATTTACTATTTATGTTCACATTTATTTAATATCCTGATAACACATCATACCAAAGTCGCAGGTTTTTAGCAACATCTACCATAGGCTATTCTTAAACCGACCGAATTCTTTTTAACCGGAATTCTTGCTCCGCTTTGCTATTATCGTGAATCCGAAAAAGACTCCCTGCCGTATTCCCGGCAAGGAGCCTCAGTTGCTTTTCTTTTACGCCAAATGAGCGGGTTTTTCCGTCTTCCTGTCCACCTTTATCCGGCCACAGTGTCCACAATCGGTTTGGCTATTATCCAGTTTTTTGTCCAATGCGTGGTTGATAACCGCATTGTGCGGGTAATGGCCACACGCCCAAAGTTCATCCGCCTTTTCCTTCCAACGCTCTGCAATCAAGTCTGTCTTGGCTGTCAGTACGTCTACACCTTCCAAATCCAAATCCTGAGTGGGTTTTGCTCCAGATTCATTCACACAGTCACGCAATGCCTGCGGATTGTCCAAAAGTGGGCAAGGTCTCAACAGATTATCCGAGAAAGGTTGGCCTTCCTGATATTTTTTAAACAAGGGGCTACTCAAAGCCTCTTCCAATGTGCATTCGTTTATATTATGCGTTGCATAGTGAATAAACGCACAAGGTTCACAATCACCATTGGAATTGATATGGAAGTAACGTCTGCCACCAGCAATGCAGCCACCAACATATTCGCCATCATTCCAGAAATCCAACAGCATAATAGGCTTGTATTCGCGCATTTCACGTACACGCTTGTACATATGTGCCCTTTGCTCTGGTGTTACGCACAGGCTAACGTCTGCACCCGAACCTATAGGCATATAAGTAAACAACCAACCGAACAGGCAACCAGCATCTATCATTTCATCAATCCACTCGTCACTTGCAATTGTTTTGTAGTTCTTGCTTGTATAAGCACCAGAGAAACCAAAGGGAATGCGTGCATCCTTCAGCAGCTTCATGCCACGTTTTACAGCATCATAGGTTCCTTCTCCACGGCGCGAGTCCGTCTCTTCCTTCGTTCCCTCTGCCGAAATCATAAAGGTAAAGTTACCCACGCGCAATAAATCCTCAACAAAATCTTCATCAATTAATGTAGCATTTGTAAATGCGCCAAACGCACAATCGGAATGCTTTTCCGCCAGACGAATCAAGTCCTTTTTACGCACAAGCGGCTCACCACCGGAATAGATGTAGAAGTAAACTCCCAATTCTTTGCCCTGCGTAATAATTTCATCCATCTTTTCATAGGTAAGGTTGTAATGCTTACCATATTCGGCAGCCCAGCAACCCACACACTTCAAATTGCAAGCAGACGTTGGATCCATCAAAATAGCCCATGGTATGTTAATACCCAATTCCTTACCTTTGGCTTTCGCAAGGGGCATACCCTTCACGCCAGAGTTCAGGAAAAAGTTTAGTATAAAGTTTTTCAAATAGTGTGGGTCTAGGTCGTTTAACACACGCTTAATAAGCACTCCCTGCCATGTCTCTTCCTCGTACCAATCCGAAAATCTGTTTACTGCTTTATTCCAATCGTTCCCCTTTGTAAAAGTATCCGCCCACTTCATCAGTTTGGGAAAGTTTTTTACAGGGTCTTTTTCCAAATACTTAAACGCTGCCGAAAATGCAGCATTTGCACCCACGCTTTTAATAGAACTTTTTACTGCCATAAAACTATTACCTCCGTTCCAACATTTCGATCCTTCACTTTTCAGATTAACTGCTCAGTCTGCCAATGCATCTTCTCACCAGCCAACCCGCTTCCATTACAATATCTTGTAGTTTATTTATCAAGCACCACAAGCGTTTGCAAATAAACATTTACAACTGTTGATTTATCAACTACTATATACATCATACGGATTATGTCGAGATTTGCAATCGTCAATTTAAAATCTATAGTTGATTTCTCAACATAATTTTAAAATATGTTAATTTAGGAGTGATTTTTTTGAACCCAAGGGGCAGTAACAGAAGTGTACGAAAAACAAAAATAAAATTGCGCGATGGTCTTACCGAGCTGATGAAAGAAAAGCCATTAAAAAATATAACGGTTCGCGAGCTGGCAGATATGGTGGATATCAATCGCGGTACTTTTTATCTGTATTATAAAGATATTTACGATATGATAGAACAGATCGAAACTGAAATGTTCGAAGAATTTAATGATATTGTAAAGTTACGTATTTCCAAATCCAATGGCGAATCTCCAGACCCCATACTGGCCGATGTATTCAACTTCCTTGCAGAAAATGCCGATCTTTGCATTGCGCTGTTGGGGCCAAATGGCGACATGACTTTTGTAAACAAACTAAAGGATTTGGTGCGTGACCGTTGCCTATATTACTGGCTGGAAATTTACAATGCCAAGAGCACAAAATTCTTTGATTATTTTTATGCATTTTTTATCTC
Source organism: uncultured Christensenella sp. (assembly GCA_964592125.1). Classification (GTDB taxonomy): domain Bacteria; phylum Bacillota; class Clostridia; order Christensenellales; family Christensenellaceae; genus UBA5399. Next base: position 24,051 of record CAZQBV010000006.1, read on the forward strand.
TGGTTGTATTGGTATGTTTGAAGAATGGTTGGGCAGCGGCATGAAGGAAACGCCCGAGGAAATGGCCGCCATTACAGACCTAATGATTATGAACGGTGTACGAGCACTACTTATTTCTCCAGAATAATATTGAATCTCAAAAAAACATTTCAGGCTTCAATGCTACATCTTCGGCCAAACCATACTGCTTCCAGATAGAAAAGACTTCAAAATCCAGCTTTTCTATCTGCGTATTCAGATTTTGAAAATGCAGATACTTGTTTATTTTATGCTCTTTCGTTTATTCACAGTGTATAAATTGAAATATGCATGAACGGAGGATAAAAGACATGAAATATATAACATTAAAAAATAGCGGCATGAAACTATCTGTGGTTTCACTTGGCACATGGGCTTTTGGCGGTGGCGATTATTGGGCAAACAAAAAGGACGACACACAGTCTTTTCATACGATTGATTTGGCATTGGAGTTGGGCATCAACTTGTTCGATTCTGCAGAGTCTTACAACAATGGAGAATCCGAACGTTTGTTGGGAAAGGCCATGCAAGGCAGACGCAGTCAGTTTATTGTTTCTACAAAAGTCTATTTGGATAAACTGGGCGAAAAAGAACTGATTGCCAGTTGCGAGGAAAGTTTAAAGCGAATGGGCACCGACTATATTGATCTATTTTCGCCCCATTTTGCCAGCAAAGAAATTCCCTTTGAAGAGACCTTTGGCGCAATGGAGAAATTGAAAGCACAGGGCAAAATACGTAGTATTGGCATAAGCAACTTTGGTATTGAATCCATTCGCAAGCTAGAGCAACTGGGCATTATTTCCCAAATAGAGCTCAATCAGCTTCCGTACAGTTTGCTCTGGCGTGCAATAGAGTTTGGTATCCAGCAAGAAACAGCCAAACATGGCATGGGTATACTGTGCTACAGCACATTGGCACAGGGGCTGTTAAGCGGTGCATACGATAGCGCTGCGCAAGCGCCCGACAACCTAAAGGTTTTGCGTTTATTTCAGCCCGGGGCAGATGTTCTTTTGTTCGAAGCATTACGCGAACTAAAAGCACTTTGCAACAAAGAAAATATCGAACTTGTACCTGCTGCACTTGCATGGTTATTTGCCCAACCTGCAGTAGCCAGTATTCTAACTGGCGCAACCACACCGCAGTTGCTGCGTGAAAATTTAAAATGTTTGGATGTTGAGTTGCCACCCGAAATTGCAAAAAAAATGAGCCTACTCACTCAGCCGTTAAAGGAAAAACTGGGCGCGAATGCAGATATGTGGGCCGCCGGCGCAGACAGCAGAATATATTGATACACGCCCACTATGTTAGGCTATTTTCTTATAGCCGAGTTTTTTCTTTTTTCATAAAAATTTAATGTCGAAGACTACTGGTTAAGTCAATCCTGTGCAGTTGGCAGTAGTCTTCCATTTTATGCATCAGCTGTTTGCACTGGTCTACTACTTCTTGGTAAATGCCTTTACTGGCAGCTTCGCTATCTGGTCGGTTTCCCTCCAGCACCAGGCTACAGTAGAAGTCTCTTACAATACCATATAGCAATGGGATATCACATGGCGCAATTTTGGGCTGTTGCTGAAAAAGTTCTTCGGCAATGGCCTGCAATTCCTCCGCCTTCGCCGTAACAGATTTTCGCAGTTCCAATGTGTAATGAATAGAAAGAACTATAATAGCACGGTCTTCCGCACTCATTTTTTTATATGAATATTGATTGTTCATTTCAACCTCGCGCTTCTCATTGTAAAACTTGCGTCTGACGCGGCCTTTTCTATCTGGAATAAGTAGTATACCATAAAGTTTTGCAGCATAAAGACGTTCTTAAGAAAACATTCATATTTCCTAGCGCTTTACTTCATTTTTTTCTTATATCCTTAATATACGATTAAATATTCGATAGTTCGATAGAATGAGAGGTTATCATGCCCTACTCTTTTACAATAGTTTTGTTCAAGCTAATTTTACCACTCCCTTTTATTGCAATGTATCAGGTTTACTCCAAAAAGTTGTTATTAAAAAAGCGTATCTCCACGCCTTTACTGCATATTGTAGGCATATACTTATTCTGTATTTTATTGGCATGCATACTTACAATCACCGGTGTTACTACAATCAATGAGATTGATGTTCAAAATAGCATCAATCCTTCTCAAATCAATCTAATCCCCTTTGTCTATGGAGATATGTTTGGCTTAATAACCAATATGGTAATGTTTCTACCGTTTGGCTTTCTTTTGCCAATGCTGTTTGTGGCATACAACAAGCTACACAAAACCGTACTGGCAGGTTTTCTTTTTTCACTTGCTATAGAATGCAGCCAGCTATTCAACTACCGCTCAACAGATATAGACGACCTAATTATGAACACCTTAGGTGCCTTCGTGGGTTTTTTGCTCTATCAGCTCATTTTCTTGAAAATACCCCAGCATGCCGCAAAGTGGCGTTTGCCCCAAGATGCGCTGCCGCATGAAGCGTTGATTTATATCATAATTGTTTTTGTTTCTAATTTTTTCTTAAATCCTATCCCTTACCTACTGTATCAGTTTACTTATCTGCTGTACCAATAGCCCTTGCTACCGCCGCTCCACAAACCATCGGTCTTCCTCTTTAAACAGAAATGTTCTGGTTTGCCCTATGCAAATGGTGTAGCGCATGCCACCACCACCCGCTTTTGCACTCATGGCAGGGCACACATCCATTACCCTGTCTATGTCATACTCGCAGCCATCTTCCCACCGCAGGCTCAAGGGCACAATCATTCCCTCTTTGTCAAAAAATGCCCTTACATCTACATATACCTTTTTATCCATTGGGTTTTCTCCTGTTTTGTTATGTTGTTAATCATCCCGTATGCTGCTACCACAAATGCCTAAATCGTTATGCATCACACAACCGTAAAGCACGCTGTGCTTGCCATATCTACACCGCAAATAATCTATTGCCCGTTCCAGCTGCTCACGCCGCGCTCTGTTTTGCAATTGCTCAGGTTCATGAAAAAAGGACATTTGCTCACAAACTTCACAGCCGGCTATCAGCTTTTGCACCGTTATGGTAATCATGCGTATGGGCACGCCTATTTTCCACGATGTTGTAATCAGTTCCATTGCCGCACGCACAATATCTGCCAAGGAACAGCTGGGGTATTCCAACGTTTTTTGCCGCGTTATCACCTTCATATTTGTATCCTTTATTGTAACCTGTGCCACTGTGGCTTTCAGCCCCAACCGCCTAAGGCGCGTGGCTACACGATCTGAAAGCGCAGTCACTGCTACCACAATATCCTCCTGCGTTACCAGATTTCTGCGAAAGGTGAGTCCATTGCCTACAGAGCGCGGGGCTTCCGAAACATCGGCATATTGTACAGGGCTTTCATCTCTGCCATTCGCATAAGCATAAAGCTGCTCTCCCATTTTCCCAAACCGCCTGCGCAATGCAGTTTCACTGGCATTGGCCAAGTCTCCAATTGTATGAATACGCATAGAATGCAATGTTTTTTCTGTCGACCTTCCCACCATCAAAAGCGAGGAAGCTGGCAATGGCCATGCTATTTCTCTAAAATTCAGCCTATCCAGCAGGGTAACAGCATTGGGCTTTTTCATATCGCTGGCCAGCTTTGCAAATATTTTATTAAACGATACCCCCACCGAAACCGAAACACCTGTTTCCCGCGGCACACGCTTGCGTATTTCATGCGCCAGCGCCATTTTGTCCCCGCCAAACAGGTGCAGGCTTCCCGTAACATCCAAGAAGCTTTCATCTATGCCAAAACGCTCTACCCGAGCGGTATATTGCCCATAAATCGCGTTAATGCGCTCGCAATATTTTCCGTAAAGATTGTGTCGCACTGGTACCAATAGCAAATGGGGGCACTTTTTCTTTGCCTGCCAAATGGTCTCTGCTGTTTTTATGTGATAGGCTTTCGCCAACTCATTTTTTGCAAGTATAATACCGTGGCGGCTTTGCGGGTCTCCACACACTGCCATGGGTACCTTCCTCAGCTCGGGGTTTAGGCTCTCTTCCACACTGGCAAAAAATCCATTGCAATCTATATGGTATATCACTCTGTCTTGCTTTGTTTTTGCCAAAGTAGTGTGTTCCTCCCCTATTCTGCCAAACAGCAATTCTCTTAAAAAGAGTTTAAATATATATTACATCCCTTTTTTAGAGATGTAAAGTTGTTTTTTCTCTTTTTAAGAGAATTTTCATTGTGTTATAGCAAGAAAGGGTTTATACTGAATTAAAAGAGATAGATTGCACTATTTGCTCTCAGAATAGTACCGGCAGATCGTATGAAAGGATATAGGCTATGACTTTTTCACAAACTTTATTTAAATTGAGAAAAGACCACAACTATACGCAAGCGCAAGTAGCAGGCTATTTAAGCGAGCATGGCGCTCCACTTACCCACAAAGCCGTAAGCAAATGGGAAAATGGCTCCACCACGCCCGATGCACGCCAATTTTTGTTGCTTTGCGAGTTGTATGGCATTCGGGATGTGCTGGCAGTGTTTTGCAATGCCAAAGCTACCGATGCACTGGCAGCGCTAAATGCCGAGGGGAAGCGCCGCGTGGCAGAATATACCGCACTGCTATCTACAAACAAAGCATTTTCCAGCAGGCAATCCGTACTGCCTCAACACCCCATCCGCACCATACCCTTGTACCATATGCCGGTATCGGCAGGTAGCGGCCAATTTTTGGACAATGATGCCTACGAGCTAATAGAGGCCGACAGCACTGTACCGCCAGATGCCACCTTTGCGGTGCGCATATCTGGGGATAGTATGATACCGCGTTTTGTAAATAACCAAGTGGTTTATGTAAAGCAACAACCCACTTTGGAAGAAAATGAAACTGGTATTTTTATGTTGAATGGGGATGCCTACTGCAAAAAATTAATAGGAAACTCTTTGGTCTCATTAAACACAAGCTACAAACCCATAGCCATTACGCCAGATGACGACTTGCGCATTTACGGCAAGGTATTGGGCTGATATCCCACAACAGAAAAACGCCTTGCGGTCGCAAGGCGTTTTTGGTCTATTTCACAAGGCTTTCATACAATTTTTGATATTCTATCGCTGGTTTTTTGAAGCTGTTGTCCAGCAGCAAGGCGTTTTTCACCAATCCTGGCCACACCTCTGTCTTTTTATAAACATCCAGTGCCAGCCTCATCACATTCAGCATATCATGCGCATTGTAGTTTGAAAAAGAAAAGCCATTGCCCTCTCCCGTAAATGCATTGTAGGACTGCACCGTATCCACCAGCCCACCCGTTTCACGCACAATGGGAAGTGTGCCATACGCCTGCGCAATCATTTGCGAAAGGCCACAGGGTTCAAATAAAGAAGGCATCAGCAACATATCTATACCCGCGTAAATTTTATGTGCCAGCGCCTCACTATACCCTATGTACGCATTGGCTTTGCCCGCATATTTTCCGGAAATATATTCAAAATATTCCTCGTAACGCCTATCGCCACTGCCCAAAATAACAAAGGCCACATCTTCCTGTAGTGCCTCTTCCAGCACCGCAAGAACCAAATCCAGTCCCTTCTGCTCTGTCATACGCGTTACCATGCCAATAATAGGGGTTCCAGATTCCACGGTAAGGTGCATTTCCTCTATCAAAGCCACCTTGTTTTTAAACTTGCCAGAAATACTATCCTCGCTATAATTATAGGAAATCAGCTTATCGGTCAGCGGGTTGAATTCATCCGTATCTATACCATTTATAATGCCCACAAGGTCATCCCTGCGCATATTCAGCACGCCTTCCATGCCGCGCCCATAAAAGGAATCCAAAATCTCTTTGGCATAAGTGGGGCTAACTGTGGTAATTTTATCTGCAAATACCAGTGCGGCTTTCATCATATTGGCTTGTCCATATGCCTCTATATAGTCCGAAACATAGTATTCTGTAGCTATGCCCAGCATATCTGCCAACAGCCCAAAGGACATTTGCCCCTGGTACTGCAAGTTGTGTATGGTAAATACAGTTTTTATATCTCCCTGTGCTCTATCCGTGTACTGCATTTTCAGTAGCATAGGTATCATAGCAGTATGCCAGTCATTCACATGAATTACATCTGGAATAAAACCTACAAACGGCAGCACCTCCAGCACCGCACGGCAGAAATACATATACTGCTCTGCCTCTGCCTCGCCACCTTTGTAAACAGAGCCACCAAAATAGTATTCATTGTCTATAAAGAAATACTCTATGCCATCCATTGTCAGTTTTTCTAGGCCTATGTATTGGTTGCGCCATCCCATTTTTACATACATAGACGCCACAAGTTCCAGTTGATTCTGATACTTTTCCTTTACAGCATGGTGTTTGGGCAGCATCACCGCAACATTCAGCCCCAGCTTGTACAGCTCTTTGGGCAAAATGCCCATTACATCTGCCAAACCGCCTGTTTTTACAAAAGGCATGCCCTCCGCTGCAACAATCAACACTTTCATTTTGCTCACACAATCGCCCCCTTCCGAATTGTAACCGGGAACACTTTATCTCCTATCAGCCTGCGTCCCTGCCGTATGTTTACAGATTTATCCAATATCACATATTCCAAGTTGGCATTGTTGTATATCTCGCTGTTTTGCATTATAATGCAGTTCTTCACTTTTGCGCCCTTGCCCACATATACGCCGCGGAACAAAATACTGTTTTCCACTTCACCTTCAATAATGCAGCCATTGGCAACCAGTGAATTTTTCACATTTGCTGTTTTAGAGTACTTCGCAGGCACTTCGTCTTTTATTTTGGTATACACCTGTGCTTCATTGTAGAAAAGATCCTTTTGCACATTCACATCCAAAAAGTCCATATTCAACTTGAAATAGGATGCCACAGAGTGCAAACGCCCCACATATCCTTTGTGTTCATACCCCATAATCTTAATTCGATTCAGGTTATTCATCAGCAAATCGGATATAAAGTTGTATTTCCCACGAGAAGCGCAATCCTCTACCAAAAATTCCAGCAGTTCCTTGCGAATAATATAGGTATCCATGCTCACCAGCTTAGAATCTGTAAGTGGAGAATTGATTTCCAAATCAATCAACCTACCCTCTTCATTCAAGTGCAAGCGCACATCTTTATAGCGTTCTCCCTTGAAGTAATCGGCTTCTTCCCGGTTGTACAACATGGTAATGTCTGCCCCGTTGTCTATATGGTACTTCAGCGCATCATCATACGCACGGCTGTATATGGTGTACGACCCCGAGAATATGCAGTATTGTTGCTTGGTTCGCCGTATATAGTCCATCACACCTTTTATGGCATCCACCACGCCGCGGTAGGCACCCATATTTTCGCTGCTGGAATAAGGCGGCAAGATAAACAAGCCATCGTTTTTACGGGAAAGATCCCATTCCTTGCCCGAGCCCAGATGATCCATAAGCGAATGGTAACTGCGCTGCGCAATCACGCCCACATTTCGTATGCCGGTATTCACCATATTCGAGAGCACAAAGTCAATGGTGCGGTATCTTCCACCCACGGGCAAAGCACCTATCGTTCGCAGGTACACCAGTTCACGTAAATTAATATTTTGTTCGCCTGCATAAATTAGTCCAAATGCATCCCTAATCACTTGTGCCCACCTCCTTCTGTTTTCCGGGCTGTCACTGTACGATTTGCCGCCACAGCCTCCCCTGGCTCTATCACCACGGTGTCACGAATGGTTACGTTGCCGCCCACAACGGTTATTTCGCCACCGCCGCCCACAACGCAATCTTTACCCACATGCACGTCTTCATCCACAATACTCATAATTACCTTGCTGCCGCTTTTTATGGTGCTGCGCTGCATCACTATGCTATCACGCACCACGGCACCCGGCTCCACTGTTACCCCCGCCGACAACACACTGTTCTCTACCATACCATAGATATAGCAACCTTCCGAAACCAAGCTGTTCTTTATTGTTGCATCCTTATGTACAAAGTGCGGTGGCATATTGGGGTTTCTGGAAAAAATACGCCACGATTCCTCATAAAGATCCAAAGCGGGTTGCTCCTGCAATAGCTCCATATTCGCTTCCCACAGCGAAAAGATAGTTCCCACATCCTTCCAATAGCCCTCAAACGGATACGCATATAGCTTCTCCCCCTGTCGCAGCATTTTGGGTATAATATTTTTACCAAAATCATTGTTAGATTTTTCATCTTTGGAATCTGCAATTAGGTATTCCTTTATCTTCTTCCAGTTAAAAACGTATACTCCCATAGAGGCCATATCATTTTTCGGCTTTTTGGGTTTCTCTTCAAAATCTATAATGCGCAGGTCATCTGCGGTATTCATTATGCCAAACCGCGAAGCTTCCTCCATAGGCACACGAATAACTGCAATCGTAGCATCCGCTTGTTTTTTCTGGTGCGCATAAATCATATTGCTATAGTCCATTTTATAAATGTGATCTCCCGACAACACCAGCAGATACTCCGGATCATAGCGATCTATAAAATAAAAATTCTGAAAGATTGCATTGGCTGTTCCCGAGTACCACTCGCCCCGCTCCCCCTTCACATAAGGCGGCAGAACAAATGCACCACCCGTCATACCATCCAAATCCCAAGGCGATCCCGTACCAATATAGGCATTCAATTCTAGGGGCTCGTATTGTGTTAGCACTCCCACCGTATCAATACCCGAATGAATGCAGTTGGAAAGCGGGAAATCTATTATCCTATACTTTCCGCCATAGGGTACTGCCGGCTTTGCCCGATGTTTGGTAAGAACACCCAGCCTGCTGCCCTGCCCGCCAGCCAGCAACATTGCCACACATTTCTTCTTGTTAATCATGCCTATCACTCCTCTCGTTGGTTCTATTCACATGGGGTATGTATTCGTAATAAAGCACTGCCAGCGGCGGCACTTTCACCATTGCGCCATGTTGAAATCCGTTTACCTCCATAGCCTTAGCATAAACTGTTTGCATGGCTTCCACTCCCGACCCGCCATATTTTTCGCTATCGCTATTTAATATCAGCTTCAAGCTGCCAGGGCCAGGCATTGCCACAACATAGTTCTCACGTGTAATTGCTGTAAAATTGGTGATACAAACCACATGGCTCTCCTCGCTATTTCTCAAAAATGCATAAATACTATATCCATTGTCATCTGGGTTTAGCCATGCAAACCCATCCCAGCTGTCGTCCATCTCGTAAAGAGCCGAATGTTTCCTATACACCTTGTTTAATTTTTTCACAAAGTGTTGCATACCCCTGTGAGACTCATACTCCAGCAAAAACCAATCCAATTGTTTTGCAAAATCCCACTCTATAAATTGTGCAAACTCATCTCCCATAAACATCAGCTTTTTACCCGGATGCGCAAACATAAAGCCATATAAGGTACGCAACGAAGCAAATTTTTGCCAGTAATCGCCACTCATTTTGTTTATCATGGAAAGCTTGCCATGCACCACTTCATCGTGCGAATAAGCAAGAATAAAATTTTCTGTAAAAGCATAGTGCAGGGAAAAAGTCATTTTATTGTGCTCAAATTGTCTGAAATACGGGTCCATGCTCATATATTTAAGTGTATCGTGCATAAAACCCATATTCCATTTGAATGTAAAACCTAGGCCACCGCTTTTAGGCGGCTGCGTAACCATGGGATAGGATGTGGATTCCTCTGCAATGGTCATAGCGCCTGCATACCGTGTAAGCACCACACTGTTCAATTTCTTCAACAATTCCACCGCGCCTATGTCCACATTGCCGCCTTCTTCATTGGGTACATAATATCCATCCCGCGCATAATCTAAATACAACATGGAAGTAACCGCATCAATGCGTAACCCATCCACATGGTATTTTTCCAGAAAAAATACCGCATTGGATACCAGAAAGCTCTGCACCTCCGGGCGACTATAGTTAAAAATATAGGTGCCCCACTGCGGATGCTCTCGTTGCACGCAATTGGAGTGTTCGTAAAGCCACGTACCATCAAAGCGTGCCAGACCGTGTTCATCCCGTGGGAAATGCGCAGGCACCCAGTCCATAATCACACCAATCCCTTTGGAATGAAGCTTATCCACAAAGTACATAAAATCCTGTGGGGTGCCATATCGGGAAGTCACCGCATAAAAGCCAGTTACCTGATAGCCCCAAGAAGCATCGTATGGAAATTCCGTTACCGGCAGCAGTTCCACATGCGTATATCCCATTTCCGAAACATACTCGCACAGTTCATCCGCAACTTCGCGATAGCTGGGAAAAAGGTATCCCTCTTTGGTGCGCCAAGAGCCAATGTGCAGCTCGTATATGGATATCGCAGAACGCTGAACATCCTTTCGTGTGCGTTGCTCCATAAATGTATGATCGTGCCATTCGTAATCATTTATGTTCCATACTTTGGATGCATTGCCCGGTCGCGTTTCACTGTGGAATGCAAAGGGGTCGGCCTTCAGTATCACGCTGCCATCGTAGCCATGCACAAAATATTTGTAATTCTCCCCATCCACCAAGCCTTCTACAAAGGCCACCCACACTCCATTTTTGTAGAGTGTCATGGGCGTTGCCTTTCTGTCCCACTGGTTAAAATCCCCCACCACACTTACAACACGGGCATTGGGCGCCCAAACGCAGAAGCGATGCATCCCTATTTTGGGCAAATAATGGCAACCGAAAAGCTCATACGCAGCTTGCGCTTCGCCGGTATTAAACAAATAAATATCTACATCACGTACATATTTTTCAATATTCACTATAGCACACCTTTCGCAATATCCCGACCGAATGGAAGCTCAGCAGCACCTATCGTCAGTACTTGTGCCATGCTGAAATGCTGTTTCATATGCTATATATATAGTCCGAATTTGTGGCGCCTGCCTGGCTCAGTTCCTTGGCTTGCTTTTCATAGCCTTCACGACCCATCAATGCAAATGTGGCAATTTTGCCAGCTTCCACGCCAGGTTGGTCAAATGCATCTATTTTCAAAATTTCACCCGCCGCCGCTGTTGCCATTTCAAAGAAGAAAAATAGCTGACCTATGGAATAAGCATCCATTTTCTCTATGGTAATGCGCATATTCATTTTACCCGCCTGCGTTACAGCATATTCTGTTGCACGCATTTCCGCAGCAATCAGTTTGTTCAGCGTTTGCCCTTCCAAATAGGCTGCATCCATCATGTCAATGCTGGATTTGGGTATCGTTACGTTGGTATTAAACTCTTCCACATCTATGAAGGCAACCACTTTATCAAACGGCCCCTCGGTATACAGCTGAATTTGCGAATGTTGGTCTGTTACACCCAATGCACGAACGGGCGTTTGTCCACAGTGCACCACCCCTCCGCCATTGCCATACATTTTGCCTAGCGATTCCGCCCAAAGCTGTGCATACCACTCCGCCATGTTTAGCAATCCATCCGCGTAGGGCATCATTACAGATATATTGGCATTATTCGCCATAGCAATGCTCATTAAGGTTGCGTACATATAGGCTGGGTTTTTCCATACATCTTCCTGTGTGCAGGCGGCATCCATTGCCTTTGCGCCATCCATCAGTTGCTTAATATCTATATTCAGCACCGCTGCCGAAAGCAGCCCCACAGGGCACAATACCGAAAATCTTCCACCCACACCATCGGGCACTGTGTACGTTTTAAAGCCATACTGCGTGGATATTTTTTTCAAAATTCCTTTTTCTTTGTCCGTTGTCAGTATAATATTTTCTTTCAGTTTTTCCTTACCAACCGCTTTTTCCAGCATTCCCAAGGCAATCATCAGCTGAGACATCGTTTCCACCGTATTCCCGCTTTTGGTAATCACATGAAAGCATGTCTTTTTAGGGTCAATTACATCCAGCAACGCATTCATGCCATCCGGATCCACATTGTCCAACACGTAAAAGCGCGCGCCCCCTCGCTTGGCTTTGGTCAGTTCATTGTATTTCAAATGCTTTGTACCTGTAAACAGCGCTTTCGAGCCCAGTGCGCTACCGCCAATGCCAAACACCACAAAGTTGTCAAAGTCTTTGTTAATCCGCTTTGCTTCTTTCACCATATCTTCAATCAGTTCATCCTGATTGTATGGCAGTGCCCGCCATGCCATTTGGCTTTTCTTTTTTTCCATACCCTCGTGAACTTCCGGTATTCTAGAAAGCATGGTTTCTATATCCTGTACTGAAATACCATGTTCACCCACCATACTGTCCAACATATTATTAAAATCAAGTTTCATAATCAGAACCCTCCATATAGTATTTATCACTATTATTTTGCTATTCTAAACCAACCCCAAATGACTCTCTATTGTAAAAAACAAATTTTGTATGTGCCACATGACGTTGCGCTTCGAATGTCCGTCACAAAAAAAGTAGGTATATGGCCTGCCCTGCTTCATTCCATCAAAAATTGCACGCCGTATTTTTTAAGCAACTTATACAAAATCAGAAGCCTGATGCTAACAGCTTTCTCATTAAGAATTGGCATGATAGACCTATATATACAATTATACCGATTTCATTTGGAAATGTATAGTATAAAAACATACATTTGCCATAACGCTTCCATATTTTGCTCTGCGTTCTTCACTCTACGCTTTTTAAAGAGGATATCATATCTATGAATTTGAAGTGCCGCCGCATCATTATATTCACAATAAATGCAAAGAAGCCTGTGAGCCCAGCAGAAAACACATAGCTCTGCCACAAAATATCACGGCTAAACATCATAAAATTAGTTTCCATTGTGGTAAGTATAAACCTTTGCAGCAGCACCCCCAGCACCATGCCCGCCAGTATTCCCACAATGGTTAATATATTGCTTTCACGGTAAATATAAGAGGAAAGTTCTTTGTCGTAAAATCCCAGCACCTTTATGGTGGCCAGTTCCCTGCCGCGTTCTTCAATATTAATGCTTATCAAGCTAAACAGCACCACAAAAATGAGCGCTGCCGCAGAAATGACCAGTACCAACACTATAATATACAGTGCGTCTATTGTTTTTTGCATGCTGGCTCGTGCATCCGAAATAAAGGAAACTGTGCTCACATCATCTATCTCCATCAAATGATAGGAAAGTTGCTCCTCCGCCCTTGTTTCATCCAAGCCTGTCACATGATACAAACCCTGATTGGGCTGGAACGTATCGTTAAACGAAGTTTCATATAAATGTTTCGACATATATACATAGTGCCCCAAATAATTCTCGTTAATGCCGCCCACCGTAACTTCCACCTCATTTGCGTCCGAATCACGCAGCAGTATGGCATCGCCCTTTTTCACATCCAAAAGATCTGCCAACTTTTCGGATATCACCACACTGTCATCGGTAAGAGAAATGTGTTTGGCAGAATTTCTTTCTCGCAAATAAATAAACTCACCCAGCGCGGCAGCATCTTCCGGCACCACCAGCATTGTAGATTTCAACACATCATCGCTTATGGCATCCACCGCCAGTTGCTTTGTTTTTAGCTGGCTTTCCACTTCTGGGCTGTTTGCCACGGCATCCATAGCGGCGGCATAGTTGTCATCTTCTTCACCGCCATATCCCACCTGCATATCGTAAGTAAAAATAGCATCGTATTGCCTTGGCACAATGGTTGAGATTGCATCTTTTATGGCAAATCCGGTAAACATCAGCGCGGTGCACCCTGCCACGCCAATCAACGTCATAAACAAACGCTTTTTATAGCGGAAAATATTTCGAATGGTTACCTTTTGCATAAAGCTAAGCCGCTTCCACAGCGGTGTAATACGCTCCATCAAAATACGCTTCCCATCCTTTGGCGCTTCCGCGCGCATCAGCTCGGAGGGTTTTTCATGTACGGAATTCAGGCACACAATGTATGCCGGCAATGTGGCACAAACCACTGCCAGTGCCACAGAAACAAAGGACAAAGCCACCGGAAAATCCGATTGCAACTCCGGCAACGTATACATCATTTTATATGCGTCAAATATCAGGGGTGGCAATACGCTATAGCCCACGAAAAGCCCCAGCAATCCACCAATAAAGGACGCTGTAAATGCATATAGCAAATACCGCATCGCAATTGCGCCATCCCCAAAGCCCAGCGCCTTCACCGTGCCTATGTAGGCTCGGTCACTCTCCACCAGGCGTGTCATAGAGGTCATTGTCACAAACACCGCCAGCATAAAGAAGAACACAGGAATCACCGCCCCTATTGCATCCAAACGGTGTGTGTCTTGCTTGTAAGATACAAAGCCCGCGTTTGTCTCGTTGTTCAGAACAAACCATTCCGGCTTTTCAAAAGAAGCAAGGTCTTTCTCGCCATCCGCTATTTCCTGCTCGCCTTCTTGCAGATCCACCAATGCATCGGCTCGTTCTTCCTCATACTTTCTCAGTCCATCTTCATATTTCTTCTCGCCATCCGCAAGCTCTGTTTCTCCATCGGCTATTTCTTTTGCAGCATCGTCTAGCTTTTGCTGCCCTTCTGCGCGTCCATCTGCCAGCTCACTTTCGCCTTTTGCCAGTTTTCGTTTTGCTTCATCCAACTGCGCTTTTGCTTCATCCAGCTGCGTCTTTGCCGCCGCCAGTTCCGCCTTGCCCGCCTCTATTGCAGCGCGACCATTGTCAATTTTAGTTTTTGCCGCAGTCAGTTCTTCCTCATTTTTAGATAATGCTGCCCCAAACTGCTCCACCGCCGCCTTTGCCGTAGCCGCTGCCGCCGGGTCGTCCGGGGTCTGTGCATATGCTGCCAACACCGCCGCCAGTTCTGGTTGCGTTCCCTGCATTTGCTGTGCTATGCCTGCAATGGTGGCAATTGCCACCGGGTCGTTCCCCTGTGCCAAAAGCCCCATTAGGGATTGCTGCATCTCTTTGCCCTGCGCCAGCGCCGCCATACCAGCATCATATTGTGCCTGCGCATCATCCAGTTGTTTTTCCGCGTTGGCAAACTCGGCCTGCGCGGTTTGGCTTTTCGTTTCGTACTCACTCAGTCCATCCTGATATTGCTTCAATCCCGTGTTATATTCCGCATTGCCGTCATCCAGTTTTTTTCGCGCATCAGCCATTTTTTGTTCAAATTCGGCCTTACCGTCCGCATATTCCGCTTTGCCATCATCCAGTTTTTTTCGCGCATCATCCAGTTGTCTTCGGGCATCCTCCAGCTGTTTTTTTGCTTTTTCCAGCTTATTGTAGCCCGTTTTCACATCCACTTTGGCATTCGCCAGCCCCACTCGCGCTTCTTTGTCTATCTCTGTATAACGTATGGCAGAGCGTTCCTTTCCCAGCACCTTTAGTGTTTCCTCTATCGGTTTCAACACTTCCGTATAGCTGTCCTCAAAGCGCAAAAGCCCTTCTGCCGCTGCCACAGTAAGGTACACATCTGTATACACTTCCAGTGTAAAGTCCTGCTGAGGAATATAGAAGAAGGCCTCGGTTTTGCCACTGCCCACCGTGCTTGTTCCTCTGTCTTCCGAAATAAACAGCGGGCTACGTGCTATGCCACTTATGGTATAGTTTCCCGTAGCCACATAGTCCTCCAACGGATCACTGGTGCCCGACAAAAACTGCACTTTGTCGCCCACTAAATATCCATATTCGGCAGCAAAGCTAGAGTCTATTAGGCATTCCCCTGTTTTATCCGGCAGCTGCCCTTCCAATAGTTCAGGTTTGTTTACCGTATCGCTTATGGAAATCAACTTAACAGCCGGACTTTCTTCGTCCATTTTCAGTAAAACATCTACTGAATACCCGGGGGCAACCTGCCCCACACCAGCCGCATTGCGAACAGCCTCCACATCATCATCATTGAATCCTACTGTGGAAAGCAAATGAATGTCCATAAAGTTGGTCTCATTCATAAATCGTTCGCCCGTTTCGCGCATGGCAGGTCCAGTGGCACGAAGCCCTGCAAAAAAAGCCACTCCCAACACAGTTATTATTAAGATTGCAAAGAAGCGATTCAACGTGGAACGCACTTGCCTCATGTTTTCTATCAAAAAGATATTCTTCATAAACGCCTTGTCTTTACCCATATTTTTAGAAATTATTATAGCATATTTCCAGCCTTTATTATATCCGATACATAAAATGTTTTTATATATTGACAACGCTTTGCAACGCCACTATACTTATTGAATATATAATCAATGAATGGATATTTAACAAATATGGTTACCAGAATAGAACAGAAAGAAAAGAGACGAGAGGAAATATTGGAAGCTGCACTGGATGTATTTATCCGGAAGGGCTATGCCGCAACCAAGATTGCCAATATTGCCACGGAAGCAGGAATGAGCACAGGGTTGCTGTTTCACTATTTTGAATCCAAAGCGGCTTTATACGAAGAATTGATTCGTATGGGCGTGCAGGGACCCAATTCGATGATGGACATGCTGGACAAAAGCAACCCCATCGCTTATTTCGAAACTGCTGCGGCACAAATATTTCAAATGATACGCGATATGCCTTTTGTAGCCAAAATGTTTGCCCTAATGAACCACGCATGCTACAGCGAAGGCATTCCGCCAAAGGCCAAAGAGATGGCGATTACCGTGGATTTTTATACACTTACCGTTCCCGTTATAGAGGCCGGGCAAAAGGATGGAAGCATACGCGAAGGCAATGCTTACGCACTGTCTATGGCATTTTGGACAGCAATACAGGGTGTCGCGGAAGCCGCAGGTTTAAACCCCGGCATTCCCTTGCCCGAAAGCAACTGGATTGTAGATATCATAAGGAGAAAAAACAAATGAAAGATATTATTATAGTGGGCGGCGGCATCGCAGGGTTATCAGCAGGCATATATGCCCAGCAAAGTGGGTTTCACGCAACCATTCTGGAATCCCACAGCATCCCCGGCGGCTTTTGCACCAGTTGGAAACGTAAAGGCTACCTGTTTGAAGGGGGTATGCACTGGCTGGTAGGTTCCAAGGCGGGAACTCCACTAAACAATCTGTGGAGAGAGGTTGGGGCAATTGGATCCCATACAAAGATTTACAACCGCGATCCATTCCTCACTTACGATGATGGAACACAGCGCATTTGCCTATATCGCAATCCAGAAAAGTTGAGGAAACATCTGCTGGCAGTTTCCCCCGAAGACAGCCATGCAATCAATACATTGTGCCGTGATATAAATCGTTTTGGCGCTATGGGTATGCCGGTGATGGATGTAAAAGGCGTGAAAGTGCGCAAGAAAACAAATTTTCCCATGTCTCAAATAATAAAGATGCTCACTTTGCTACCACGCATATCCAAATTAAGCAACACCAGTTGTTTGGAATATGCAATGCAATTTCGGCACAAGGGAATACAGGCTCTTTTGCTTAGCATTGTAAGCGACCCCAATTTCTATGCCGCTGCAGCAATCTTCACCTTAAGTGGCCTTGCAGCGGGCGATAATGGGTATTTGGAAGGTGGTTCACTTACCCTTGCAAGCAATATGGCGGAAAGATTTATTTCGTTAGGCGGCACCATACAATATAACACCCGCGTACAACGCGTTGTTTTGCAGGATGGCGTTGCCAAAGGCGTGGTGGTGGCTCATCAGCAAATACCCGCAGATGCGGTAATTGTAACTGTGGATACGCTTGCCGCAATAGACACTTTATTTGAAAAGCCGCTTCACGAACCTTGGATGAATGCCATGCGCCAAAACACAATTCCCTGTCTGGATACTTTTGTTTGCCTTGGTGTAGAGGCCGATTTTTCCAATATTCCAGAAAATCTTGTATTGCCCCTAGAGAAACCCATGGAACTTGCAGGAGTAACGTCCGATTTCCTATATTTAAATAATTACGCAAGCTTTAAGGGATATGCGCCAGAGGGCTGCACTGCACTCACCACAGTTTTCACATACGACATGTATAACTACTGGAAACAGGCAAAGGAAGATGGCAGCTACCAGCAAAAGAAAAAAGAACTTGCAGACATGGTGATAAACCGTTTGAATGAAACATTTCCGCAAACAACAAACAAGGTAACCGTTACAGATGTTGCAACGCCACTCACTTACGAACGCTACTGCGGCTCTTACAAAGGCTCTTGGATGAGCATTGTACCTCCTCATCAGAAGAGAACGCAGTATAAAATAAAGCCGGAATCCATATCGGGTCTATACTTTGCAGGCCAACGCATGATGCAGCCAGGCGGTATGCCTGTAGCTGTATCTACAGGGCGCACTGCCATTCAGCATTTGTGTAAAGATGCCGATGTAATGTTTCAAGGTGCCTTAGAAAATACCACACAGAAATAGGGCGTTGGCATCGCCCTATCCTTTTTCATGCCAATATTTTTAATTATCGTTTTTTTGGGGGAGCATAAAACCCACTTTTTTATATATTTTTTGTATGCTCACCAGCAGCCTTTGTGAACAAATGATACAAATTTCATTTTTTTTATTTTTTTATTACCCAAATGGATATAGTTTGCGACAAATAAATGCATTATGATGTAAGAGTAAAATTATTTAGGAGGTGTCCTCATGCAAAGAGCATATTTTTATGATAACGAAAAAATAGAAAAGATAAAATTTGTAGGCGAATCCAAAAAAACAAAAGATTTATCTATTTCTTTAACATTTGCTGTTGCAGAGCATAACGAAACAACCGAAGTAGAGCTTGAGCTTATTTTCGGGGAAGATTATACGTTTGATATCAGGGTGATACCCTCTCAAAAGCATTTCACTCTTTTGCCGTCTGAAGATACCCTGAAATAGGAGTTTTTGCGTTCTGCTTTCTCTTCATTCTACACACGCAATTCATTTATCTTGCAAAAATTTTATGCGATAAACTTTTGTTACAATCCAATGCTACAGGCCTAAAATGACTGCGCGACGGATATTTCACATCAAATAACGGCAATCGTATTGACGTGATAGGTAAAATAGGATAAAATATGACGGTATGACAAAGCGCAGGTATAAAAAACCAGTTGCGCAAACATGCATGGTGGGTGTAGCTCAGTAGGTTAGAGCGCCAGGTTGTGGCCCTGGAGGCCGTGGGTTCGAATCCCATCACTCACCCCATTGGGGTATAGCCAAGCGGTAAGGCACGGGACTTTGACTCCCGCACTCGTAGGTTCAAATCCTGCTACCCCAGCCACAAAAACCCGTATGATAAGCGGGTTTTTTTATTACACATTAGGGTCAATACCCCGCTGCTTGCGACGGGCTTGTTGATTTGCGCTTCGCGTCAAACACAAAAAACAAGAGCCGTTTTTTTCATTACGGCTCTTGCAACAAACTTTTTACGCAATACTTTATCGTCTTTTTCTCAAAAATCCACATGATCCGGGTCTGGTCCTGTGCGCTTGCTCTCGTTCATGTTATCAAATGCCTGCATGTCTTCGGGACTCAATGCAAAGTCAAATATATTCGCATTCTCATAAATTCTATCCTTATGCACCGATTTTGGGAATACAATAATGCCTTTTTGCAATATCCACCGCAAAATTGCCTGTTGGCCAGTTTTTCCATATTTAGCGCCTATCTTTGCTGCCGCATCCATTTTTTCTTTGGGCATTTGGCCACTGCCCAGCGGGCTCCACGCTTCGAATGCAATGTTTTTTTCACGGCATAGGTTTAGAATATCATTGTCCTGCATTTGTGGGTTGAATTCCATTTGGTTCACTGCCGGAATCACCTCACCAATTTCCAATATGCGCTCTAAATGATGCACCTTAAAGTTGCTGAGGCCAATCGCTTTGGCTCGGCCGCTTTTATAAATCTGCTCCATATCTTTCCACGCCTTTTCAAAACCATCCACCGGCCAATGAATTAAGTACAAATCCACATACTCCATATCCAGTTTATCCATGCTGTCATCAAATGCTTGCAAAGCAACACCATCACGCACATCCTGATTCCAAAGCTTGGTGGTTATATATAGCTGCTCGCGCGGTATTCCACTTTCCTTCACCGCCTCGCCTACACTACGCTCATTGTAATATGCAGCAGCAGTATCTATGTGGCGGTATCCCGCCTCAAAAGCCCAAAGCATAGCCTGTTTGGCTTCCATACCGTCTTCTGCCTGCCACACGCCAAATCCAAATTGGGGAATAGACGTGCCATTGTTTAGCTCTATTCTTGTATTAATATCCATATAAAAACAACCGACCTTTCACTGGCATTACATATTGCCATCCTGTGCGTTGTCTCGCGCTGCGCTGTCTATTAATTTTATCAGCTCCAACTCGCTTCTAAACTTCTTTGTTTCGTCTTTCTCTTTCCAAACAATTTGCCCCTGCCATGTTGCATTTTGCCTGTACTGTATTTGCACAATAAACGTTGCCTTGCTCTGTGCATCTCCCTTGTTTGTCGCATCAAAAGTATTGTCCATAGTGTCTCCATGTGGGTATTCTGTTACAAGCACCCGGGGTATTTATTTTCGCTGCATGCCACTGCCATGCAAAAACAACAAAAAGTCATAGTTTAGCCAAACTATGACTTCAGATTTTAAAGGTATTAGCCTCTTACCAAATAGTTTAGCAGAAGATTCAAATCTTCTGGTTCAGATACAATCAAATCCAATTCGTCAATCTGTGCATCCTTAAACATTTGGGTCAACGCAATGTACTGACACAGTGTGGATTTTAGGTTCAATCTGTCACCTTCCGAAGTGACCAGTTCCACTTTGCCCTTACATTCTTTCAGAACTTCAAAAAATTTCTGAGGCTCGCTTATGTTCTTAATTTTCAACTCCTTTTCCCTCCTAACAAAATGAATTGTGGGTTCGGGGTATCATTGGAGCTCCCCCAGTCATATAGTATCACATAGATTCGTGCGGTGTCAAGCCATCTCTCGCTTCTGTATAACCGCCAAAAACCGCTGCAACTGTATATCTGGCACTCGTTGGCCTATTCAACCATATACCACCGTTTTATTAATACACCCAAATGTAAATTTCTAAACCATTCTGCCGTTAGAATGTATAGCCCGCCTCCGTTAGCACTAAAATGGCCTGCTGCAATTTTTCTTCTTTCACCATCAAATAGTCTGTATTATACGTGGAGATTGCCGATACACTTATTTCATTTTCAGCCAGTATTGTGGCAATGCGCGACAGCAGCCCTGTCACTGAAAAATCAATGGTTCCCACCACACGAAACAAGCACCATCCGTCTTCCCTTTGAATGCAGTTGCCGGGCACCACTGCAGTACGGCACACCAGCGATATTTCATCCTCCGTCTTTCCCAGAAACACAGGTTCCTCTTCCATTCGCACACCAGAAATATCCTGCAACTTGCAAAAAGAGAAATCGCCTTCCAAAACCTGCAGGTTTGTATATGCTGCGCCCGGCTTTTTTATCCATACAGAAACAGCGCCATCATTTACAAAAAATTCCGCACTACCATCATTTCCTATTACAATAGTTTCTTTCCTATTTCCTGTACAATCAAAAAAATGCGCACCTGCAAACTGTGTTCCCACATACATCGTTTTGCTGCCTGCCGCCCCATTTGTCATCAGCACCGCCAAACCAGAGCTTTCATGTTCCTTATCCCCTTCGCGTGTCCAACCAATGGTATTGGGGTGGTCAAAGTATTCATTTTGCTTGCCGTAGGCGCAGTGTGTGCGGGCATACAGCAAGGGTAGCAGTTTATCTCGCATGGGTGGTATATTGTCGTGCGGAATGCCATAATAATCACCGTAAAAAACGCATGGATAGCCATCTTGTCTTAGCAGAATAAGTGCATAGGCCAAAGGTCTAAACCAGTCCTCCACCCAGGATTCCAGCATTTGCCCCGGTTGCGTATCGTGGTTGTCCACAAAGGTGACGGATTTCATTGGGTTATCCGCCGTGAATGTCTCATTAAAAATGGTACGCATATCAAAGCTGCTGCCAGATTTGGATGCATCATAAAGACGGAAATGCAATGGCACATCAAATAACGAAAAAGTGCCTTCTGTGGTATCCACATAGTGCTTTAATGTTTCCACATCGCCAGTCCAGTATTCTCCCACAGAAAAAAGTTCTTCTTTCTCCTCGCGGCGCAGCGTATCCAGCCATTCGCTATAAAACGTAAATTTCATGTGTTTTACCGCATCAAAGCGAAATCCATCTACATCTGTAAGATGCACAAACCATTTGCCCCAGCGCATCAGTTCATGATCCACTTCTTCGTTATTTAGGTCAATGTCCGCACCCATCAGGTAATCGAAATTGCCCTTTTCCTTGTCTACATCGCTCCACTTTTTCCCTTGAAACCGAAACACACCATCTTCATTGTTTTCGGCATCGTGATCTATTCCTGTAAAATGATACCAATGCCACTCAAAATCCGAATAAATCTTTTTTCTGCCGGGAAAACAGAAATGCGTCCATGCCTCAATTTTGCGTGACTCGCCTTCCGTTTCATTTCGGTTGTTGGGGTTCACTTCCCGGGCATCCACCAGTTCCACTTCATCCGCACCCATTTTATGATCCAGCACAATATCGGCATACACCTGTATGCCATGTTCGTGCAGCGTGCGAATGCCCTGCACCAGTTCTTCTTTAGTGCCATATTTGGTGGGTATTGTGCCTTTTTGATCAAATTCGCCCAAATCATAAAGATCGTAAGTGCCATAGCCCACATCCTGAATGCCACCCGCACCCTTGTATGCTGGGGGAATCCAAAGTGCAGAAATGCCGTCTTCTTTCAACTGCTCCGCATGCTCGCCCATTTGCCGCCACAGCATAAGTGGGGCAAGGTACCACTCAAAATATTGCATCATTGTGCCATTGTTTGCCATAAATAAAACGCCTTTCAAAACTTCAACGCAACAAAAACCATCTGCAGTTATTTTCACCATACCGCCATCATTTTTTGTCAATTATAAACATCTGCTTGCTCTAGTATAGCAGATTCTTCTGTTATAAGCTATTTTTAACCTAATCGCTCGCCATTTATGCAAGAATTTTGCCTCAGAAAGGCGGCAGAATCGAGTTGTATCGTTGCGTCATGGTTAGTCCTATGCTTCCACAGCATAGTTCCGTTTCAGCTGCTTCATCAATGCACGCACGCCAATATTTGTGCTAATTTGCCAAAGTGTTTCCTTTTTTTTACCCAATGCATATACGGCTGCGTGCACCTCCTCAACATAGTCGGCATTTTGCAGCATAATAGAGTTTTTCACTTGCATTTTACGTATTGCATAGTAAAAATCCAGCCATACCATGCGGTTCTCCCGCAGGCCTTCTTTGGCCAGCTTGGTAAATGTATTTTCCCCGTGCAACCGATACAGATACTTTGTTTCAGGTACAAAAACCGGTTCTGCAAGCAAACAAGCACGCAGTAAAAAATCATAGTCATGCACATATTTATAGTTTTTAAAACCGTCCAATTCCTGAAAGAGTGACTTTTGAAACAATAAATTGCCTGTGGAAATGGCCACGTTTTCGCCCACTGCGGCCAGCGCCATAAATCGTTTGCCCTCTATGTGATGTTGCACCGCCTCAAAATCATGCGCCTGCTGTGTATGGGCAGGCTGCCCCTGTGCATCAATACAGCGCACGGCAGAAAAAGCCATCCTTGCCGCACCCATGCATTCCATCATACTGGAAAAACGTTCGGCTTCATATAGGTCATCCGCATTCAGCACAGCCACCCATTCGCCGGTAGCTGCACGTATTCCCTCATTTATAGTGGCGTGTGCCCCTTTGTTTGTATGGTTCAAAATTGTAATTGTGTTGGAAAAGCGCTTGCCATGCTGCTCTATCAGTTCATTTATCACTTCCGCGCTGCCATCCTGCGAAGCATCGTCCACAATCACCAGCTCTATATCCAAATAGGTTTGCATCGCCACCGACTTTACTGCCTGCGGCAAAAAATGTGCGTAATTGTACGAAGGGATTACCACCGAAATCATTGTTCCAGTTCCTCTAGGTAGCGCCTCAGCGCATCACTGTAATGCGGCAGGTGCGCAAAACCCGCTTCGTCTAGCGACCGCATGGAAAGCCTCGAGTTTTTCGGCCGTTCTGCCGGGGTTGGGTAACGCATTGTGGAAATGGGGTTCACTTTCACATCCAGCCCTCTGCGTTGGAATATTTCTTTTGCAAAATCGTACCAAGAGCAGCACCCCTCATTCGGCGTGTGATACACACCGTATTTGCCGGATGCCAGAATGTCGCAAGCCAGCGCCGCCACATCATAGGTATAGGTTGGCGCACCAAATTGGTCATCCACCACATTTATTTCATCTTGCGTTTCCGCCAGCCGAAGCATTGTTTTTACAAAATTAGCGCCGTGTATGCCAAATACCCAGCTAATGCGCAATATATAGTGCTTGTACCAATGCAACACTTCCTTTTCGCCCTGATACTTGGTTTTTCCATAGTGGTTAATGGGGCGTTTGGGGTCATCCACCTCCCATGGGTCGCTTTTGGAGATGCCATCAAATACATAATCTGTGGAAAAATACATCAGTTCCGCACCCACATCCATTGCGGCACGCGCAATATTTCCCGTACCAAACACGTTCACACTGGTGCACACGTTGCGGTCTGTCTCCGCCTTGTCCACAGCGGTATACGCCGCACAATGTACAATATGCGTGGGCTGATACCTTCGCACCGCCATCTTGGTGGCATTCATGTCCGTAATGCTGAAATCGCTGATGTCTACACCCTTGTTTTTTATGCCGCGCTCATCCAGCCGTCTGCATATATCGTAGGCCAGCTGACCGGCAACACCTGTCACTAGAACTTTCATCTGCCTTCATACATCCTCTCATAATAGCCTTGGTATTCCCCATTTATTATGTTCTTCCACCAGTCCTCATGCTCCAAGTACCATTTTACGGTGCGTTTTATCCCCTCGTCAAAGCCCGTGGTCGGCCGCCATCCCAGCTCCGCCATCATCTTGGCCGGATCAATGGCATAGCGCAGGTCGTGCCCTGCTCTATCTCTCACAAAGGCAATCAGGCTTTCCGGTTTTCCCAATTCACGCAGTATGGTTTTTACCACTTCCAAATTGGTGTGTTCGTTGTGCCCACCAATGTTGTACACCTCACCTTCACGCCCATCGTGAATAATACGGTCTATTGCTGCGCAATGATCCTCTACATACAGCCAATCCCGCACATTTTCGCCCTTACCATACACGGGCAGGCTTTCATTTGCCAAAGCCCGCGCTATCATCAGCGGTATCAGCTTTTCCGGGAAGTGATATGGCCCATAGTTGTTGGAACAACGCGATATGGTGGCCGGCAGCCCATAGGTGCGGTGGTACGCCAGCACCAGCAGATCTGCAGCGGCTTTAGAAGCCGAATAGGGAGAGGATGTGTGTATGGGAGTTTCTTCTGTGAAAAAAAGCTCTGGGCGATCCAGCGGCAAATCCCCATACACTTCGTCTGTAGAAACCTGATGAAAGCGCTTCACCCCATACTTACGGGATGCATCCATCAGCACCTGCGTGCCCAATATATTAGAACGCAAAAACAGTCCCGGCTCTTCAATGGATCGATCTACATGAGATTCTGCGGCAAAGTTCACCACCACATCCGGCTTTTCCTGTTCAAACAGGCTATACACAGCTTCTTTATCTGCAATATCGCCGCGCACAAACGAAAAACGCGGCAAGTCCATCACATCCTTTAGGGTTTCCAAATTGCCCGCATAGGTTAGCGCATCCAGCACCACAATATCGTAATCCGGATGTTTCTCCAGCATATAGAACACAAAATTGCTGCCAATAAAGCCAGCGCCACCCGTCACAAGTATCTTCATAGTTTCTTCCCTTCAATCTCTAGCCACTGTATTTATGAAAAACACCTCATTCCAAATTCCAAGTACTATTGCTACTTCCCTTTGTGATAGGTGTTTTCTCTTGCATTGTTCAAAAATTGATATCCGATTCCGTCAAGAATGGCGCCTGCGCATCCTTTTCAGAGATGATGGGGTCTTGAATGCCCCAGTCTACAGCCAGCTGTGGGTCGTTATAGCGTATGCTTCTGTCCAGTGCTGCATCATACACCTTGTCCACTTTGTACTGTATTTCCACATCATCCGTCAATGTAACAAAGCCATGTGCAAAACCTGCGGGGATAAAAAACTGTATTTTATTCTCTGCAGTTAGCTCTATACTCTCCCACTGTTTATACGTGGGGGAATCCGGCCTCAAATCCACTGCTACATCTAGTATTGCACCACGCGTACAGCGCAGCAGCTTGTTCTGCGCTGCTGGGTTGTTTTGAAAGTGCAGCCCACGCAACACGCCCTTCTTTGCAGAATAGCTTTGGTTGTCCTGCACAAAATGGCAGGCAATACCCAGCGCTGCCATTTTGGGCTCACTATACGTTTCCATAAACCAACCCCGGTGGTCGCCATGCACATCCTGCTGCACAATAATCAATCCCTCTATTTTTGTTTTCTTTGCTTCCATTTATTCTTCCCAATCCAGTAGTTTGCCGTCTGCCACCGCATGCAAATGCGCACCATAGGGCGATTTCCCGTATTTATCCGCACTCTGCTTCAGCCCATCCACACTAATCCATCCCTTGTGATAGGCAATTTCCTCGGGAGCGGAAAGCACAATGCCCTGCCGTTTTTGAAGCATTTTCACAAATTCCGCCGCATCAATCAAGGAGTCGAATGTGCCTGTATCCAGCCAGGCAAAGCCGCGCCCCATAATTTGCACATCCAGTTCGCCATCTTCCAAGTAAATGCGGTTCAGGTCCGTAATTTCCAGTTCGCCACGGGCGCTGGGCTTTAGGTTCTTTGCATACTCTACCACGCGGTTGTCATAAAAATACAACCCCGTAATGGCATAGTTGGATTTTGGATTTTCAGGCTTTTCTTCTACGGAAAGCACCTGACCCTTTTCATCAAAATCCACAATACCAAAGCGCTCCGGATCATCCACATAATAGCCAAACACCGTAGCTCTGTTCTTTTTCTGGTTGCGCACGGCACTGGCCATCATTTTGGATAGCCCATTGCCATAGAAAATGTTGTCCCCCAGTATCATGGCACAACAATCGTTGCCAATAAACTCCTCGCCAATTACAAACGCCTGTGCCAAGCCATCTGGCGAAGGCTGCTGTTTGTAGCTTAAGGATATTCCAAACTGCGAGCCATCCCCCAAAAGTTCCTCAAAGCGCGGCAAATCCACAGGTGTGGAAATAATCAAAATGTCTTTAATTCCCGCCTCCATCAGTGTGGAAAGCGGGTAGTAAATCATGGGTTTGTCGTATACCGGCAACAGCTGTTTGGATGCCATAATGGTAAGCGGGTACAGCCTAGTTCCCGATCCCCCCGCCAAAATAATTCCCTTCATACTATATATCCCCCCATGCAGTTGTACTGCTTCACATATAAAACTGCAAACTTCATTTTATTCTAGCGCCAATTCCGCATTAATATTTGGTTGTCTCTGGCAATGCTTTATTTGCGCATATTTTTTCTTCCTTGCGCCACTTTAAAAAATATTTGAACATTGATACAATGTGTATCGATAAAAATCGCAATTTTTTTGCACTCATCCTGCGGTAGTCGTGATAAACCGTAACATAGGGCACTCGCACCACACGCGCACGCTTTCTTACCGTACGGGACAAATCCGCATCCTCAAAATACATAAAATAGCGTTCGTCAAAACCGCCTATTTCTCGCAATAGCTGGGTGCGTATAAACATAAAGCAACCCGAAACAAACTCTATATCCTTCACTTCGGAAAGATCTTCGTCCAGCATTTTATATTGCCTGCGGTACTTTTCCATATTTTTAAACGGCAAACGATTGGCTATTAGGTATTTCAGCTTTGGGTCGCGCTTGGGCAGGTGCTGCGGCAGGTCATTCATGTAGTGCACCGCGGGCATGCACATCCCCACATCCGGGTTCTGTTGCATAAAATCAAACAACTGCCTAAGCGCATTGCTTCGCAGCACAATATCCGGGTTCACCACCGCATGATATACCGAATCCAATCGCTTCATTACCAGGTTGTTTGCAGTGCCATACCCCAGGTTTCTATCGCAAAACACCACACTAATTGCGGAAAATTCATTGGCAATACGCTCCGCACTGCCATCTTGCGAGGCGTTGTCTATTACATATATTTTAATTCTTAGGTTACGCGTCTGTTCCAGTATCGAACGTACTGCTTCGCGCGTTCTGGTGTAGTCATTGTAATTTACAATACCCACCGTAACATCATATTGCAAAAATAAGCCTCCGTGAAAAGCATTATGCTTCATTATACCAGTCCAGCATTGCTTTTTCCACTTTAATTTTGCTTGCTATATTCCAATACATTGCATTTATGCCATCCCAGTACTATAATGTGACTATCAATATTTCCATAATATTGTTTTATATACATAATATGACGAACAAAAGGAGCAAGCAGCATTGAACGATTCAACTAAAAAAAGAAGCTGGGTTACTCTGGTGGTAATACTTGCAGCATCTGCAGTTCTGGTATTTGCACTGTTCAATATTGTGAATATTGGTGGCGGCTATGTAAAAAGCCAAAACTTATATAAAGAATTGGCGAGCTACGCCACTGTCACTACAACAGATGCCACCGAAGATTCCCTTACCGTTTCTGGCAAAACATCCGGTCGTCTTACTGTAGATTTCGCTTCATTACAAGCTATAAATCCAGATATTGTGGCATGGATTTATCTGCCCGACACCATGATAAATTACCCTGTGACCATCGGTCGAGACAACGACTACTATATTTCCCACAATGCAGATCACAACAAAAATAGCTCTGGCGCAATCTTTTTGGATATGAACAACCAGCCCGATTTTACCGATCAAAATACCGTAATTTACGGGCACAATATGAAGGATGGCTCTATGTTTGCCACATTACACGAATACGAGAATGAGCAGTTCTTCGCCAGCCATCCCACCATATATCTCTACACGCCGGATGGCAAGGAACATACCTACCGCATCTTTGCCGCCTATGTAACAGACGCCGTCAGCGATACCTATATGCAAACATTTGCAAGCGGCGAAGCGTTCCTGCAATATGTGGATTCCACGAAACAAAAATCTGCATTTCCCAGCGATGTAGCCATCAATGAAAACAGTAAGCTGCTGACACTTTCTACCTGTGTGCAGGGGCAGGATAGCAAGCGGTACGTTGTGGTTGCAGTAAAAGAATCCTAGGCCACTTTTGGCATAAGCAAGAAATACCCTATTA
>CAZQBV010000007.1:0-50614 GCA_964592125.1 uncultured Christensenella sp.
TCTGTAAATATATGTATTATACACCCGTTGGAGTATATAGGCAATCCTGTGGGAGAAATTTAGCATAAGCCGCTTTAAATGATTCTGTAAAAGTTTTGCAATAGGGGAGTTTTTCCCCAGTGGTGAGATATACATTTCCTCCCGCAAAAAAATAATCTACATGATGTAAATTCACAATGTGCGACCGCTCGCATTGCGCGAAGTGATAGGGTAATACCTCTGAAAATCTTTTTATTGTGCCCGGAATGGAAAAGATGCCTTTTTCAATCGTGTGAAAATCTACATTTTTCCCATACTTTTGCAGATAGGTAACCTGCGCGAAGGGCAGTACAAAATTTTGGCCATTTCGCTTGAACGTGATGTGCTTGTCACAAAAATAGTAATTTAAAAACGCGTGCAAGCAATCGTTAGAGATGGGTTTGTTCCAGTAGTCTTTCACCCCCAAAAGATACCCCGCCTTTGCAAATTCAAACTCTTTTAGCGATGAAAGGATAACAGCTTGCCCGCGCCAGCCAATAGACTTTGCCCGGCGCAGCACCTGTATGCCGTCCTCCTCCCCATCGCCCAGGAATAAATCCATAAATACCAAATCAAACACTTTTCCAGCGGAAAGATCGGCCAAAAAAGGTGTGCCGTTTGCATATATGCATACCTCGATATGATACCGCCCATTGTTCCAATCGTCTATATTATCCGATAAATACGCAGACCAGAAACGCTCATCCTCTATAATTGCAATCCGTTGCATGAGTAAAACCATCCTTAATTATAATAATATAACTAAGAATACATGATATATATTGACTATCCATAGATAAATTAAAAACAAAATAAAAACAATGCAGCAAGCAGTGATTAAATGGAAAATAAAACCTACAAACCCCTCGAATAGAAGAACGTGGAAACGTTCGTCACCCAAAAACGGTTGTTCGCCACCTACCTATTGTAATTTTGCAAAAGATGTGATAAAAATAATCTGAAAAGAATAACGAAAAAACCCGACACAAAAAAGCGAAAAATAAAAAAGCACCAGCTTTTCGGTGCCCTAGTTTGTGTACGTAAAAAACAGCATAGGAGACGCGTAATGAAATCAGTATTTTTTAAAGATTGTCCACAGATACAATATTGTATATTCAACCGATCTGTTTATCAGAATTTGGCGTTTGATTTTGATCTGTTTCCTGAATTCGCCGGGCTATATCTGCGTGTTGTTCCCGCGAAAGTTGATCTGGTGGGGGAAATGCCTGATACAGTTGGTAATTCGCAAATTTCATCAATTCCTTTTTAGCTTCTTCTGGCAGATGGTTGTATATTGACACCAACCGCTTAGCATCCTCGGTATCTAATATTTGCGGGTCTGCTGCTTGCACAGCATTGCTATGTGATGTGGTAGGAACGTCGGCATACAAAGATTCTACAGGCACATCAAAATATTTTGCAATCTTAAGTATAACTGGCGCAGAAGGCTTTGATTTGCCTTTTTTCCAATCCGTAACATTCCCGGTCGATACATTTATCGCATCAGCAAGCATCTTTTGTGTAGCGCCTTTTTTAGCTAGCAACCCAAATATCTTACTTGTATTCACTATCATATAGCACCTTTCTAAAATAATTCGCAAAAACTCGCAAATAAGTATTGACAAACTCGCATATGCGAACTATAATCAACTCATACAACAAGAAGTACCGAGAGACCGAACCGCTAGAGAGAGGAGGAGAGATACCGTGAAAGCATTCATGCAGATTCACTTGACAGCACTCGGAATAATCATTGGGCTGTTAATTGTACTGCTGGGCAGGCTATAGTCGTCCAAGTTCACCACCGCTTCGGGCATTATTATTACCAGAAAGGGGGCGATAGAGCGTGAGTGAAACAAACAAGGAATTGATACCCATCACCATCCACATAAGCAGGGAAGACGTTGAAAAAATAATAACGGCTAGTCAGCTTGATCAGGCTGTGTTAGCAGACCAGTGGATAAAAGAGCTTTGTGATAAGCCTCAATAGCGATTAGCGCTGCATGGGCGGCGATGACTGCCAAATCTTCAAGTTTTTTCGACTCCTCGTGGGTGCGCCCTTTTACCGGGAACGTTTTTCTTACATTTTCATCCACGACTTTACGAAGATTAGAGAAGTCTATGGTAGCATTGTCCATTACAAATTCCTTTCTGGTTCATCCGACCGCCCGACAAGGTAGTCCAAAGAGACATCGAAGTAGTCGGCTAGGGCGATAAGCTTATCAATGTCTGGCATGGCTTCGCCCTCCTCGTAACCTGCATAATTTCTTTCGGTAATCTCAAAAAGCTTAGCAGCTTGAAAAAGGGAAACACCTTTGCGGATACGTAACTCTTTAAGCCTTACAGAAAAAAGGGGAGACACACGCTCAGAGGGCGTAATGGGATTGTCTGTACGCCCAACGAGGTATTCGATCGGAACATCGAAGTAATCAGCAATAGCGATAATTTTGGAGAGCGATGGGTCTATGCTACCGTTTTCATAACGCTGATAATTACGTTGAACCATATTTAGTTGTTCGGCCATGGCTTTTAAAGTTAATCCCGCGGATGCGCGCAAGTCCTTAAGTCGTTTGCTAAATGTAGCCATAAAACGAAACCTCATAAAAAATATTAAAATATAGACAAAAAAAGTCTTGACATAGACTAAATATGTCCGTATAATAAAGCTACAAGGGACACAAAAAGTCCATATGCACAAAGGAGAGGGTGATATTGAGAAAACAATTACGAATGGCCAGAGAAGCCAATCACTACACCCAAGCGCAGATAGCAGAAGCACTTGGGATAACGACCAGACAGTACAATCGCATTGAGACGGGTGCATCCGGCACAAGCGAGAAGGTCTGGCAAGAACTACGAAGATTGCTCAAAACACCAATAGATTCCTTGTTAGAGTAATCATAGCACACGACATAAAATGTCGCAAGTGTACAAAATGTTCGCAAGCGAGAAAGGGCGGTAACACTTATGTTTAACAAATCGGAGATCATGAAAAGCGCGTGGGAAATCTACAGGAATAGCAAGCTGGATTTTATGGGATTTGAGACACAAAAGGGTATCTCCTTCGGCGAGGCGCTGCGGCAAGCATGGGCAGAAGCTAAAGCGGCAGCACAGGCAGCCCCCAAGATGCAGGAAGTTACAGCAGCCGAGATCGCAGAGGGTGACGTTCTGAGCATAGAATACGGCGACTATAACAGCTTTGTGCAACTTACTGTAATTGACCGCAGGCAAATCAATAATGGATATGTGTTGCATGTAAAATCTAACTTTGTAGACATGGAGTTCTACATGGGATCGAACGAAACAATTACCAAGGTTGCCGCTTAACAACTACCACATTATTAAAACATAGGAGGTGGACAAATTGCCAAACACATTAGGAGAGCTACTAAAGGAGAAGAGAGCAGAGCACGGCATGACGCAAAAAGAATTAGCCATGAAGGCAGGTATTTCGGTAGTGCATGTTTATTCGATGGAAGGTGGATCTAGACAGCCAAGCGTAAAGCTGGCCAGAGTCCTAGGTGAAATACTGGATTTCGACTGGGTTCTGTGTTTTCCCAAGACCGGATAAAGATATGAAATTTTCAAAGTACTACCAAAATGGTAGCGCATAACAGGCGATGCTAACACAGTAAAAACAGCGAGTATGCATTACAAATTCGCAAATAAACTCGGAGATGGTGCAATGGAATTCACAGAGAAAATTGTAGACGCAAGAAAAACAATAGGGCTAACCCAAGAGAAAGCAGCTCCGCTGCTTAACATTTCGGTGGATATGCTTTCCTTGTACGAACTGGGGAAAAGCTCCACTCCGCCAGATATAGCATACAGAATGGGGTTGGTATATCACGCCCCTGAAATATGGGTGGCATACTGTTCAAAATGTCCATTGTGCGGAAAAACGAAGCCGCAAGTTGAGCTAAAGCCAATCGAACGAATTGCGCTTCAGCTCATAAACAATACGAGTGAAGTAAATACTGTGCGTGATACAATCGCCAGCATTACTGCGGACGGAGTTATTACAGAAGATGAAAAACCGCAGCTAAAAAAGGTGCTGGATTACTTGGATGAACTGGAAAAAAGCATAGCGGAGTTTAGGCTGCGCGTGCAAAAAGATGGAGACTTAAACTTATAGAGGGGAGGGGTCAACGCCGTGCCAAAAACAAATTTATGCAAAGCTGATCCGCGAGACAAATTTCTTAAGTTGATGCTGGCAAAGATTGATTATGGTATGACATACCAAGGCAAAGACGTTACGGATTTGGCGCTGGTTATGCGGGTTGAACCGCGAACAGTGTACAACCGATTGAAAAAGCCCGAAGAATTTCGATTAAAGGAGATTTTGGCAGTATGCAAGTTGCTCAAGATACCGCCAACAGAGCTTATGAGCGACCAAGGATTGTTCACATAGTATAAGGAGAGGAGTGAGGCTTGTGGAAAGCACAGGACGCGTAGAGACAGTACCAATAACAGAAGTAGCGCGGGCATTAGGGGTTTCCCCAAGAAAAGTGATGCGCATGTTGTTAAATAGGACTCTGCCGGTAGGCTGCATAGCCGATCCGGAAAAAGAAGGAGAACGGTATACTCCCAGAGTAATCAGGGCACGCTGGGAAGCATATATCACCGCTCAAGACTTAGGAGGAGGAAAGATATGAAATCAACAGGAGTTGTTAGACCGTTGGACACATTGGGAAGGGTTGTACTGCCCATAGAATTAAGAAGAAACTTAGACCTTAAGCGCGGAGACCCTATTGAAATCTTCGTGGAGGGCGACAGCATCATTCTTCGCAAATATGCACCCGGATGTGTGCTATGTGACAGCATGGAGGGTGTTATTGATTTTGGACAGGTCAGCCTATGTAGGGCTTGCCGAAAAAAAATAAATGAAGCGGATGGAGGTAAGTAGACGTGGACGCCTTGATAGCAACGGCAGCAATGCTGGGTATAGTGTCCGCCATAATATGCTATGTAGTAGGCCGGATACTGATCGAACTGCGCCCCATAATGAAACTACAATTATGGCTGGTGCACAGAAAAAGAGCACGAAGATCGCGCGCAGTACACCTGCAGCTAACGCATAGACCGGTGCGAATGTATACATTGTTGAACGTACAGCCACTGAAAGGAAGGGTGAAGTTATGAAAGACTGCAGTAATTGTGCTGAATGTCAATATATCGGTGATGGTGATAGCGCATGCATGGCGCAAAAACCCCGAATTGTTATTTCAGATTGGCAACCAACAGATGATTACTTATGGTGCGAGGGAAAGCACTGGGAAGGAGATTGACATGCAACCACCAAGGACATGTGACGATTGCGGTGCCAGCCTAGACCCGGGAGAGCGCTGCGATTGTTGGAAAAAGAAAGAACCCGCAAGCGAGCGGCAACTCAGCAAAGCGGATTCAACAAAAAATTCTATCAAAATCATATCACTTAAAACTGGAGGTGTCAAATCATGAAAAACATTATTTTGAAATCCATAACCATTAGTAATTTCAAGGGTCTCAGAGCCCTAAAAATAGATTTCACCGAAGGAGTAACCGCCATCTATGGCGCTAATGCGTCAGGCAAGACAACCGTGTTCGATGCCTTCCTCTGGTTGTTGTTTGATAAGGATTCAAGCAACGCCAAGGCTTTCAACATCAAACCGCTTGCCAAGGACGGCAAGACCGCACAAAAGGGCGTAGAGCCCTCTGTAACGGCCTTACTGCTTGTGGACGACAAGCACATAGAGCTTAAAAAAGTCTACACCGAAAAATGGGCTAAAAAGCGCGGCTCTGTAGACGCGGAATTCGACGGCCACGAAACCAAGTACTTTGTGGATCAAGTACCAATGCTTAAAAAAGAGTACGAGAAGTACATTGAGGAGATCGTGCCCGAAAGTATTTTCCGCTTATTAACCGATGTGGGATACTTCAACACAAAAATGCACTGGCAGGATCGTCGCAAGCTTCTGCTGGAGATGTGCGGGGATATAGCGGACGAGGATGTTATTGGAAACAACGAAAAACTGAGCCCTCTCGCAAGCCACTTGGCAAAGAGATCAATGGAAGACTATAAAAAGATACTAGCCGCTGGGCGGTCACAGATCAATAAAGAACGTGAGGAGCTCCCTGTACGCATTGATGAGGCCTACAAGTCAATAGTGGAGGGCATCAACGAAACGACCGAGAAGGAAGAAATACATACCATAGAAGGGCGCATAGCCTTTTTGGAAGCCGAGAAGCAGATTAAACAGGACGCTGACACTTTAGGAGATCAAATACGCAAAGTTGATGCGGCTATGTACGACCTGCGTAGTCAAAACGAACGTTACATTGCAGAAGAAAAAGCTAAGTTTGAGCAAACCAATGTGGTTGTTTTTAAGCAGCGCAACACACTAAATGCAGTTTTGGAGAAAACCCAGGATACGATTTCTTTTTGTGACCAAAAAA
Organism: uncultured Christensenella sp.; assembly: GCA_964592125.1. Classification (GTDB taxonomy): domain Bacteria; phylum Bacillota; class Clostridia; order Christensenellales; family Christensenellaceae; genus UBA5399. The sequence goes on from CAZQBV010000007.1 coordinate 6,454, forward strand.
TAAAAAACACAGAAGAAATATTAAACGGCTTGAGAGCCGCCTACAAACAGATCAAAGAATCTGAATGGATGGGTGATACTGTATGCCCAACCTGCGGCCAAAACCTGCCAGAGGATACCGTGCAGGCTGGGCAGGAAGAATTCAATATTCGCAAGTCGGAAAAGCTTGCCGCCAACCAAACGGAAGGCAAGGCTGCTGCCGCAGAGCTAGAGAAGCTTAAAGCTGATGTGGAAGGCCATCGGGATACAGAAAGGCGCACTATTGCGGCATTGGATCAGCTGGCACCGGAGGAAGAATTTGTTGCAAAAGATATGCCGGACTACGAAACGAAGATGGATGATCTTATGGCACAAAAGCAGCAGCTATTTATAAAACAGCGGCAGGAAGAAAAAGCTGAAACAGCTACAAACAACGATACGGAGATCGCAGAGTTGCTTGCTCAAAAGCGGATACACGAATCAAACCTTTTGAAGGCAGAAAACAATAAGGCACAGCAGAAGCGCATAACAGAGCTTGAGAAGCAAGAGCGTGAATTGGCCAAGAAGCTGGAGGAAACCGACCAGCAAATCTTCTTGACCGAAGAATTTACAAAGGCAAAGGTGTCCATGCTGGAGGAGAAGATCAACAATACCTTCAAGCTGGCCAGCTTCAAACTTTTCACCGAGCAAGTAAACGGCGGGCTGGCCGAGTGCTGCGAAGCTACCTACAAGGGCGTACCTTATGCCGATCTGAATAATGCTATGAGAATCAACTTGGGCATTGATGTAATTAACGCACTCTCCCGTCACTACGATGTAACGGCGCCGGTGATCATAGACAACGCTGAGAGCGTGACAGAGCTCACAGAGTCTGCCGGGCAGATGATCCGGCTGGTGGTGAGCAAGCCGGACACGCAGCTGCGGGTAGAGGTAGAGGATGCAGGCAAAGAACTGCGTGTGGAGGTGGCGTGACCATGAAAAAAACAATGGGAGAGTTAGACACCGAGCTTTGTACGCATTGCCCATTGCCAAAAGAAGCGCAAGGCACGCATGGTACACCAAATGGCTATTACTCTTGTGAGGGTAGATATTGCAAAGAAGCTTATGAAACGTACTTAGAGGACGAAAGTGAGGAAACAGATGGCTAAATGGCAAAGAAGCACAAGAGGTATACCGTTTATAGAGCTGGGGTTCATGGAACTGATACAGTTTACGAAAAATAATTTCCCCATATGCGATGCGTGCCTGAAGGATCTGATCGGATATGACAACCTCATATTGATTCCCTACATCAACGAAGCGTTTTGTAGAAAATGTGGGCTGAAGCGGATATCAGATATTGCACTGTATCCCGAGGACAAACCAATATTTGAAAAGCGGATGTTGGTGTACGAGCACTATTTTGGACAAACAAATTTTGAAAGTGAGGAAAGATAAGATGGCAAATACAAATCAACTGGCACTAATAAAGAAAGATACTGTAGATATAGTAGCAGAGAGGGTAAGAGCATTTCAGGAGAACGGGGAACTACACTTCCCAGCAAGTTACTCAGCAGAAAATGCTATGAAACAAGCGTGGCTGGCATTGCAGGAAATAAAAGATAAAACAGGCAAGCCGGCACTTGAAGCCTGCACAAAAGACAGTATAGCCAATGCTTTATTGTCTATGGTGGTGCAGGGGTTATCTCCTGACAAAAAGCAATGTTACTTTATAGTATACGGCAGGCAACTTCAGCTCCAGCGTTCATACTTTGGGACCATGGCAGTGGCTAAACGTGTTTGCCCAGAGATAGAAGATATATACGCCGGAATCGTATATGAAGGCGATGATTTCCAGTATGAAATTAAGCGTGGCAATATGCGCATAACAAAACATACTCAATCTCTGAGCAATATCAAAAAAGACAAAATACTTGCTGCATACTGCACAATTCTATACAAAGATGATAGTGAGTCAAGCACCATTATGACTATGGATCAAATAAAACAGGCGTGGAAACAAAGCAAAATGAATCCAGTCAATGAAAAAGGTGTAATCTCTGCTGGCAGTACACACGGAAAATTCACCGAAGAAATGTGCAAAAAAACAGTGATTAACAGGACATGCAAGCCAATTATAAATTCTTCAGACGATAAGTCGCTTCTTATCAAATATGCACGAGCATCCGAGCAGAATGCTGCCTATGCAGAAGTACAGGAAGAAATATCGGAAGAGGCAAATGTAATAGAGATTGACGACTATGAGATAGATGCAGACACCGGGGAAGTTATAGAACCCCAGGAGTCACCCGCCACCGAGACCGAACCGGCAGGGCAGACGAAGCTGCCCATGGACGAGGCGGCAAAGGTGGAAGACGACCCCGGATATTGAAATGGATATTGAAGTTTTAGCCTCAAGCTCACGGGGCAACGCCTACACGGTGGACGATGGCGAGACCAAGGTGCTGTTGGAATGCGGCATCCCCTTCCGCAAGCTGCAGGAGCTTACCGGGTTTGGCCTGTCTGGGTACGCTGGATGCCTGCTATCTCACGAGCACGGAGATCACAGCAAGGCAGCGGTGCAGATCATGCAAAATGGTATTGATTTGTATTGCTCGCCCGGCACTGCGCAGGCGCTATCCCTTAAAGGTCACAGGCTAAAAGTGATAGAGCCGCTACGGAACATTGTACTTGGTACTTTTATGGTAATGCCGTTTCATGTACAGCACGACTGCGCAGAGCCATACGGTTATCTGCTCCGAAGCATAAAAACCGGTGAAAAGTTAGTATTTGCGACCGACACATACTACATCAAGTACAAGTTCCAGCAGCTCACACATATCATGATCGAGGCGAACTATGACTACACCGACATGAGCCCCGATCAGCTCACGCTAAACAAACGAGTAATGCACAGCCACATGAGCCTTGACACCGTGCTGGACTTCCTACGAGCCAATGATCTGTCACGGCTGCAGCAAATATACCTGCTGCACTTGTCGGACGACAGGAGCAACGAGGAGCACTTCAAGCGTGAGGTGCAGCGGCTTACAGGGGCTGAGGTGTACGTTGGATAGGAGATATTAGTATGAAAACATATTATACAAAATGTGGACGAGTATTTGAAAAATCCACAAATGCTGATACAACGGGGTATCAGCTGCCGGAGGATGGATTTGGGAATATCATAGATGACCAATGCGAGATGTGCCCTTTTATTGTCGATGTAAAGGAGGGCTACGGCGAGAAGGAAACACATAAACGTTTCGAATGTCGAGCCGGTAGCCAACCGCCAAACCATGAAAACACCTTTAGGGGCAGTGTGGAAGATAAAAATACGCTTAGTATTAAATCATTAGACCATGATTTTTGCGAATCGGTTATTGATTATGCAAATACGCACCCTAAGCTCTCTGCTTCCTATAATCAAGACTGTGGTGATTGCAGGCGTACTGTATCCGTGGCCTGTAGCCAGAACAAAAAAGGGATGGTGGCTAAACAAGAGTTAATTGATAAATTTTTCCCGAAATTGGAGGATGAAATGAATAATAAAATTGATACTGAAGAAACTGTATTTGACCAACAAACATGCCGTGTATGCGGTTGTACGAATGATAACGCTTGCCCGGGTGGCTGCCACTGGGTAGAGGATGATCTTTGCAGCAAATGTGCTGAGGAATCAGAAACAGAGGAAACCGAAGAAACAGATGATACCGATTCCTTTTCTTCTGAATTTGATAGCATGCTTGGTGATATGGAAGATCCACTGGAAGAGGAAACAGATCATGAAATGTATGTAAGCATATGCCCATTCTGTACTTCTAGCCTGCCGGTACAACTGGATATAGCGGCTGACGAGACCGCAGACCTTGAGCTATATGCTATGAAGAATTGTACCTGTGAGGAAGCCCAAGCATGGCGGCAAGAAAATCAAAGCAAGGAAGAGCGAGAGCGGTTTGAAAACAGAGTTGAAGGCATTTTGCAGGATGTAACAGGCATGACAGGTATTGAGGAGGCATTTGACGCCATAAAATTATTATGTCTGAAGGTCTACGATGCTGAATTGGAAGGTCTTACCGTAAATTTAGACTATTGCACCAAATTAACGGTAAAAAACAAGAATGGCAGCCTGGACATTGAGCGTACTGATACGCATAAGCAAAAACGCTCGGCATAGAAACATATCAGGAGCATCACTATGGAAATGAGCAATGCAGATATAGTCAGGTCGTACCTGCAGGCAGATAAAACCGCAGCGTAGATTGAAATATTAGCCGATCTGAACGGTTGTGGGAAACAAGATATTGTAAAAATTTTAGTGGAGGAAAATGTTATGGAAAACACAAATACTACTACAACCGTGGCGCCTACTGCAGCGGCCATTGTGAATCAAGCTCCGGAGTCAAAAGGTGCACGGCAATGTAAGCCTGTTGACTATGGCCGAGTACGGGCTCTGTATAATGCTGGGTGGACTGACAAGCAAATTATTGACGAGCTGAATATCTCTATCGCTTCAATGTGCACATGGCGAAAAAACAATAACCTTCCGCCCAATAAACAGAAGGCCGCTGTTAAAACGGCGGTACGGGAGAATATAGAGGAGGAAGCCCGACAAGAAGAAATTAATTCAGAGCGGATGCTCGCCCTGCGTGAGCAAGGCATGAATGTCAAGCAGATTGCAAACGAATTGGGTGTTACAGAATCATTCGTTAACTGGTACTTCGACATTATGGGACAGAGTCAAAAGTCATTAAGACCAGCTGATGAAAACATCGAACAGATTGATACAGTGGAAGAAAAAATTCAGACAACATTGGACACTCCCAAACATACTGATGTAACACGGCTTATTGAACTGACATTTGATCTGCTGAAAACGGTTTGGGAACGTATCGCTTAGAACAGTAGCCTGTAAAAGCCAGTGAGCCTGCAGTACATCTGGTGAGGCACTTATATAGATAAATGAAATAGCTGGGTCAGGGCCGGTGACGGTGCAGGGTAACGGAATCGGTCAAACCCCGGCAAAATGAAGAGACGAGGCAAACAACATGGCAGGAGCACCACTCAAAACGAAATTGGATTATTTTTCCCTTGATGTTGATTATTATGATGATCCTAAAATTGTTAGGATTCGTTCACAATACGGTGTCACTGGCGAGATAGTTACCATTCGGCTGTTATGTGAAATCTATAGAAACAGCTATTACATTGAGTGGTCCGAAAACCTGCAGTATGCTCTGGCGGACAAAATGAAGTTGAAACCCATGCTTATCTCTGACGTCGTAAGTTCTCTGATTAGATACGATTTTTTTGACGAGTTATGTTTCAAAAATTATTCTGTTCTGACCTCAAAAGGCATACAAAAACGTTGGAAAATTGCCAATGCTCGAAGGAAGAAACCACCCGATGAATATTGGCTACTTCCAATAGATGATAACAACAATCTAATAAATGTAGACATTAATGCAAATAATGATAGCACGAATACAGAGAAAGGAAAGGAAAGGAAAGGATATATAGAAGAGGAGGAGGAAGCGCGTGCGCGCGTAAGCCTTTTCGATCTGGATGATCTGGATACCGTTGGATTTTACGAGTACACTTTCTCTGCTCGCCTGACAAATGGCCAAAAGCACGAACTAAACGGTCTTATCAATCGCTTTGGTGATGATGCCGTGAGTGAAGCAATAGAGCAGGTCAAGGGGAGAAACCTCAAACATCCCCTTCAGTACTTGCATAAATATCTCAAAAACGAAGAATTAAGGAGCCTTCCCGATGAAGCTTAAAAGCAGTGAATCAGCTGAGCAGGAAGTAGTAGTTGAGTGGGCAAGCTGGCACACAGCACGCTATCCGTGCCTAAAATGGCTACACCATGTTCCAAACGGTGGATACCGAAACAAGGCCGAGGGAGCAAGGCTTAAGAACCAAGGTGTAACGCCTGGTATAAGCGACCTGCATCTGCCTTATCCAAACAATGGATACCATGGGCTTTATATTGAAATGAAGTATGGCAAAAACAAGCCAACAAATGATCAAAAAGAGTTTTTAAAATATGCCAAAGAACAGGGATATGCGGTTGCATTATGTTATAACGCAGCCGAGGCCATAGCAGTAATTAAGCGGTATTTGAAAGGCTAGACCAAAATAGACTGGATAGGAGATTCTGGGATGAACAGAGAGCGGAGAAAGCGAATAAAAGAAATAATATACCAGTTGGAGATTTTAAAAGACGAGCTTGGAGAGGTAGCTGAAGATGAGCAAAACTACTTCGATTCGATACCTGAAAATCTATTAGAATCAGCAAATGCAACAGCTTCAGAACAGGCACTAGAACAAATAATGAGTGCGGGTGACGCATTGGACGAATGCCTAACATGCCTTGATATTGAGTAGGCGCAGTTCAGGCCACGAAAAGGAGTAAAAGATATGTTAAAAGATAGCATAGCAGAAGCAGTAGCGAATATGGTGGAAAAAACAATCCTTAGAAAGCAGCATGGTGGATCTGTAGACTACTTTTGTAGCGATGAAATAAGGGTGGAGATAGATGGCAAGAAATACTCTATAAAAATAACAGAGATAGAGGGTGAGTGAGTATGAAAAATGGATTAAGTGATTTGAACAACCACCTCTTTGCGGAATTGGAACGGCTTGGAGACGAAGACCTAACCGGTGAGGCACTACAACAGGAGATTTGCCGGGCAAAAGCAATTACGGAAGTCGCCGAGAAGGTAGTTGCTAATGCGAGCCTAGTATTAAAGGCTGAGCAAATACGTTATGACTGCGCAGGTACGGAATTTAACATGCCAAAACTTCTGGATGGAGGCGGTAGCAATGCATAGATACACGAAAGAGCAGCTAGAATTTTTGAGAGAACACGCTGTTGGCCGAAAATCAGACGAGCTTACTGACATTTTTAATTCTCATTTTGGGCTATCGGTGCCAAGAAGCTCCATTCGGTCTGCAAAAAAGAACCACGATATAAAATGCGGCGTTGATTGTAAATTTAAGAAGGGATTTGTGCCGCCCAATAAGGGCAAAAAGGGCATAAACTATCCGGGCATGGTGGCAACGCAATTTGAAAAAGGTAACAAGCCGTGGAACTACAGACCTGTAGGTTCTGAACGTGTTAATGTAGATGGCTATATTGAAATCAAGGTGGCAGATCCTCGCACATGGAAAGCCAAGCACGTTCTTGTATGGGAAAAGGTAAACGGCTCAATTCCCAAAGGACACGTCATTATATTTGCTGACGGAGATAAAACGAATGTATCGCTTGACAATCTAATCCTGATACCCAGAAGTCTGTTGCTGGTGGCAAACAGAAGAAAGCTATTGCAGGGCAATGCACAAGCTACGAAAACGGGTCTGTTGATTGCTAGGGTAATTAGCAAGTGCGCGGAAGCGCAGAAGAAAGCTAGGTGAAACAAAATGAAAAACTGGCTGATAAAAAAATTGGGCGGATATACCAAGGCGGAGTATGAAAATGAACTGCGAAGGCAGGCGGCGGCGGAGTATGAGCACAAGCTAAATGTGATGGAACGCCGAACGCTTACAGAAAAAAGACTGTTTGCTTGTACAGAGGTTAGTGCACTGGTGGACGATGTGGCTGTTATGAAAATAAAACAGAAGCTCTGTGAAATCTTGGGCGCTAAGCTTCGCGAAAATGACATGGTGGAGTTTAGAGAGAAAGAGCTACCAAATGAGCGGCGGGTGATAGAAGGCCGCGTGGAAGTGCTGGCACCGGTGGGAAAGGAGTAAAACATGGATACAAACAACGATGAGATTAAGTTTTATATAAGACCAAGCGCATCCGACCCCTTTAAAGAAACATTTATATGCGCAAAGTGTGGAAATGAAATAGAGTTTGGGCTTGAAGAATTCCGCGATAGTTACAAAAAACACCACAAAAATATACAAACAGACGAAAGATTGCGGGAAACTGAACAACTGATAGAGATTGAAAAAATGATCAACAAAGTAAAAGCGGAAAACGCAACACTGCGGCAAGAAGTTGGAGGGCGTGAAAGAATGAAAAAATATATCAATCCAATACCAACCGTTGGTGACAATGTAGAGCCTGCATCAATGACGTACACAATAACTCTTAATTTTGACGAGCCGGTAACAAAGGGAGAGGCATTAGCCGGGATTAACAATTGGATATCGGAAAACGGTGGTAAAATACAGGGTCAGTGGCTGCGACCCGGAGAACCAATTATTGACAAGATAGTATAACTATAGCGGGAGGAATAGAGATGGGCACAAGAACCGAAATTAAAGAAGAATTAGAGCTCGCTGAAATGATGGTAAATGACTTGCAAAGGCTTTGGAACTCTTACGCAAAAAAAGCACTGGTAGCCAAACAAGAGCGGGAACTAAAGCAAGATAAAAAAGGTTTTTTAGACTATGACACTGAGGCAGAATTAATTGAGGGATACGGCTGGGGCAGCATTGATGAAGAAACCTATCGGCGGGGGCTTGATTATTTTGAAAACTTGAAAGCTCCACCGAAATTGAGCGTTATAGAGCAGCATCGAAATAAGATCAAGGGAATGCTAAACAATTGGAAAGGCACGGTCAAAGAATTGCAAGAAGAATTAAACCCAGTTGAAAAAAGACAGCAGGAAAACGCATTTCAGAAGCGGGAGCGGGAATTACGAGAAGAACGCATTGCAGCGATGATGTAGGGCGCCCAAAGGCGCGGGAGGAAATATGATGGAGAGGTTGACGGAGAAAGGCGGTAAACAATGAGACTGATAGATGCGAATGAGTTAGTAAAGACGATATTTAGCCAGACATATATTTGCGATAACGATTATCAATCGGGGATGATGAAAGAGCGCGATTTGATGCTTGAGAGAATAAAAGAGTGTTCCACCATCACGCCAGATAGCGAGGGGTGCGAGTGGTGCGACCGCGAGATGTATGAAAAAGTACCGTTTCTAACACACGATGAATACCACCAAATTGAAGATAGGAATTTTTGCTTACGGTGCGGCAGGAAGTTGTAGGGGTGAAAAATGAATATACAAGAAATAAAAGAACGACTTGAAAATGCAACGGCTGGTGAATGGGTAACGCCTCCATCGTTTAGCGGAGTTTGTTCAAAAAATGGCGATATTTTTATATTTGCTATAAAAACGCGCAACCATGAAAACAATGTTAAATTTGTAGCAAAAGCACCTACTGATATAGCCTATTTGATAGAACAGGTGGAATCGGCGCAGGCTGACAAAACCATCCTGCAAAACCAAATCAAGCTGTTGGAGCGGGATTTGGAAGAAATGGAGAAAATTGCAGACACAAACTCGGAATGGTGCAAAATGTATTCAGAAATGAGCAGAGAACTGTTTCTTGAACTAAATGCTGCAAAACATGAGATAGAGCAGCTAAAGCAAGAGCGGGATGCGGCGGTTTTAGATGTGACTCACACATGTAACACTTGTTTGCACTTCTCGCGCCCAGAAGGCAGCGGTCCGTTTTGTAAAGTGGTTTGCGAATTGGGCTGCGAATTTATCGGGGACTTAAATATTATGCGCAAGACCGAATTATGCCATTGGCAATGGCGCGGAGTGAAGAAAGGAGAAGGCAATGAAAGCGAGTGAAGTAAAAAAAATAATAATGAGCAGACCGCAACATAGCGGATCTGTAATGGAAATACTCTGCATGGCTCTTGACTTGCTAGAGCATCAAGAAGCAGGGCGGGTGGTGGTGCTGCCTTTGCCAATCGGCGCAACCTTATATATAGGCGGAGACAGGGACTGCCCGGTTGAAATTTCAGATATAGGTTTATTTCTTGATGCGGGCGAAGAAAAGCTATGGTATACACTGCCGGAGTTTAATGGCGACTACAAAAAAGAAATAGAAGCCGCCAAAGCAGCGGAGAAGGGAGAGCGGGGGAGATGAGCAAGGCAATCATTGATGTATGTTGCGGCAGCCGGATGTTTTGGCACGATAAGCAGAACCCCAACGTTGTTTTTATGGACAACAGAGCTTTCGAGGAAACCCTGTGCGATGGGCGTACGCTTGAAGTGAAACCTGATATAGTCGCCGATTTTCGCAGCATCCCATTTCCTGATAATAGCTTCCACCTTGTCGTGTTTGACCCACCGCACCTGCATAGAATCGGCGACAGTGCATGGATGGCCAAGAAATACGGAAAGGCTTGAAAAGCAGCAGCCTACCACGGGATTCCTGTGCGCAATGTTGAGGGCACATCATAAGGCGCTGAATGTAGAAATAAACAAACGTGCAGAAGAAATTGCAGAAAGCAAAAAGGTTCGCTTGTCTCGTGAAGCACAAAGAGACTCAAGAGAATTACAAACGCTGCGCGAAAAGTTGGAAGAAATCAAAGAAAAGACCGGAATAGATTTATTAGGATGGACGTGGACGCGGGACATTATTGAAAAGCTGAACGCAGCCCAAAAGCTAGAGGTAATAGCACGTAATGTGCGTTGGATAAGTGGCGCGGTGGAGACATTGCAGGGGGCAACAAAGGACATAACAAAGGCGGTGGAAGAAATGAATGAACCGAAGAAACCGCCGGTGATTATATAGGGGGAACATAAATATGGCTGAAACTAAACAATACGCTGATGCAGCAAAATATGAGCGCAAGCTCGAATTGGTGATGGAGCGCATGAGCGCAGAAAAGTATGAATACAACTTTGACCGGCACGGTGCTTGGGTCGAGTTTTGGCTGAGTGGTCAAATGTACCGGTTCGATCACGACAAAGAAAAGGCCAGTACATTGGGCATAAAACTGAACTATGGCTCGGACTGCTTTGCTCAAATAGTCCTTAGCCTAGAAGACCTTGCACGCATGGCCGAACGTGGCATTTATGAGCTGCAAACATGGCTATCCGGCATGAAGTATCTACCACCGCCTGTGTTTGTGCCTGATTGCATCCGCGCCCTTGGGTTTGAGGAAGTGCCAGGGAGTGTTGAGGATGTCAATGCGAGATATAGGCAGATGGCGAAGGATGTCCACCCGGACGGTGGAGGAACCGAGGAACGATTCAACGCACTGCGTGCTGCAGCTGATGCAGCGATAAAATATATGGAGGGTGCAAAATGACCAGAGAGAAAATATTAGCGGTAGCAAAGCCCATACTATTTAATACCGAAATGGTGCGGGCGATACTTGATGGGCGAAAAACTCAAACACGGCGGGTAATAAAGCCGCAGTATGTGGAGAGCAATGGAGGCAGCAAAATACCGCTTGAAGAGTTTATCGGAAATAGATGTAGCAAAGAAAATTTTGCGGATTTTGCGTCATACCAACCCGGCGATTGCCTTTGGGTGCGGGAAACATGGCAGTATGCGTGTGAGACGGACGGCAACGATAATTTTATTGAAGATACAGGCCGCTATATATATTACGCTGATGATGCAATGCCATTTAGCGGCTGGACAGATGATGAAACGGGCGAATACCAAGGTTATATTCCATGGTGCCCATCAATTCATATGCCGAAAGAGGCAGCGCGGCTGTTCCTGCGGGTGACGGGTGTGCGAGTGGAAAGGTTGCAGGAGATCAGCGAAGCGGATGGGAAAAATGAAGGGGTGGAACCAAATACATTAGAATTGCATTTTGACGGAAGCGCACCTACGTTTCGTTATGCAAAAGATTTTGCCACCATATGGGATGCTACCATAAAGCCAGCAGACATAACTCAATACGGTTGGGATGCAAACCCGTGGGTGTGGGTGTACGAGTTTGAAAGGGTTGAAACGGAATGAAAGAACTGATAAAACAGGTGCAAAAGCTGGCAGAAAAAGAATACAACCGTGCGTCCAAGCTTCACGGAAACGCATTTCACAGCCCGCACGAAGCACTTGGTGCGCTGATGGAGGAAAAATGTGAAGCGGGATTCGAGCATGAGTGTTTGGAAAAATCAGTGGATGCATTTTTAAACTGTGTTATGAAAAACGTAAACACAGATGTTGTGCTTGAAGACATAGAAAAATACGCAACATTAGCAGCCTGTGAACTGATACAAGTGGCGGCGATGGCAAGAAAGGCGCGGGTGAGATAATGGACAAAAAAATGAAAGGCGCAAGGGGGAAGGATATAGGAAATATGATAAAAAAGAAAACGTGGGAAGAATTTAGAGACGCCGGATTGCTGTGGTGGATAAATACAATCTTACATATGTTCGGATGGGCAATCGTGTTTGAGATTGAGAATCATAAAATAAAAGATGTGTACCCTGCGAGAGTGAAATTCAGAGGGTTTTCTGGAGACTGTACAGCGGAGGGGTACAAAAATTTATCCAAATACCTAAAAGAAAATATAGAAGAATTATACAGTGAGTCCAAAGAGTAGGTGGAGGTGAAAAAACCGTGAAAAAGAGAGCGGCCGCAGCTTTAGTAATCATAACGGTTATACTGCTTCAATTGCAAATATGGGGTCTTAAAATAGAAATTCAGAAGCTATGGAAAACAATAGAAAAAGTTGTATATGTGATGGAGCTCACAGTGGACAATACAACAGGGCTAATTGAAATGAAAAGCGAGGTAACGGAATAATGGACGATAACATGATGAACCTCAATAAAATGTTTGTGGATCAAGAGCAGCAAAAGCGACAAAAATTGATTGTTTTGGCCGAGGAAATTAGAGATGCGTACCAAGAAGGCGCGGATGCGTACAGTGAGTTTGCTAAATTGCTGGAAAAAGGAATCCCACCGACCCTTGACCAAAACAACAAACTGATCGCCAAGGTCGCATCAGCAAATGCGAGGATACTAACTTGGGCGAAACAGTGCAAGAATCTGTAATCAAAACAAAAGAGCAGCTCTCGCCGCCCCAATGTGTACATGCAAATACATTATATCATGGGCGGTGACACGGTGCAACTAGCGGAGAAAAAGCTATATAGATACGGTGAATTACAGAGGCTTATAAAAGAGCGGGAACAGGAGCTCATAGATCTCTTTGCGCAAAAGCAGTCCTTCTTGGAGGGCTTGCTTCGTGCCCCCGCCTGCGACAACGTGCGCGTGATGGGCGGACAGACCTCCGACCCCACTTACAGCGCCGTGGAACGCATGGGTGAACTGTATGATGCCCGTATCATTAGCAAGCAAACCTATATAGCAGAGCTTTGGGGGGAGTTTGACGAGTTGCAGCGCATGGTTGACAGAGCGGGGCTTACAGATCAGGAGCGAAAGTATATGAGACTCAGATATGTATTAAATACAGCGGTAAACATGATACCTGGGCTGCTGGGGTACAGCGAAAGTCGAACGAGGGAAATAAAGACCAGCGTTTTGTCGGCGTTTTCTGGCGTTTTGTCGGCGGAAAGTGGCGAAACTCCGGCGGTAATCGGCGGTAATTAGTGCTACTATGTAATTAATCAAAAATTGTACTCCTCTCTTATAACTCGTACAATCAAATAACACCCTTGGTAGAGGCGCCGCTGATATAGCGGCGTTTTTGCTTGGGCTTTGGAGGGCAAGGAGATGGCAGCAGAGAAAATCGTTTGGGTCACAACACCCAAGTGTAAGGACTGCAAAGAATTTATACCCGGGGAAGGATGTCCATTAAAACAATGCAAATACAAAGCAAAGAAGTAACAATTGTTATGCGCGATCCGCGCGAATTGAAGAGATACGGAAACAACCCAAGGCACAACGATGCAGCAGTGCAGGCTATAGCGGCCAGCATACGCACCTACGGCTTTATAAACCCTATAGTGATAGATACTAAGGATGTAATTATCGCGGGGGATACACGGCTACAGGCAGCCTTACAGGAAGGCCTGCAGGCTGTGCCTTGCATCAGTGCAGGGCACCTTACCCCGGACAAGGTAAAAGCGTATAGGATAGCTGATAACAAGACGGCCGAGATAGCCGAGTGGGATCAGGACGCATTGTGTGCCGAGCTGGAGGAGCTGCAGAAGATTGGCTTTGATCTAGCCGACACCGGGTTTTCCTCCCACGAGATAGAACGGTTGTTTGAGGAACTTGAAACAGCCGTTACAGAGAACACATCTGGCGAAATCGACCTTGATGATTATGAGGACGACCAATACGAGCACAAATGTCCACGCTGTGGGCTTCTTTACAACTGAGGTGATCAATGTATAAGGACTGGTATCTAAAACAGCTACAGGAGAACACAGGTAACGAATTAAGGGTGTTCAGTTGCTTCTCGTGTGGTGGCGGTTCATCAATGGGCTACAAGCTGGCGGGCTACCAGATGGTTGGGAATTGTGAAATAGACGAAAAGATGGCCGAACTATATAAACACAACCTACATCCCGCAAAATCTTATGTAATGGATATTAGAGAATTCAAGGAATTGCTAAAAACGCAAGCGCCTGCGGATTTGAAGAATATAGATATTTTGGACGGGTCACCACCATGCAGCGTGTTCTCTATGGCTGGACAACGTGAAAACGATTGGGGGCGGACAAAGGCATTTAGGGAGGGGCAGGCAGCACAGACATTGGATGATCTGTTTTTCGAGTTTATTGATGTTGCGGAGTTGCTTCAGCCAAAAGTGATTGTAGCCGAGAATGTGCGCGGTTTAATCTGCGGCAATGCCAAAGGCTATGTTACCGAAATCATTAAAAATCTGAAAATGATTGGTTATAAGGTACAGATATTTTTGCTTAATTCGGCGTTTATGGGAGTTCCGCAGCGGCGCGAAAGGGTGTTCTTTATCGCCCATAAAGCTGAGTATTCCTTCCCGAGGTTGAACCTACAGTTTGACGAACAACCAATCTACTTCAGCGAAATAAAGGGCGGCGAGTTGCGACCACTGGGGGCAAGATCAAAGTTGCTCTGGTACTGGAAACAAAGGAAAGAATCGGACAACAATATTGGAGATGTTGCACAAAGAATATATGGCAAAGCAAAAGGCTTCAACTCGACGCTAATCCATGACAATCAGGTGGCACCAACGTTGACTGCAGGAGGTTGTAAACTCCGCTATAGTGAACCAAGCTATTTGACAAATGTGGATATGATACGGATGCAGACCTTCCCGGCCGACTATGATTTTATGGATCAAAGTGTTCAATATGTATGTGGCATGAGTGTTCCGCCGGTTATGATGCAGCGGATTGCCAAACAAATTAAATTACAATGGTTTGACAATATGTGACGGGGGTGCTAGTAACACCCCACGCCACTACGCCAGAGAAAACACCTCTGACGCAGATAGTTTATTGCTCCGAAGCATACTATCTGCACCGATTATACAACAAATCAGAGGTGCAATACAATGGCAAAAGATAAACAACATCTCCGGGAGTCTCTTATGCGGCTGGCAACCGGCTATGAATATGACGAAAAAGAAATAGTCCTAGATCGTAACGGTCAGGCGCAGGGCAAAGTGAAACTGAGAAAAAGGCACATGCCGTCGAACATGGAAGCCATAAAAACTATAATGCGTATGATGCGAACCGGCGAATGGTGAGGGGTGGTAATGATGTATGGGCAGGCAACGAAGTCCTAATCGGGATAAAGCAAAAGAGATGTGGGAGCAAGACCCGAAGCTAACTACTAAGGATATAGCCGCAGAGTTGCAGGTGAGCGAAGACCAAGTACGTAAATGGAAGAGCTTAGATAAATGGGAAAAAAATAAAGTCACGGTTGTGACCAAAAACGGCACTGTGACCAATCAACGAACGATCGATAGAGTTCTCGCGGAAAAAGTGCAGGAAAATGAAGAGCTGACGGAAAAAGAAAAGCTGTTTTGTTTGCACTACGTGAGAACCTTTAACGGTTCTGCATCAGTAATCCGGGCGGGTTTTTCTGCTAAACATGCCCGTAAATATGCCTATGATCTACTGCAGCGCCCTAGGGTGCAGGCAGAAATAAAAAGATTGAAGTCGTTGCGCATAGCTCTCGATTTCATGGCCGATAAAAACGACCTCATTGATTTGTACATGAGAATTGCTTTTGCTGACATTTCTGATTATGTCGAATTTGGGGTTGAAGATCGTGTCTTGATGGGTGATATGGGGCCGATTAAGGTGCTGGATGAAGAAACAGGGGAAGAAAAAGAACTCACCTACACTGCTAATTACGTCCGTTTTAGAGAGGCGGATAATGTGGACGGGCAGATTATATCCGAAGTTAAGCTAGGGCGTGATGGTGCGAGCCTAAAGCTTGCAGACCGTATGCGTGCAGCTGATAAATTGGACAAATATTTTGAGCTCTTTCCGCAGGATAAGCGAAAGGCTCTGTACGAAACACAGAAGCTTAAGATTGAGAAAGAACGCTTTGAGATGGACAAAGCAAAAGCGGAAGGTGAAGACGGCAACAAGATTGCCGATGAATGGATAGCTGGATTGATGGGTGATGGCGCAGATGAAGAATAAAGTTAGAATGTCTTTCTTCCGGAAGCGTCAACGCGCATACCAAAAAGATCCGGTGCTGTTCTTCCGCGAGGTACTGCGGTTTGAACCCGACCCGTGGCAGGCAAAGGTAGCCGATGATATCGCCAACCATCCCAAAGTAACAGTACGCAGCGGCCAAGGTGTTGGAAAGACCGCATTTGAAGCCGCTTTACTTTTATGGTTTTTAACCTGTTTCCCGTTCCCGCGCATTGTTGCAACGGCGCCCACGCGCCAGCAACTTAATGATGTGCTGTGGTCTGAGGTTGCAAAGTGGCAAGCGCAGAGCCCACTGTTGGAAAAAATACTGCGCTGGACAAAGACATACATCTATATGGCTGGCATGGAGAAACGCTGGTTTGCAGTGGCAAGGACAGCAACCAAGCCGGAGAACATGCAGGGCTTTCATGAAGATAACATGCTTTTTATCGTGGATGAAGCGTCCGGCGTGGCTGATCCAATCATGGAGGCGATACTGGGTACTCTGTCTGGACCCAATAACAAACTGCTGATGTGCGGAAACCCCACCAAAACGTATGGCATTTTCTATGACAGCCACAACGGTGACCGGGCGATGTATCGCAGTCACAAGGTAAGTTCCTTGGACAGCCCACGGACAAATAGGGAAAACATTGAAGCGAACATTCGTAAATATGGAAACGAAAGCAACTTTGTTCGCGTGAGGGTGTATGGTGAGTTTCCTCTCGCCGAGGATGATGTTTTTATTCCGCTGCAGCTCCTAGAGCAATCGCTTAATAGGGAACCGCTGGGCGGCACTGTTGACTCCATACACATAGGCTGTGACGTAGCGCGCTTCGGTGACGATAGGACAGTGATTGGATATAGGGTAAATGAAAAAGCCGAGTTTTATAAGAAAATAAACGGGCAAAATACGATGAGAACAGCTGCAGACCTTGTGCTTTTGGCTGAAGAATTGCGCGAAAAGCACGGTTTTACAGGCAAAATACCAATCAAGGTGGATGATGGCGGTGTAGGCGGCGGCGTGGTTGACCGCCTGCGGCAGATCAAAGAAAACAGTCCGGATCAATACGCCTGGATGGTAATATTGCCGGTGTCGTTCGGCAAACCTGTGAAAAACCGTTATTACCACGATACCACGACGTTGATGATGGCCATTGTGCGTGATTTGCTGAAATCGGAATCTACACAATTGATAATCCCCAACGACAACGACCTCATAGGGCAGCTCTCCACGCGCAAGTATAATCTTACAGATCGATCTAAAATCAAGGTGGAGAGCAAGAAAGAAATCAAGGCGAGCGGTAGGCCGTCTCCAGATGAAGCAGACTGTCTCTTGCTTGTGTGCCTGCCCGTGAATATACAGGAGGACTAAATGGAAAACGAAACGAAGAAAAAGCCGTTGCCAGAGGTGGAAGCGCAGGTAATAAAAGCCTTAGCACCTGTGCAAAAAGCAGAAAGTCCTACCCAGCTATCTGCTGAACAAGCGAAAAACATAGGGGATTGGATAAGTCCCCCGGTTGATATGAGAGGGTATGAAGCTCTAGCCGATAACTCAACAATTATCCCACAGTGCATCGCTTCATACAAAAACAATATCCCTGGATTCGGAATCAAGCTGGAGTACAAAGAGGAATTTGAAGAAGAAACGCCGGAGATGAAGCAGGAATGGGCTCGCGCACAGGAGATAGTGGATCTCCTGACGATGGACATGGATGCAAAAGAGCTGTTTGAGGCTACCGTAGAAACGCGGGAAACATTTGGCATAGCGTATCAAGAAGTAATCCGAAATCTTGAAGGCAAACCAATAGGGCTGGAGCTGATTTTTGATACTCCATCCATAAGGAAAACGGTTCCGCTTGAGCCATATGTAGATGTGAATTTCTGGTACAACGGGAAACAGGTCACTCGAAAAAAGAAATTCTGCAAATACAAACAGGAAATCGCTGGGAAAACCGTTTATTTCAAGGAGATCGGTGATCCGCGCGTAATGAACAAGGCCACAGGCGAGTATGTAGGAGAAGGGCTTCCACTCCAGCAGCAGGCCAATGAAATACTGGAGTACAAGATCGGAAACGCGCCGTATGGCAAAGTACGGTGGCTTGGGCAAGTGCTGGGAGTTGATGGCTCGAAAAAGGCCGAGGGCTTGAACCACAGGTATTTCGAAGAGGGCAGACACGTTCCTTTGATGATACTTGTTAAAAACGGCAAGTTATCGGATAAAAGTGTTGGCGAATTGCAACAGTATATGAATGGTGTGAAGGGGGAAGCGGGACAACACGCTTTCTTGTTGCTGCAGGCTGTGAGCACTGCCAACAGCACGGCCACAGATGATGTGGCGCCGCCGGAAGTAGAGCTGAAAGAAATGGCTAGTATCTTGCAAAAAGATGAACTTTTTCAAGACTATATGGACAACGTGCGCAGGCGCGTACAATCATCGTTTCGCTTGCCGGATTTGTATGTAGCTTATACCACAGATTTCAACCGGGCAACAGCGCAAACAGCGATGGAAATTACAGAAAAGCAAGTTTTCCAGCCGGAGCGCATAAGCCTTGCATGGGTGATTAATAACAAATTGCTGGCTGATTATCAGTTCAAGTACGTACAAATTGCTTTTGCGGCTCCGTCAATAACAAATCCAGATGACCTATTCAAGATTTTGAATGTGACAGAGCGTGCCGGAGGGTTAACACCGAACAAGGCAAAGGATTTGACATACTCCTTTATGGGAGATACCGCGGAACCCTATGATGGGGAATGGGGCGACATGCCCATTGCGCTGTTGCAGTTGCAGCAGCCTTCCGGTATGGATCAAGAGCCCGTTACGCTGTCCAAATCCGCGAATACAGATGGCACGGATAAAATATTGTTGGCGGTAATAAAAGACGTTCGAAATGTTCTTGAAGAGCTGCAGGAGGGCAAGGACAATGGATAGTTGTGCGTCATTGCTCAAAAGTATAGATCAGCTGATGCAAAAAGCTGATGATGAATGGGAGGACTACCTAGATGAGCTGGGCTTTGTAGATCCTGCGCGTACCGTGCAGGAAAAAAACGCGCTTGAGGAAAAAATAGCACGTGCGCTGAAGGTGGAAACTAAATTGATACTGGCGGCGTTAGCATCATGCGCTACATTGAGCGATTTTTCAAAAAAACTATCCGACATTATAAAGGAAGATGTGCTGCATAGTGATATTAACAAAATCATGCAGACGGAAATGGCGAAGTTTGTGCCCAAAATCAGCATGAAATACTCTGCGCGGATTGACCCTGCTTTATCCATAAATTCAATTAGCATGAGAACCGGCAAATGGATTGAAGGTTGGAGTGCAAAATTGGGTAAGCTGATGAAGTTGGACACCTATACGACGATTGAGAAGCTTCTGAAGCAGAATCTTAAAGAGGGCAGAGGGGTAGCAGACTTAGCGAGAGCCATCAAAAATAGTGGCATCCGTGAGGAATACTACCGGGCACAGCGCGTAGCTGTAACAGAAACCTTACGTGCGCATTCTTACGCGCACTACGAGGCGACCATGCAGAACCCGGCCGTTGAAATGAAAATATGGCGGCATACCGGAGGCCAAAAAAACGAGCCGCGATATAACCATGTGGCAATGGACGGCCAGCAGGTACCCAAGAATGAGCCGTTCGAGCTGCACGGATCGGACGGGGGCGTGTATTACCCGATGATCCCGCAAGATTCATCACTACCGCCGGGCGAGTCTATCAGCTGCCACTGCAACTACCAAGATGTGGTGAGCGAAAAGATGTTAGGGCTACCGTTAGCAGAACGCCAAGCATTACAGCAAGAGGCTATAGAGGAGATGGGTGGATATTGGACACCACCGGAAACCTACGCTGCTTAGTAAAACCGCAAGCGATTGCGGTTTTTATTATATCTAAAACAAAGGAGGAAAGGAATGAATGTACAAAAGTCAATTGAAATGACGAACGCCAAGATTGCGTTTGTCTCACTTGTGGACAAGGCCGCCAATAAGCGAAAGTTTCTGATAGCAAAAAGTGATGGACAAGGCGATTTTACGACACTTGGCAAGGTGCTGAAGGTGGACAAAACGGCGCACCATATTACAGGCGTGGTGTATGAGCCACTTACAAAGGACACGGATGATAACTACATGACGGCCGAGGAAATAAGAAAGGCCGCATATCACTTTGCTAAAAATGGAAACAAAGTGGATATGCAACACAACTTTGAACCTGCAGAAGGGGTGAGTGTTGTCGAGACCTACATTGCCCCTGCAGACATGGAGGTTGGTGGTCAGACCGTTACAAAGGGTACATGGGTGATGACTGTGGAGATTCAAAACGAGGAGGTTTGGAAGTCTGTGGAAAAGGGCGATATCACAGGCTTTTCAATGGGTGGCGTATGTAATTACGCCACAGTGGAAACCGAACCGGAAAAAGTGATAAAAGAAGCTCCAGAAGACGATGCAGGAGAAAAAAAGGGCGTACTCAAGCGGCTTGCTGAATTGTTTGGCTTCGATGTGGTCGCCAAGGGAGAGGAAGCCAGCGAACAGCAACTACAAAAACAGGAGGAAAAGGAATTGAACAAAGAAGAAGTGCAGTCCATGATCGACAAAGTGGTCAAAGAGGCTAAGGAAGAGATCGTAACGACTCTGGGAGCTGAAATGGCGAAGGCCGCAGCTGCTGCAGCCGAACTCGAGAAGAAGGATGGGTTCAGCGACGAAGATGCAAAGGACAAAGACAAACAAGAGGTTGTCAAGATGGAAGACGTCGCCAAGATGGTAAAGGACGGCATCGCTGAAGCACTGGAGCCGATACGCAAGGCGTGCGGGGTACCAAACAATCTCAACAATGAAAAACCTGTTGAAAAGAGCGCAAGCATTTTTGACGGTTTTTTTGTATAAGGAGGAACAAAAATGGATTATAGAACACTTGTTTCAAAAGCAGCAATAGACACAGCGACTCTGGGAAACGGAGGTAAAATGAACGCCGAACAACAGACACAGTTCATAACCTTCATGAAAGACTACTCCCAATTTTTACGGCAGGTTAATTTTATTGAGATGAAGAAAACCTCCCGTGAAATGGATACGATCGGAGTGAATAAGAGGGGGATGCGCCGCCAAAAAGAAAACCAAGACAATCCGGTTACTGGCACTGCTACGACCTCGCAGCGCAGGCTGGACGCAATAGGTGTAATCATGCCCTATGACGTAAGCTTCCAGTTCATGAAAGAAAACATCGAAGGCGCAAATATCAATGAAACACTTGCTAGGCTATTTGCACAACAGTTTGCTAATGATGCTGTGGATTTGGCTTTTAATGGGGATGAAAATAAAACTTCGGACGATTTTCTGTCCATTAATAACGGATGGATAAAGATCGCTAGAGAAGATGCGAAGACCCATAAGTACGACAATCAGGGGAGTGAGGACTACTTGGGTAAAGTATTCCCAGAAATGCTTGCACAAATGCCTAGCAAGTACTACCAGTTGTACAAGGATGAGGACAAAAACCTAATAAAGATTTTCTGCTCGCATAACGTAAACAGGAAGTATAAACAACAGTTGCAAGAAAGAAACACGGCTTTAGGTGATGCGATATTGGTTGGCGGGAAAAACGTGACGTATGATGGGCACGAAATTTACCCCGTGGGATTTTTGCCCGACAACGTGCTGTTTGCAACACCGTTTGAAAATCTTGTATACGGCATTTATGGTGAAAGCCTTGAGTCGTATCATGATATAGTGCCAAGAAAAACTCGGCATGAGTATACCCTTCTCGGTGATTTCGACATGGAGATCAACGATCCCGATGCATTTGTATTTTCGGGCAAATTGACTTAAGGAGTACAGTTATGGCTAACAAAAAAGTTACACCGGGGCACGTGATTGAAACAGCTCCCGCTGAAGTAAGCCCTGAAACGGCTGAGATATATCAAGAGGATATGGCGCCGAAGGCTGTACAGGAAAACATTGAGAGTGCTGAAGCACCCGAAGGAGCCGATGAGACTGATGTAGAGACTGATGATACTGCTGAAGTAAGTCCCGAAACGGCGGAGAATTCGGAAGAAAAAATCAGCGTTGTCCTTGTAAAAGGAGCTACGTTTGCAAGCGCAGGGATGATCTTTCAAAACGGGGTAGCCGTTCCCGTAAAAGCAAGCTTAGCAAAGAAGCTTGCTGCATCCGGATTCTTCGAGATGGGGTGATGGTATGGCAAAGCGCCCATGGGCGACGGCAGAGGACATTGTAGCCTACACAGAAATACAGGCAGTGAAGGAGCGGAGCCCAGCCAAACTTGAGATAGATATCTCACGCGCGGAAGCTTATGTAATAAACTACACGCGAAACAATTTTGAGGATGACTCCTACCCGGAACTGCCCAACTCTGTAAAGAATGCAACGGTATTGCTGGCTGAATTTTACTCTCATAAAGCTATAAAGAGCGAAGACCGCTTTTTTAAGAGCGAGAGCATAGGCGGCAACTACAGCTACACCTTGGCGGACAATGAATCTGGTATTGCTGCGCTAGACCTTGCGCCACTGCTTGATGCGTACTATATACCAGAGTCAGATCAGGATATAGAGCTGCGCATTATAAAGCTGTGAGGAGGTGCGGTTATGTCGTTTGAAAAACTGCTAGATCACAAGTGTGATATTTACCATGCGGTGGAAGAAGGAGAGAGCCCAGGCTATGGATTGCTTGGGCAGATGTCAGTGCATTATCCAGAGCAGCCCGATCATGTGAATATCAGTTGCCATTTTGGACTTGAAGGCCGCCAGTCGTTTGTGATACAGGCGGAACCGCAAACCAACATAGATGACCGCATGCAACTGTTGTTGCCAAAGGGTACGGATGTACGTTTCAATGACAAAATTGTTCGCAAAGAAAATGGATTGGTTTACACGGCAAATGTCCCGGAAAATGCGCGCGGACATCATGTATATGTGTATTTGCGCCGGGAGAAACCGAATCAGGCGGTAGGGTAGATAAATGTTTGAAATAGACACAAGCGAGTTAAATGCATTTTCCGCGCAATTGAAGAGGGCAGAGCAGTTGGTCAAGAAGGATTTGGCAAAGTGGCTGGAAGAAATGGCCACTGATTTTTTGGAAGCGGTAGCGGAAGAGATTATTGCTGTTGGATCGTTTGATACAGGCGAGTTGTTGGAAAGCTTTGGGCGCGGGGGAAGTGGCAACACGTGGCAAGTGGACGCTGGTGGTCTTACGCTGAAAGTAGGCACTAATATTAAGTATGCCGATTGGGTGAATACGGGGCATTTTCAACGCCCTGGACGCTTCGTGCCCGGAGAATGGAATGGAAACAAGTTTACATACATTCCCGGGCATTCTAAAGGCATGGTGTTGAAACAAGCGTGGGTGGAAGGAACTCATTATTGGGATGATGCAGTGATAATATTTGAAAGACTGTTCCCCAAGCGTGTGGAGCAGTGGATGGAAGAATGGCTGGAAAGGAATTTTGTCTAATGTTAGATGCAGAACTGGCAAGCACAATTGCATATACTCTGGAACACGCGGGAAATCCGCAACCGTATTATGGCAGAGTGAAGCAGGGCTTTAAACTTCCAGCCGCATACTTCCCCCGCCCTCGTGCGGATGGGGAGGCGTTTAGCCTATCGGCTTACGCACTGCATTTTATATGGCACATAAAGCTTTTTCACGAGGATTCACAAAAAGCGTGGGATATGGGCTACGCCGTTGTGGGTGCGTTACAGAGAGGAAAAGGGCGCGTTCCTTTACTGGAGGAATCGGGCAAGCAAACCGGTGACGCCTTTTATATTTTCAATCCGCAATTGCGGGACATTGATGATGGTGTGGCACAGTTAACACTGACATGGACGAGTCCCAGAAGATTTGACGAACCGGAATCCGAATTAATCAACAAAGTATATGTGGGCTACAACAAAGTGGCGAGGAGGACGAAATGAGCAAAAAAGAGACAGGACCTGAAGTAGCGCAGGCACAGAAATTTTCAATATTCTGCTTGCGTGAACACTGCCGGGATGTGCTAGGCGTTACGCCTGGAGATTTTGACGGTGCGTTTTTTGGTGCCACCGGAGAATATACGGTGGAACAGGCAAAAGCGAAAATCACGGCATGGAAGAGCCGGAAAATTGGAGGTAAGAACTAATGGCGGGAGGAACGTTTGATATATACACACCAAAAGTAAGACCCGGTGTGTATAGCAACATAGAAAGCGCGCAGGGTACGGGTCTGGATGCGCGAGAGCGCGGGATTGCATTTATTCCGCTGATTGATTTCCCTTACGGTCCAGAAAAAGAATTCATCGCGATTGAAGCGGCTGCACCGGATGCAAATATAACAAAGCTGGGGTACAGCGTATATGATCCAATTTTGTTACCTGTACACGAAGCATTGAAAAATGCAGCGAAAGTTCTGGTATATATTCCAGCGCAAGGCGCAAAGGCAAAAGCAGTTGCAACGCCGTTGACAGCAACAGCTCGGTTTGGTGGTCGGCGCGGCAATGAATTAAAAGTTGCCATTGTAGCAAACCCTGCAGGGGGCTTTGATGTGTCCGTGTTTTTATCGGATACACTGCAGTCGCTGTACAAAGGGCTTGCAACGGTAGAGGATTTAATTGCACAGAACAATGAATGGATAGATTTTTCAGGTACGGGCAATTTGGTTGCTGCGGCTGCTTTAAATCTGTCCGGTGGTACAAACGGCACAGCGCTGAACGAGGACGTGATGAATATGCTGGATGCCGCGGAAGGTGTTAAATGGTATACAATGGCTTTTCCATTAGAGCCAACCGGTGAGCCAGGCGACCCAATACCCGCACTACAGGCAGCGGTAGCGAGCAAAGTGATAGAAATGCGCGAGGCCGCAGGAAAATTGGTGCAATGCGCGTTTGCGAAATATTCCGGAAATCATGAAGCATTGATTAACGTTACAAACGGGGTAATCCTTGAAAACGGTGCAGTTGTGAACAGCGCGCAGGCCACAGGATGGGTTGCTGGAGCCACGGCCGGTGCTACGGCTCGGCAGAGCTTGACCTACAGGGCGTATGGTGGTGCTGTAGGCGTGTATGAACCCAAGACCAATGCAGACTCTATAGAAGCAATCAAAAACGGCGAGTTTTTCTTCTCTATGGCGGAGATGGGCAGTGTGATTGCAGAATACGACATCAACAGTTTGAAAACATTCGACGAGCACAAAGATGCACGCTTTGCAAAAAACAAGGTGTTGCGGGTGTTCGACACTGTGAAGGAACGCATATTGGGCGTCTTCGTTCCAGGGCAATACCCAAATACACCCACGCAGTGGGACGCACTGGAAGGTATGGGGCTGGCAATACTGCTGGATATGCAGGGTGAGAACATGATAATTGACGTTGATACTGCTGCTGATTTTAAAGTGGACAGGTCACTGTCAAGAGGCGACAGCTTGTTTGTGAATGTGGGCATAAAGCCCGTGGATACAGCGGATAAGATATACTTCCCAATCCGCGTAAGATAAGGAGGAAAAGATAAATGCCAAAAGAATATCCTACAATTGCCAAACTGGGCAAAGTATATATGGATGGGCAAGAACTGGGCGATTGCGTGCGTTTTGTGGTGACCATGACGGCAAATGTTGAGAGTGGAAACACGCTGGGTACAACCAAAAAAATAAACCGATTGCTTGGATTTGATGCAAAAGTGACAGTATCGCGCAGACGCAACAGCGGCTGGATACGAGCGGCCTATCGCGAGTGGAAGGAAACGGGGCGGTGGCCGGATATCAGCATGACCGGCGTTACTGATGATGTTGCATCCGACTACCACAAGGAGAACGGTGCGGATAAGGTGACCGTGCTCGGGATGCAGCCTACTGGTGATATAACGCTGCTGAACCTAGATGCCGATGCAGGGTTTGTGAAAGATGAGATCACGTTCCTTGCTGACGAAGTGATATTTTAGGAGATAGATATGGATAAAAATTTGAACTATTTTATGCAGGCGGACATAGAAGAAGTGACAGAGACATTCCCCGCGCCAAACAGAAAGCCGTTTTTAGATGAAAACGGAAATCCAATTATGTTGGAAGCGCGATTGGTTCCTACCGAAAAGATGGAGCAGTTGCGCAAACAGTGCATTACGAATAAAGTTGCGCTAGATAGCAAAGGCAAGCCCATTATAAGCGGCGGAAAGGTCGTGAGGGACGAGCAGTTTGATGGCGATAAGTTTTCTAAACTGCTAATGGTGGAATCGTTGGTTTATCCAAACATGAATGATGAAAAATTGCGGAAGTTTCATAAAGTAGCGGGAGCAATAGAGCTGCCCGCACGTATATTCCGGAACAATGCTGATTATTTGTACATAATGGAGCAGCTAAACAGGATACAATACGGTGCTGAAGAAAGTACCGAAGAGGAAGTGGAAGAGGCAAAAAAGGAATAGCCCAAACGGGAAGTGAAATGTGGTGGGCGAGTAGGTTATGGCAGCGCCACGGCCTACGCCCGGAAGAGTATTACAAAATGCCCAAAAAGAAGAGGGCATTTTTTATTGCTTCTGAATTATACGACATGGAGTTCCCAAGTAGGGCTGACGCACAATTATTGAAAGGGCTGTCGAACAGCAAGTAAAGCAGAAGAGCTGCAGAGGCGGCTCTTTTTCTTTGTTTGTTAACTATGGCATGACGAGGTGAAATCATGGCACAAAAAACATTGAATGCTGTATTTAAAGCAACAGATGGCATGACCGCAATTTTTAACAAGATGACGGCAAGCCATGACAGGCTTATACAGAGTATGAGCCGCATAGCCGGTGTGGGAAATGCAGCCATGGCAAACCTTGCAAACGGTGCAAATGGTGCTGCGTCCGCAATGGCAAACATGACCGGTGTGTCCACTGGTGCCGCCTCGTCTATGGCCAGCAACGCAGTTATAGTAGATCAGTATGGCAATGCGATTTCTGGCGTATCTGTTTCAGCAGAGGAAATGACAAATGCCATAGAAAAAACGACAGAGACAACAACTCAGCTCGAAGAATCCATAGAAAAGACTGCCAAAGCCCCACGGGAGCTGGGCGATGAAATGGAAAAAGCCGGACGGAAGACCGAAGATTTTGGCCGGAGCACTCAGAAGGCTATATCTGGACTAGATGAAATGATAGCAGGGCTGGGGCTTATAGAGGCAGCAAGGCAAATAAAAGATGCCTTTGTATCGGTAATGGGCGCGGCTATTGAATTCGGCAGTGCGATAACGGGAGTATATAAAACAGTAGACGGCACCGAAGCACAGCTTTCCGCTATTTCGGCGGGAATTCGGCAACTGGCTTTAGACATACCTGCAACGACTACAGAAATATCGGGCGTAGCCGAGGCTGCAGGGCAATTAGGAGTAGCCACAAGTGACGTGCTGGACTTTACCAATGTAATGATTGGTATGGGCGAAGCAACCAACCTAAGCGCGGATACAGCGGCCACAACAGCCGCGAGATTTGCAAACATAACCAAGATGCCCGCGGAGTATTACGAAAACTGGGCGAGCACAATTGTTGCGTTGGGCAATAATTTTGCAACAACCGAAGCAGAGATAGCGGCTATGGCTACGCGCATGGCGTCAGCCGCTACTATGGCGGGTTTTGCACAAACAGATATTTTGGCAATGGCGGCTTCTCTGTCATCCGTAGGTGTTGAAGCAGAAGCCGGTGGCAGTGCAATGGCGAGAATGATTTCAATGATGCAAGTTGCTGTTGAAACGGGAAGTGCCGATTTGCAGAGCTTTGCAAATGTAGCGGGGGTGACAATAGAGGAATTCACTTCCATGTGGGACGATAGTGCCGTGGACGCCCTATACGCATTTATATCTGGACTAAATGACGTGGAGCGCACAGGCTCGACAGCTACAGTAATGCTGGAGGAAATGGGCATATCTGAAATACGCCTTTCGAATGCAATAAAAGGGCTGGCAAACGATAACGGTGGATTGAAGCGATCCATAGACATGGCAAATGAAGCGTGGAACGAAAATACCGCGCTTACAAATGAGGTTGCACTGCGGTATGGAACGCTGGAAAGCCAAGTGCAGCTAACTAAAAATGCACATGAGGAATTGCGAATTTCTATAGGTGAAGCACTATCAGAAGCGTTTGCAAATCTAAACGAGGCGTGGCGCGATACTGTGCAAAGGATGTCCGAGTTTGTCAAAAAGAATCCGGAGGCAGTGAAAGCGATTGCCGCTGTTGTGGCGGGGATAGCTGTGTTTGCTGCTGCTATTGTAGCTGCAACGGTAGTGATGAAGATATTTAATGCCGTGGCGAGCATGAACCCGTTGTTTTTAGTTGCTGGCGCATTAGCAGCAGCAGCAATCGCTGCCGGAATATATGCTGCTTCAATTAAACCTATTGTAGAGGAATACGATACACTCACGCTTGCCTCC
This sequence comes from uncultured Christensenella sp., assembly GCA_964592125.1. GTDB lineage: Bacteria > Bacillota > Clostridia > Christensenellales > Christensenellaceae > UBA5399. The sequence continues at coordinate 35,120 of CAZQBV010000007.1, forward strand.
CGAGAGATGTATGATGAAATAAACCGGTTGGAAAGTGAACTAAAAGAATCCGAAAAAAATCTCGGTGCGGACAATGACAAAACTCTTGCTATACGTTATCAGTTGAGCGAATTGCGCGGCGAGTATGAACGCACAAAAGAAACCGTAGATGAGTTTACAGCGCGGATACACGCCAATGCCGAGGCACAACAGAAAGCAGTGCAAGACCATAAAGATGCAGTACAAGGAATTGAAGACGAAAAGCTAGATGTGCTTTCGCTGATAGGCAAGTACGACGAACTGACCAAGAAGCCGGAATTAACACTCGCGGAGTACGATCTGAAAAAAAGAATAGCTGAACAAATAAGCGAAGCTGTACCTGATCTTGCCGATCATAGGAATGTACTGGGGCAGTTCGATGTATCAACTGATTTTATGAAAGGCGCTGCAAACAATAGTGCAGATTACAAAAAATATAAAACCAATGTGGAAGACTTGGCAAACCAATCGAAAATGACCGAGGGACTGGAACAAAACAGAGCGGCTGCTATCAGAAATTTGGCGGCTTCACTACTTAAGAAGAATGAACTTGAAGCGCAGTTGCAGACGATGTACGATCAAGGGATGTCGAACACTTTTGAATATGACGAGATCAAAAATAAGCGCGATAATGAATACGAGAATATAAGAAAACTTAGAGGGGAGCTAGACATACAAAATACTGCCTATGAAAGCAACAGAAAGCAAATAGACGATCTAACCAAAAGCACAGAGGCATATGCGGGAACAGCCGAAAATGCAACTGCCGCGACAGCGGATGTAGCGATGGGGCAGGAAGCAGCGATGAAGGTTATTATGGATACTCAAGAAGCGCTGGTTGCACTGGGCGAAGAATGGGATACGGCCTATCAATCGGTGTACGATTCGTTGTCGGGCATGGTGGATTTAACCGAGAAATTCAAACCCAAGGAGGGCATTACGCTAAAAAGTATGTTTGGCAATGCCGAAAGCTGGAAAACAGCATTTGCAGACTACGAATCTAATCTAAAAGTTCTTGAAGGGTTCGGCATTAGCAATGAAGTGCTGCAAAGAGTTCAAGGTCAGGGTATGGAAGCGGGTTCTGCGATGGCTGAGGCTATTGCAAAGGGGCTGACCTCGGGAAAAACAACGAAAGAAGAGGTTAATGAAAAACTCGGCGGGTGGTTGGAAAGCATAGACCCGCTTGCGAAAGAACTCGCAAATATTCAAACAAACATTGAAGGCAAGATGGGGTTGATTTCGAGCAACCTACGTAGTACCGTCCAGAAAGAATTCAACCTTTCGGAACAGGCGGGGGAATCAGCACGCAGCACGATGGACGCTTTCATTCAATCCATAGAGGACGCTGCGGAGGGTGCAGGACAAGCCGCTCAGACAGTTGCGGACGCCATACAAGCTGTGTTTAATAGCTTGATCATTAAACCGCCAACGATACCCGTACCACAGTCGGTAGCAGATACATATGGTGGGTATACAAGTCCGAGACCTGTACCAAAGACGGTAACTGACGTGTATGGGTATGCTCGTGGAACAACGAACTCCGCTTGGGCGTATAAGGCGGGTGAAGAAGGTGAAGAGCTCATAATAAACGCACCGGGCAGTCAAGTATTTACTGCCAGTGAAACATCGGATATTATGGCAAATGCACTGGAATATGCCAACAATCCGAAAGAGTATGATCCTCCGGAAAGAATGACACAAGGCAAAGAAACCGGAGGCTCTGCTGTGAAAGTGGATGTTGGTGGCTTGACTGTGAATGTGCAGAAAGGAGAAAGTGCGAGGAGCATTACGCGAGATGTGCTGGAGCAAGTGGAACCGTACCTGCTGGCGAAATTTGAAGAAGCTCTGAGTATTGAAGGGGATGGAGCGTATGATTTCTAAAACTTGTGAAGTATAGAGCGGTATTGTATAATAGAGCCTAGCAAGGATATGGTTTAGGACGGTTAGCCACAGCAAAACTCCGTGATATACGGTTAGAAAGGTTGTGGTGCTTATGGAGTACTTGGTTATATTTGCTATTGTGGTAATAGTAATATGGCAAATGTCTAAAATAAGCAAATAGCCGCCCCCCATCCACGGTAGCGGCTATTTAAGTCAAAACTGTGGCTAACCGTTACGGTTATATCCTTGCTTTTATTATACACCAAATGTGCAGGCTGTCAAACGTGTTTTAGTGGTTGTACGTTGTTGTACTGATATGGTATTATGAGAAATAAAAATGGGAAGGCATGTAATTTATGAAAAAGAATGCATTTGTGTTGGTGATGTGTTTGGTTTTGATTGGTCTTGCGGGATGTGCGCAGCAGGGCTTAGCATTAACCGATTTCGATATTTATGAGAACGGGAAACTGATGCTAAAAGCTTTAGACTACGAAACTTCTGGCGGTGGCTTTTCGGACTATGAAAGCAGGTATATAGGTTTCGCAACAGCGCAACGTTACGACTATGTGGGTCGTGTGCTAGAGACGAAGAGAGGCATAAAAATTGGCAGTACTGTTAGGGAGGTTGTGGAAGCATATTCAAGTATTCCAGCCTCAATTTCCGTTGCTGATTATACAATTATGGATATAAACGATTTCTTGAACAATAGAAGTGATTACCCCGTACAGGATGCTGTGGGAGGCGATTATGACTATAGCATACGCTATACAGCATTTGATTATAAGGGTAAATTGATAAACGACCAATTAGCTCTGACCGAGATTGACGAAGAGACGTGGAAGGAAATGATAGAGACTTTGAAAGATGGGAAATCCGCGTCCTATGAGCTGTGGTTCAACATAACGGGTGACGTGGTTAGTGATATTAACATAGCGGTCAGAGGAAACAAATGAGACGTAAATAAAGCATCTCAACCAAGCCAAAGGCTACCCACGGGTGGCCTTTTCTTATACCCTCAATCGCTCAAAACCGTTTTCATGATGAAAGCGGTTTTTTCTTATACCCAAAAGGAGGAACCTATGGCCTACAGTGACAGCTATAAATACCAGATGTACTTAACGTACAACTGTAATCAAGAGATGTTGAGATTTCCGTTACTGCCGCAGAGTGTGGCCGTAGACTGCGGCAACAATCTGGAAAGTGTGAATATTGTGGGGCTAGGCGAAATAGTACGAAAAAAAGATAGACCCGCTGTTAGAATCGCACTGGATGTGGTACTACCTGCGCGAGGGTTTCCCGGGCAAAAGGTAAAAAAGATACAACACCCAGAGACGCTGAAAAACAGAATACTGCGGTGGAAGGAAAAAGACAAACCGTGTAGATTTTTAATTACTGAAACAGGTATAAATCTGCTGTGTAGGATTGCTGATTTTAAGTACGAAGAACGCGGCGGGGACAAAGGATCCATTTATATCTCTCTAACGCTGATAGAGTACAGGGCGGTGAAAGTTCGGCAGGTTGAGCTTGACGAAGAAGGGCGTATTGTGGAGATTGCCCCTGAATTGAGGGTTGTGCCTGGGAATATTCAAGATGTGCCGGCTACCTACAAAACAAGGCAGGGTGATACATTTGTGCTGATATCAAAAAGATTTTTCGGAACGGCAGATAAATGGAAAGAGATATATAAACTCAATCCCAAGGTTTCGCACCCGTCACTACTGCGCGCGGGTATGATTATTAAACTCAAAAAGGCGGGTTGATAGCATGGGAAGTTTAGCATTGATATCAATTAGAGATAAACAAGCCTTTGACATTACATCTCTTGCAACGTCCTTTAAATGGAGTGGGAAGCATGGAAGCGCTGCGCGATCACTAACGGCGGAACTGAAAGATGATGCGCAGGGCGATCGTGCGCAGATAAGTGTAGAACAAGGCGACCAGTGCATGTTTTTGCTTGACGGGGAAGAACTATTTCGAGGCATGTTTATGAAGCAACAGCAATCGGATGGGCGAATATTGACCGTGACTGCCTACGATAGCGCATACCGTTTAGCAAACAACAAAGATACCTTTGCCTATAAAAATATCACTGCAGGAAATGTGTTTCTGGATGTGTGCAAAAGATTTGGAATTCCGTACGGTGGCATTGCCGACACTGGGCATGTAATACCAGAATTAACAAAACCGCGTACAACTGGATGGGACGTGATTTGCGAAGCACTGCAGCAGACATATAAGGCTACAGGCGTGCGGTATTACGTATTGTCCGAAAGGGGTGAGCTCAAGCTGTTTGAACGGCGCAAAAACTTGAGACCCTGGGTGATAGAGCCGGAGGCCAACATGACTGCATGGAAATATTCGGTGAGCACAGAAAAAATAAAAACGCGCATTAAGATGTACTCCAAAGAGGGAGCTGTGCTGGCAGAGGCCAAAAACGAAACTTTGGAGCAGGTTATTGGGCAGTACATGGATGTGGAAAGTGAAAAGCGCGACATGAACCAAGCGCAAATGCAAGAAGCTGTAACAGAAACGCTGAATGAAAAAAGCAAGCCTGAATATACTATTGATGTAGACGCGCTGGGCAACACTGATGTGATTACTGGATACGGCGTTTACACAATCATAAATGATGTTGGTCTGGCAGGAGTTTACTACGTGGAAAGTGATACGCATACCTTTTGTAACGGTAGCCACACAATGGCACTGAAGCTTTCGGCCGCGCAGGATATAGAATGATATGAAAACAAGTTTAGCGCAACTTATTAAAGAAATAGCACAGGGGGGCAACGGTTTGATAGGCGTGCTGGAAGCGCGTGTAGCAGGGACAAACCCGCTGTTGGTTGTGGCTGTGAATGATGAAAAATTGCGTCTGCAGGGCAGCAATCTTCTGGTTCCTAAAGAATATTCCAGGCACACTATAAAGGCAGATATATCCGGCGAGTACGGTGGTGCGGTAACAATAACGATGCACAACGAACTACAAGTGGGCGAGATAGTGTATTTGCTGAGCTACAACCAAGGCGGTAAATACGCAGTGATAGGGAGGAAGCAATAATGGTGGAAAAACCCAGCTTAACCTACCGATTGGACTTTGAACGGGGTAGGATAATAGGCCTTGTAGACGGGCTGGAGGCGGTAGAACAATACATACAAAAGGAATTATTGACGCCTCGATATTTATGCCCCGTGTACGATGATGATCAGGGCAGCGAGGTAAAGGAAACAGCGTTGCTGGGGGAGGCTTCCCGAGAATTCCTTGAGAGCGAAATGCCGCGCATACTAGATGAAGCACTGCTGAATGATGAGCGCATTATAAGCATTGACGACCATTCCTTCAATTTTGAAGGGGATTCAGCCACAGTATCAGTGCAAGTGAGCACAATATACGGACAAACGGAGGTGACGGTAGATGTTTGAGGATAGAACCTATGAAAACCTCGTAAAGGAGGCTATTGCTGCTGCACCGCCGGGCATAGATACGCGAACAAAAAGCATATATGGCGATGCTGTAAAAGGTATATGCTTCAAACTGGCTGAACAATACGTAGACCTAGAGTATTTATTGCAGCTAACGCAGCTGGCAACCGCGCCGGGCGAGTATTTGGACGCAAAGGGTGAAGAACTGGGAATCTCAAGAAACCCGGCAACATCTGCCAGATATGCATTTTCGTATGTTGGAACAGCTCCCGCGCAGGGATCACGTTTCTTTGACAGTGACACCCAGCAATATTTTGTATACGAAGAAGGGGAGCTGACCGCCCAACAGCCGGGCACTATGACCAATGGAATTGCAACCGGTACAGCTGCTATCCCCGTGAATGAGAAGGGGCTTGAATCGGCTGTATTTGGGGAGCTGATACAGTATGGATCAGATATCGAAACCGATGACGAATACCGGCAGAGAATAAGAGAAAAAATAGCAGGGCCGGCTGAAAACGGCAATCGGCAGCACTACAAAAGCTGGTGTGAGGAGATAGCAGGCGTGGGCAGGGCGCGTATACTGCCCTTGTGGAACGGAAACAACACCGTGAAGGGTGTGCTGATTAGTCCTGAGGGTACACCTGTATCAGAAGAAATTGTGCAGGATGTACAAGAACACATCGATCCGGGTGGTACCGGCCTCGGAGATGGTATGGCCAACATCGGCGCGGTTTTTACAGCTGAAAGTGCGGACGCTTTGGAAATAGACGTGTCATTTACCGTGACATTGAGAGCAGGAGCAACGATTGATGCCGCAAAAAGCCAAGCAGAAGATAGCTTGAAGCAATACTTGAAGTCGTTGATGATGGGTGGCGAAGAAACACCTGTAGTGCGCATTGCAGAAATTGGTGCACGAATTACAAGCCTTCCGGCTGTGCTTGACTATAAAATGTTGACGTTAAACGCGGGCGGCTCCAACATTGAGGTGGGAGAACTGCAAGCGGCGGTACTTGGCACGCTGGAGGTGGTAGCGGAATGAAGATTTACGAACAATCCGCGTACGAATCTATAAAAGCCATGTACCCGGTATGGTACGCCCGATTTTATGAAATGGATAGTATTTGGCGCATTTGTGGCGCTGAACTGGACAGAATACGATCCGGCATTGAGCAGGTGGTGGACAACAGCTTTGTAGCGACGGCAGACCCAACCACCATAGAGCAACTGGAAGAGTTCTTGTATGTCGCGTATGACAGCAAACGAAGCATAGAAGAACGGCGCAGCATGGTAGCGTCGTTTTTTGTTGGGCAGGGGCACATAGGACAGGCGCAAATAAAGGAGATAGTACGGGCGTTTGTGAGCGGTGATATCACGGTGAAGTTGCTGGGGGGCTCTGTGCATGTTGCAATCCGGCAGACAACAGACGCTGAATTTGTGTTGAAAGATTGCATTGCAATGCTAAAAAAGCGTCTGCCGGCACATCTTGGCTTGCTGGTAGAATACAGCCCATGTGTAGCGAGAGTTCAAAATAGCAATTCTTTTGGCCTGTATGATTTGGGGCTGGAACATACCATACGCACATATTTGGACGAGCCAGTGTATTTGGACGGACAACAAACGCTGGACGGGACGTGGCATGTAGGTTCGGTGTGGAAACAGCGGCCACATTTAGAGCAGTTTGGCTATGGTTTTATGGTAGCGAACAGGGAAACGATAACGGCAACAATAACGACGGAGGGATGATAAATGGAAAACGGAATAGTAACACTGGCACGACGCAGAAGCCTATGCAAGATTACCAGCGGTGCGATTACCGCACTGCCAAAGATAGTGAGCATAGCAGTGGGGGATGGCGGCACAGACCAGCAGGGGCAGCCCATTGCGCCCAGAGAGACGCAGGAGAGCCTTACCCACAAGCTGGGGGTTTTTCCAGCAGCGGTGAGTTACCCCAGCGAAATAGTTGCTGAATATGTGGCAGTGATTCCAAAGAATGCACTGGAGGGAGAAACCATAAATGAAATTGGGCTGATAGACGAACAGGGCACGCTATGTACCATACAGACGGTGCTTAATAAGCGCAAAGATGGTGATTCCACAATGACGATAACTGTGCGAGATGAATTTTAGGAGGATGGGCTATGACGAAATTTTACCCGATACCAGACGAGCCGGTGTATGACCCAGAAGTGAGAGAGCTACTGGATAGTGATCCGGCCAGCGCGACAGACACATTCAACCCTACTCTGGGCAAGATGGTGGAAAACACAGCGGCGGTGGCGCGCATGGCCGATGAAAGCCTTGAGGCGGCTGAAACAAAAGGATCAATACCTATCAGCGTGACGCTGGCAGCCACGGGATGGACGTTATCTGGGAGCAAGTACATTAAAACGATAGATATTGAGGACATCCATGCATCGGGGTACTCTCAGTTCGTGGGCGCTGACCCCACGGATGCCGTGAAGGAAGAAGAATACAACGGTTGCAATGTAAAGGCGCTGCCACCGACCGTTGATGGGAAGCTGACCTTTCGCGCGGATAGCGCGCCCAGCATGAGCTTGCTGGTAAACATTATCCAGTTTAAGAATGCGGGGGTGATTTAGATGTTGATAAACATGAGCGGGGGCGGCGGGGGGCTTGGGGAAAAGTTTTCAGGAATGGCGATAGGTGATATAGCTAAGAATCAGAAAGTGTATGGGACACCGCCAACGGAATGGCCTGTTGATTACACCTATACCGCTTCGTCAGCAAGAGTTGCAACGTCCGACGATGGTACGTTTGTATTATATAATACTGGTAACGTGGTTAATGGTTTTATAAAATCCGGTAATGCTTGGGTGCAGAAGATCAATGCGGGAGTAGCCTACGATGTTTACGGTCTGGATTCAAGTATTGACGGCTTATGGGTTGCCTCGAAATCTACCCGAAATGTGGCCGTGTGGAAAAAATCAGGTGCTGATATGACCAGCTTTAATAACAGTGGCATTAGCAATGCCAACGAATTCCCCCTACGATTACTGAATGGCAAGACTGACCCGGCATATGTTTTTCGCGGATCAGACATACAAATGCAATTTTGCTGGTATAATACTAACTCGTCGTGGAGTGGAAATTCTTTTGATATACCTTCTGATGGGCCATTGCCAACATCTATAAATTGTCTGGATATGGCGCAAAACAATACATTGGTGGTTATAACACCCAGCAAATTGCTAATTTACAAGCCTACCACTTACAATTATACGTTGGTACAGACGATTTCGTTAATAGGAATTATTACGAACGTAAGATGCGTTGCTATATCAAAAGATGCCCAATGGGTTGCTGTGGGCAGCTCGACAGACGCAACTGCATTTTTTAAATTGTCGAGCGATAGCTATAAGTATGATAAAAATTTGGTATCCACATCACTGATTGCAAAGGATAGCTTGTGCTTTCATAACAACGATCAAATGATAATTGGTAGGGCTTTGTTGGATTTAAACAATGGCATGTGGGGACTAACGGCGAAGGACGCACTTAGCAAAGACTATATACAGGTAAGTGGAGGTGGAGATACTATTTTTGCGACGACAGGCTCTTCCGTTGATCGCTACACCGTCCAAAAACCTTACACTTACAACGTTCCCAAAATAAGACCCTATAGCACGATACCGGCTGGATTCGGCATTCCGTCAAAGGTAGTCGGAATAGGATTTGCAAGGCATAATATCAGCAATATGGATATGGGGGAAATGGAAACATTCTTCAACAAATAGGAGGACTCAAAACCGCAAGCGATTGCGGTTTTTTAGTATCAAAAAATTATAAGGAGGATAGAATGCTTGAGTATTTGAAAGACGCGGGGATTACCCCCAACAGGCCGCTAACCAAACGCAGTAAAACCGACCTGATACTGCTGCACGCGAGTGACCGCGATGATGATACAGTGAAAGGGATGGACGAAAAGCATCAAAGCAACGGCAACAGAATGATTGAGTACAACTTTGTAGTGTATGCCAACGGCGAGGTGTGGAATGGCCGCGGCCTAGAGTATGAAGGTGGCAGCGTGAGTAACTCCATCGCACGCACAAAGGGCTTGAACGCACGCGCGGTAGCGATATGCTGTGTCGGGAATTTCAACGATCACGGCATGCCCAAGGCACAGTTTGAAGCGTTGAAACGGTTGGTAGTTGATATTGTGAATCATTATAACATGGGCAGCAGCAGCCAAATCATAAGCCATATAGAAGCTGCAGGATCGGGCAACACCGATTGCCCCGGTATGAATTTCCCGACTGATGAGATACGCGCATATGTGCGCGGCTATGGGCCTAGCAACGAGCCGGATTTGCCTATTGTAGAACCAGCGGGGCCGCCCGTATATGAAGTGATGGCGGGAACGCTGAATTTCCGCGAAGCTCCAGATGGCACGCTTATTAAGCAGTTGCATCGTGGCGATTTGGTGAAGCTGGACAGGTACGTGGAAGGGGAGAACTGGGCGCGAGTGTATCACAATGATCAGCTAGGCTGGGTGTGGCTGAACAACATAGGAAAATAGGGGAGGAAAGAAAGAAAATGAATAAATTATCAGAATTTCTAACTTACTTGCAAGAGCAGGTAGACACAAAGTCTATCTACGTATGGGGAGGGCAGGGAGAGAAAGGCTCCAAGATCACCGAAAATTGGATAAAAAGAATGGAGAACTCTACTGCTAATGCGAACAGGGCGATTGCTTTGTGGAAAAGACAGGTAGCAGCCGGGTACGGCGCTAAGCTGAGCGCATTTGACTGTTCTGGCTTGGCGGTATATTTTTTGCTGAAAAATGGTCTTTTAAAAAGCGATACTACCGCCAATGGACTTCGCGGCTACTGCGATAAGCTAACCAAAGGCGACTTACGCAAGGGTGACTGGGTGTTCAGAGTGACCAACGGCAATGCCTACCATATAGGCTATGTGGTAGATGACAACCTTAACGTGGTTGAGGCAAAGGGTAGGGATGATGGCGTGGTAAAGCGTGGCATCAACGCTAACGGCAGCTCATATTGGAATGCTTTTGGTAGGCCAACACGTTTTTTTGGAAATGATTTGCAGCCGGTGAAAACACCGACCGAAACCCCGAGCACCAAACCGCCCATTACAACGGACACAAAGAACTTGGGTAGGGTATTGAAGCGCATGAGTCCTTACATAAAAGGTACTGATGTACAGCAGGCACAGCGGTTCTTACAGGCGGCGGGATACTCCGTTGGCTCTACAGGTGCAGATGGCGTGTTTGGCAGCGGCACAGAACAAGCTGTTAAGCAGTATCAAAAAGCAAAAGGTCTCACCCAAGATGGCAAAATTGGTAAGAATACATGGGAATCTTGGGGCGGCAAGTGGACTGGAAATTAAGCTAATATAATGGAGGGAAAACTTATGGAAGAAAAAACAGTGGTGGAACAAAGCAGAACCAAAAGCCCTACATGGTGGGTGGGCATGGCCTGTGTAGCCGCACAGGGCGTTTGCTCTGTATTGATCGCCGCGGGCGCAATTGCGCCGGAGGTAGCCGCAGCGGTAACGGCAGCATTTGCGCTTGTATTTGCGTACTGCAACGGCAATAATCCGAGTATCAAAGGGAATTACTGAAAGGGGCAACTATGGATGGAAACATATTAACTGCACTACTTGCCCTTGCCGGAACTGCGCTGGGGTCTGTAAGCGGCATACTGACCGCAAACAAGCTAACCAACCACCGCATAAAGCAACTGGAAATTTCGGTGGAAAAGCACAACTGCCTTGGGGAGAGAATGACCGATGTAGAGAACAAGGCTGAGCATCACGAAAAGGAGATTGACAAAATAGACGGAAAGAGAGAAGAACAGAAAAAGCAGCTTGAAACCAATGCCAAAGAGTTGAGCTTGATTTCTGGGAAAGTAACTATGCTGGAAAAAGCGGTGGATAATAATCAAAAGGAAATTGACAAAACAAACATGCAGATTGCCGCACAGCAAAACCACATAGATGACCAAGACAATAGGTTGGCTGCTGTGTCAGAGAGAATAACTACAGTAGAACAGCGCACCAAAAGCAACACCCACCGCATAGACACGCTGCAAACGCAGCACAATGCGATTCATAAGACTGTATAACGAAAGAAAGGGCGGTGACTTCGGTTGCCGCCTTTTTTTATTTGAAAAAACACAATAAAAACGTTGACAAATAATACTACGCGTAGTATAATAAAAGAGTAGAAAGGAGGTGAGGAAAATTGGTAGAATGAAGCGCCGAAAACGGCAACAAAAAAGGCGAGAGCAGCTAATAATGATACTCCTAAGTTTGACAGCCTCGGTAATATCGCTAATAGCAAGCATACTCGCCTTGCTGGGGAAGGAATAAAACCTTCCCCGCCCCCTAGGGGCTTGTGTATATATTATAACACAGCTCCAACGCGAATACAAAAAAAAGAAGGCGGTGGAAACCATGAAACATGAATTTCTAAACTGTAACTTGATTTTGGACGGTTCCAACTTAACTAGATGGAACGAAAAATTGAAAATTAAAAACATGGAAAGTGGCGAAAATTTTTATATAATCACTTACAATGGCGGGGAATGGTACGATTTTAAAACTAATTCGCCCGCCAGTGAGGCGAAAGAAATAACAGAAGCTCTCAACGAAATTGAGTACGTCAAATTGGGAAATGTAGAAATCCTAGTACGAGATTATGATACGCTTGTCTTTAAATTTTTTGATGTTGCCGAAACCGAAAGTTATGAGGCCGCAATCAAAAAAATAAGCGAGAAGCGCCGCGAACGGCGCTCCCTTAGGGAAGCGATAGAACGCAAAAAAGATATCGCGGAGAGTACACGCCTAGAAAAACGCGGAGAGTATATTCTGCGAAAATTAATAGACGTGTACTTCGAAAACATTGAATGTGTCGAAGTACAGCGGGATACAATGATTTATCCCGCGATAAACATGTTAAAACCAATAGATGATAAAAGATTTGGATTTTACATTCTAACTCGATCATATCATCAAAGCACCCCAGCAAAGCAACGAGTTTACAATATAACTTGTTATTTGTCGAGATGTGATGGAAAATATGGTTCTGCATCAATCACGATGCAGTGCGAAAACGTGAGAAGAATAGCCCCGCAACAAATAATACTCTCCGACAGTAAAGTTGTTGGCAGAGGTAAATACAGGACATACATTAGGCGCGCTAAAAAATCTGGCAAATATATATTAGATTATTCAAATCTTCCAGAATTTTGGGAAGAAACCCGCACCCAAAGTGTCGGTAGCGTAGAGCTATGCGGAGAAAACGTTATCGCTTCAGGCATATACAAGCGCATAAATCAATGTGCGCACCTTAAAAAAGGGTGCAGCCTAACGATTTTTGCAGACAACTTGGAGGATACGATCGCATTGATAGACACCGATGTAAGTAAGTAAAAGCCAGCACCAAGGCTGGCCTTTAAAAAATGTTTTAGACCCCGCTATTATGGGGTTGTGTGTTAGAAGTAGCATATAACATAGTCTACAAAAAGTCAATAGAAAATTATGGGAGGTAATAACATGGCAATAGTAGCATTGATAATAAGTGCAGCATCTGTTATATTTTGTATTGTACTACTCGCAAAACATATAAAGGCAGGTAAGCGCAATGGCCAGAAACTATAAAAAAGAGGCCGCATGGTCGAGAGATAAGTATACTGAATTACGGGCAAGTATCGAACCGGAACTGGCAGATGCGCTCAAAGAATATCTTGCTGCGCAGAATATAACTTATGCCCATTGGCTGAGAAACGCCATAAGATCAACAATTAACCGCCCCGAATAGGAGCGGTTTTTTTGCGTCCTTGAATGCTGGTAGGGGCATAGCCCTACGAGTGCTTTATATTTCAAAATACCATTTGTTATCTGCGAAGAAAAGAAAATATTGCTTGCCATCAATCAAAACTGTATAGCGGGTTCCGGCAACTCCTACCTTTAGGCTGGCACCGGGGCAGATGTCAATAACCTTAGAAATATTGCGAACGTATTCTTCTCCATCGGCATCAACCCATTTCAATTTGATTGGAAGAATTGTTCCCTCAGGTGTGAAATCGGCACGAACCTTTACACAAAAATCATCATAATAATTCATACATAACCTCTTCAAAAATAACCAACAGGATGGATCGTGTGATCCTCCACAGGATTAAGGCTGCCAAGTTGCTTGTCCTGCAACAAGTTTCCCCGTAGTATAACATGATGACCGAACCTTCGACGTATACCATCTACTGCACGTTCAATATTTTCTTCCTTGTCCCTGTAAGCATGAGATTCAAATAAATCTAGCTGGACGGGGGAGTGAGCGTCAATTAAATTAGCGCAACGTACTCCAATGCTGCGTAATGGCGGCATCCTGCTAAGATTGTAATTGCTGTGAAACAGATGCATTGCGGCCTTAAATATTTCTGTCGCGATGCAACTAGAATATTTCAATTTGATCTGGCGTGTGAACCATACCAGATGTTTATCCCGCAGGCTAATTTGTACAGTGTTGGCAAGTAGGCTATGCAGACGCAGGCGAGCTGCTACACTCTCGCTCAGTACAGTATAGGTAATCCTAACATCTTCATTGGTAATAAGGTCGCGTGGGGTAGTAGTACTGTTGCCGACAGATTTTATAGCAGACTGGTACCCCAACGTGGTGACGGGAGAGGTATCCATACCGTTAGCAAATGTATGTAGATATAGACCCCATTTACCCAACCAACGTTGTAGCTGCTCCGGTGGTGTATTCGCGATATCTCCTATTCTGATGATTCTGCGCTGTGCAAGCTTGGCTGTTGTTGCCCTGCCAACGCCTAAGAGATCACTTGCTGGCAATGGCCACACCATATCTTTGTAATTATCACGGGAAAAGACAGTCGTTGCATCTGGCTTCCGGTAGTCTGATCCTAATTTAGCAAATATCTTATTCCACGATACGCCAATACTAACAGTTATACCTAATTCCTTTTTTATGCGGTGGCGTATTTCTTCTGCCAGGGTAAATCCATCTTTCTTTAAGTATGATATAGAGCCGGTTAGGTCAAGCCAGTTCTCGTCTAGGCCAAATGCCTCCACTTTGTCGGTATACTGGTTATAGATGTTTCTCGCCATACCAGAGAATCGCAAGTATCTATCATAGTGCGGTGGTACGATAACAAGGTCGGGACATTTCTCTTTAGCCTGCCATAGTGCTTCGCCAGTTTTTATATTAAACTTTTTTGCAATTTCATTTTTAGCAAGTATAATGCCATGGCGCTGCTCCACATCACCGCCTACAGCAACAGGCTTGTTACGTATAGCGGGGTTGTGCAAGCACTCAATAGATGCATAGCAGCTATTCATATCAACGTGTAAAATCGTACGTTCCATAATAATCTCTCCACAAGCATTGTATATCTCCCGTGTGGAGAAATCAACCCTTTTGTATTCCCACATTGAGAGAATCGTTCCAGCCTATACAGAATAGTGGAAATATAGCATTATATGGGCTATAGATTTGGTTATAATATAATACGAGGTGATAAGCATGTGTGGACGTTACTACATAGAAATTGAAGAAGAAGAGCTACGGTCAATAATCGCAGAAGTTGAGAAAGAATTAGCAGGGTACCCATCCGATTGGAAGCTAAAGATGGGTGAGATATTTCCTACTAATATTGCTCCCGTAATTGCAGAGATAGAGAATGAAATAGGCCCTCATGGTATGATGTGGGGATTTCCGCGCTGGCAAGGATCGGGCGTTGTGTTTAATGCGCGTGCGGAAACGGCGGTAGAGAAGAATATGTTTCGCGAAGCGTTGCTGACAAAGCGTGTAGCCGTGCCAACCTCTGGATTTTATGAATGGAAAAAGGTAGAGGGGAAAGGGAAGAAGGACAAATACATATTTAGAGAGAGTGAACAGAATATTTTGTACTTGGCTGGTTTCTATAATGTATATGCAGATAAGGATGGCTTCCCAAACCGTTTTACTATACTCACAACTGATGCAAACGAGGCGATGGCTCCGTTCCACAACCGCATGCCCGTGCTTCTGCATCAAAATGAGATTGAGGAATGGATAAGAGGTAGAGACTTTCAGAAAATAATGGAGCGGGTACCGATTCAGTTAGAAGCACAAGTTGTTGATGGAACATAACCGGCAAAAATAGGCATTCGGTTTTTAGCGTGTTGCAT
>CAZQBV010000008.1:0-19393 GCA_964592125.1 uncultured Christensenella sp.
GTCGCGCATATTGCGCGTGATTTGAAACAAATGTTTCAAATCGGAATTGGTATTAGGCCAGCTGCTCTTTGGCAGCTTTCGTGCCCAGCTCCAGCGCCATTTCATTCATGGGAATCAGCTTTTTCTTTTTCTCGCCCATAATTTTTTCCAGCGCATAAATGATGGTAGCATTGTCCACTGCATTGGCGCAGGCATTGTACGCACCCAATATCACCATATTGGCAGCTTTCTCGCTTCCGGCCTGTTCCGCAAGACGATTTGCGGGTATTTTTATCACACGAATGTCTTTACGTGTGGGCTCCACTTCAATTAGGTCACTGTTTAGCACCAACAGTCCACCCGGCTTTACTGCTTTCTCAAACAGTTCCAGCGATGGCCTGTTCATTACCACTGCTGCATCCGCTTCCACCACCACAGGCGAAGCCACTTCCTCATCCGACACCACCACGTTGCAATTTGCCGTTCCGCCACGCATTTCCGGCCCGTAGG
Organism: uncultured Christensenella sp.; assembly: GCA_964592125.1. GTDB lineage: Bacteria > Bacillota > Clostridia > Christensenellales > Christensenellaceae > UBA5399. The sequence continues at coordinate 490 of CAZQBV010000008.1, forward strand.
ATGGCAGCCATGAAACATTCTTTCCCTCTTCCATGCCTGCATATACCAGCACTTGACCAGCCAACAGCACCCCCTGCCCGCCAAAGCCTGCAAAAATAATTTGCTCTAACATATCACTCTGCCCCCTTGTCTTTTTTCACACCCAATGGGTATTGGGGAATCATACTGTCCTTCAGCCACTCTATAGACTCCTGTGGGGAAAGCCCCCAGTTTGTCGGGCAGGTAGAAAGCACCTCCACCATGGAAAAGCCTTTGCCCGCCATTTGATACTCGAATGCCTTTTTTATGGCACGCTTTGTTTTCACAATATTGGGAACATCGTGGGAAGATGTGCGTTCTATATAGTACGCGCCATTCACCGTACCCAGCATTTCAGCCATGTTCACAGGCAAGCCCTGCGTGGCTTCGTTCCTGCCATATGGCGATGTTGTGGTTACTTGCCCCACCAGCGATGTGGGCGCCATTTGCCCACCTGTCATGCCATATATGGCATTGTTGATGAAAATTGTAGTGATATTTTCACCACGCGCAGCCGCATGCACAACCTCTGCCGTCCCAATGGAAGCAAGGTCTCCATCGCCCTGATAGGTAAACACCAGTGCATCTGGCGTTACACGCTTCACGCCCGTGGCCACTGCCGGCGCACGCCCATGCGCGGCCTCCAGCATATCACAATTAAAGTAGTTATATGCAAAAACTGCACAGCCCACCGGCGCAACGCCAATGGCTTTGTCCTGCAATCCCAGTTCTTCTATACATTCCGCCACCAAACGGTGCACAATGCCATGTGTACACCCCGGGCAGTAATGGAAAGGTGCATCTGTAAGCATCTCTGTCTTTTGAAACACTGTTTTAGCCATGCTTATTTGCCCTCCTTCATTTCCAGTATTTTATCTACAATTTGGGCAGGTGTGGGTATTATCCCCCCCGTGGTACCAATAAACTCCACCGGAACCGCACCGTTTACGCCCAGCCTTACATCCTCCAGCATTTGCCCTTGGTTCATTTCTACAGTCAGCACACCCTTCACACGCTTGGCTGCATTGCTAAACGCATCGTAGGGGAAGGGCCACAGTGTAACGGGGCGAATCACCCCCACTTTAATGCCCTGCTCGCGCAGCTTCATTGCGGCATTTTTCGCAATACGCCCAATGGTGCCAAATGCTGCAATCACATAGTCCGCATCCTCTGTCATAAATTCCTGCACACGGGTTTCTTTCGCGGTAATTTCATCGTATTTTATTTTCAGCTTTTTATTTACTTCACTCATCACATCTGCTTCAATGTACAGTGAGTTTACCACAGCACGGGGCTTGCTTTTATCGCGCCAGCCATTTGCCGCCCAATCCTTGGGGGGAAGCTGCACTGCCGCACGCTCTTTAAACTCCACCGGCTCCATCATCTGCCCTATCATGCCATCGCCCATTACCATTACGGGAATGCGGTATTGGTCTGCTAGGTCAAAGCCTTCCATCACCATGTCTGCCGCTTCCTGCACGCTGCTGGGAGCCAGCACTATCATTCTATAGTCGCCGTGGCCGCCACCCTTTACCGCCTGAAAATAATCCCCCTGTGCGGGCTGTATGCCGCCCAGCCCAGGACCGGAACGCATAATATTCACCACCACACAGGGCAGCTCTGCACAGGCAATGTAGCTAATTCCTTCCTGTTTCAGGCTAATACCTGGCGAGGAGGAGGATGTCATCACGCGCGCACCTGCGCCCGCCGCACCATACACCATGTTTATTGCAGCCACTTCACTCTCTGCCTGAATAAAGGTGCCTCCTTCTATTTGGGGCATCCTTCTGCTCATATACTCCGGTATTTGGTTCTGGGGTGTAATTGGGTACCCAAAAAAAGCCTTGCAGCCCGCCTTTATTGCCGCTTCTGCAATTGCCTCATTTCCCTTCATCAACACTTTTGCCATTTATAGTATCCCTCACAAAATTATTTTTCTACTTCAATTGCAACATCCGGGCACATGCGCGCACACGATGCGCAAGCAATGCATTCATCCTGTTTTTCTATTCCAATAGGATAATAGCCCTTTTTATTCAGTTTATCTTTCCTAATTGCCAGCAAGTTTTTCTTGCACGCTGCTATACACAGCCCACAGCCCTTGCAAGTGTCCTCATAAATGATTAGTTTCGCCATTGTTCGTCACCTTTTTCCCCAATTTTAACATATTTTTAAGAATAACAGTTTTGGCTTATGCAGTCAAGCCGCATATGCACATAACATATTCACAAAATGCCTGTGGCAAAAAAGCTTTCCGATGGCTTGCCTGCTATTTGAAAAGTACCACGCCAAAGGCAATAGGTCATCCATTCTCACAGTACTTATTTTCTTTCGCTTCTATAATACAGTTAGTTTCATTTGTTTTAAAAAGTTTACATTTATAGTGTGAGTATCATATAAAATTCCCATAAAAGGAATATAATTATGCAGCAAAGATTTCGAAAACTTGAAATCATCGGCGCCGTGGTTGTAAGTCTTTGCGCGTCCTTATTTCACTTTACCTACGCTTTTTCTGGCAACATTCTTGTTGTTGGGCTGATATCCGCAGTAAACGAAAGCGTGTGGGAGCATACAAAAATCGTGTATTTTCCGTTCCTCTTCTACAGCATTATAGAGTATTTTATATTGAAGCCCAATTTCAAGCGTTTCTTTGCAGCCAAGGCAGTGTCCCTCGCTTTCATCACCATTGTGATGATCAGCTTTTTCTACACCTATACTGGTATGTTCGGCATAGAAAGCCTAGCAGTAGACATTGCTTTTACTTTTATTTTAGTCATCTTAGCCTTTGTGATCTCCACCAAGCTGTATCATTCCGGTTACAGGCTAGAAAGATATTTCCCTTTGTTTTGCATATTGTTTTTCGGTCAACTCGCTATGCAACTACTCTTTACACCCTTTCCGCCGCAAATACCGCTGTTTAAAGATTCTGTAACAGGACTATTTGGCTTTCCTCCCAAATGATAAAATTTTGTTTTGCTAGGCATAAAAATAATTCCATTTTGCTGTAGTATATCCAGCACCATTTCACTTTAATGTTGTTCTACTCGTCCAGCCAGCTGGGGCGCGTAAAAATTTCCAATGCAAAAGTTTCGCCTTTATAGCCCTGCTTTCTGTATTCCTCCAACACCTGCGGCTTGCCAGAAGCAAATGCAACAGGCAGCCCCGTTCGCTTCGTTATTTCCGCACACAGTTTTTCACCGCAAATCAGGTCTGCCACAGTGGTTTCGTTTGCCATATTGCTGTTGTTTACCAGCCCCGTAATGCCTAGGCGCGCGTTGGCCTGTATTTGCTCCAGCATCGTCTGTGCATCATCTATATTACTCTGAAATGGGCGGCGAGCATTCACCACATAGTACACGGCAAGTTCTTCTGCCACCTCGTCAAAGTACTTCATAAAGCCCCCCAGCGCTGTTGCGCCCACAGGATCTCCGCCCGCATCAAACACAGCCTGTTCACTTAAAAAGGCAGCATGCACCTCTGCCGAAAGCGCTGGCACATCCACAGTGGTGTTGGCAAAGGGCGGTGCAATTAGCCGAATCCCATTTTGCTCCAGCATCGCCTTGCTCTCCGCACTGCGAAAATAAGGGTTCACAATATCCATATCGCACAGCACTGTTTGCCCCTCGCCCACCATCTTCAGTGCAGTATTTAGGGACAGCTCTGTTTTGCCACTGCCATAATTGCCTATATAAACTACAAATCGTTTCATCCTAACTCCTTCGCTCTTACTGTCTGTCTTAATTATACTACAGAACCCTTCACTAAAAACAAACTATTTAGGCAGGCTTTTCAGCTTTGCCCCATCCACACGCAATACTTGCTTTGTTCCCGCATTGCCCGAGGCAAATTCTGTCATGTTTTCCCAATAGCGTTTGGGCATGTGCGTCATACGACATTTGGGGTTATACCGCCCCTCTATGGCAATGGTGTCATAGTACATTTTCCACAATCTGCGGTACTTTAGCTCTTCCTCATCCGGCTGTGCCAGTTCAAAGCTTTCTACAAATTTTATCTGCATCTCTTCATTTTCATACAGCAACACAGCCTCGTGCGTTTTGTCGTAAATCAAAAACTTTTCACTGGGGTACCGCCCTATAAAGTGCGGTGCCAAAATGGGCAGCACAAAGTTTTTTGGTGTAATCTGCGCTGCCATTACCTCTCCATAAATAGAAAAGCGGATGAAGCCACTCAAAAGATGCGCCTCTCCACCCAGATGTTGCACAGCCTTCGCCAGTTTGTCCACCACATCATCTGTCAGCATACGCATCACTTTGCTTCCATGCTGGTACCCCTTACGTAAAAATTGCAGTAGATACCATTCCTTTTGGGGCAAACAAGTTAAAAATGCGCGCTGCACAAAATCCAGCGCATCCGCTCCCATTCTGGCCGGAATGGAGTTTAGTACCCGCTGGGCGCGCACTTTATCCGTAACAATTTCCCGAAATCCAAATATACTGAGTTGCTCTTCGTATGGCCCAATAATCCCATCTGGAATTTCCCGTTTGTAAAAGCTTTCAAACACGCAACACAGCAACCCCTCAAAGCTGCCATCATATTTGTAAATTAAAGTTGACCCGTCAGGCATTTTTGCATGTCCTCCGCCGCAGGCATTTGTAGAATATTGCTCTTTCCGGACGCCGCATGCTTGTTGGCAGAAAGTATGCGCAACCCAGAGTGTTGCATCCCCCCCAGCGCCGCCGGAGAATCGAAAAACGACAGTTGTTTCGAACCATCAGGCAAAAACACACTGCTTCTATACAAGGCAAGTTCTTTTTTAGACATCAGGGAGTGCAGCACATCTTCCTCCCCAAAGTGCAATCCCATTTGCGCCTTTCCCTTGCAAGTAATAAAGTATTTGGCACGTTTTAGCACAACCCCCAGTTTTTTCAGTCCGTCAAAATCCAGAAGCTGCTGGCGGCGCACAAACAAAATACGCTTTGCACTACGCTCTCCAATACCGGGCACCCGCAGCAGTTCTTCATAAGAGGCACGGTTTACTTCTATGGGGAACCTGTCCATATTGTTCAATGCCCAGTTGCATTTAGGATCTATAAAAGGGTTGAAAGTGGGGTGCTGCTCGTCCAGTATTTCACTGGCAGAGAACTGGTACACCCGCAGCAGCCAATCCGCCTGATACAGCCTGTGCTCTCGCATCAGCGGCGGTTGAAAATCCAGCGCAGGAAGCAGCGCATGCTCCTGCACCGGCATATAGGCAGAGAAAAACACACGCTTCAAGTCGTATTTTTTATACAGTCCCTCTGTTAGGTTTAATATCTGCAAATCTGTTTCCGGCGTTGCGCCCACTATCATTTGTGTGCTTTGCCCCGCAGGCACAAATTTGGGGGCTTTTTTGTAGATTGCCAGTTCTTCTTTGTTTTCCTGTTTTCTTTCTTTTATAAAAGCCATAGGCTCCAGCACTGCCTGCCTTGTTTTCTCTGGCGCCAGCAGCTGTAGGCTCTGGGAGGATGGCATTTCTATATTCACGCTCATGCGGTCGGCCAGCATCCCCAGCTGGGTAAGCAGTGCTTCATCTGCACCGGGGATGGCTTTGGCATGGATATAACCATAAAAACGATATTCCTGTCGCAATATGCGCAACGATTCTATCATCAGCTCACAGGTATAATCTGGGCTTTTTATCACTCCCGAGCTTAAAAACAGCCCCTCTATATAGTTGCGTTTGTAAAAGTGCATGGTAAGCTCCGCAAGCTCTTGCGGGGCAAGTATGGTGCGCGGCGTATCGTTAGAGCGCCTATTCACGCAATATTTGCAGTCGTAAACACAGGCATTTGTCATCAGCACTTTCAATAGCGAAACGCACCTGCCATCCGCAGCAAAGCTGTGGCATATGCCGCAGGAAACAGCACTGCCCAACCCACCGCGCTGTGCCGTTCTATCCACCCCGCTGGAAGTACAGGCAACATCGTATTTCGCAGAGTCTGCCAACAGTTCTAATTTTTGGAATATATCCACTTGCCTACCTCACATCTTTGTTATGCTAATAGTATACCACGTACCTGTTGCAATTTTGGTAAAACACAATGTTTATATATCTTCTTTCTTGTGTATTAGAAAATTATATTGGCTACTTGGTTTTTTGCTTCTAACAAACTACAACAAAAGTGCTTGCCTACTAAGGCTTTTTCGTGATAGGATAAATATATATAGCATTGGGAAGTTCCCCCCCTTGCAAAAGGAATGAATATGCAAATTGAAACAAATTACGAGCTGTGCAGCTATCTATACAATTTTATGAATCATACAGTGGCAAAAGACGAACTGGCTCAATACCAGCATAAGTATTTTGCGCTTTATATTTTTCTGCTGTATAAAATATTTAATGTGAAAATAGACTACTGCAAAGACTTAATTTCCATATACTGCAACAACCATGTACAGTATGCGGATGCCTCAGTTATGCCGGCAGATGTATACAGCGAAGTGATTTTGGACATTACCAATTTAAACGAAAGTTTTGAGCTTAGCCTACGCGAAAGCTACCCAGATGAGGAAACCATGCTGATACAGTCGTTAGATGCCGTTTCTCAAGCTATGCTTAACTTCACAAATTCCAGCGGCAACACTGCAAAGAACGCCAGAATTTTAGGAAATATTTCCGACTATATAAAAGAAGTATCTGGTGTATTTTCCAATATGCCCCCCCACCACAAGCCTGCAACAGACCTTTCTGGTCAGGGTTCCTTCAAATAACAACAAACCTTACCAAGAATAATTCTTCTTGCTTAAACCGCAAAGAAGCTTTTTCCCGCACCTTGCTAAGGCGTTCCTCCATGTTCTTTTCTATTTTTTCCTCTGCCGACTTCTTGTCTTGCTCTATTCTGCGGCGCTTCAGTTCATTTTGCACAATTCTTTTTTGCAACGCAAAACTTTCGGCATAGGACATTGCCGCCCCCTCCACATGGGAAGCAGATGGCCTTATGTGGCGTTTCATTTCTTTTCTACGCATATCTAGGGAATGCATCTCATCGTCGTAGCAGCGGCGAATTTTATCTATCTCCTCCTCCAGCAGCACATCCATACGCTTTTGCATCTCCTCTTCCACTTTGCGCAAGGCTCGATCCCTAATTTTTTCCAGCAACGCTTTGTCCTTACCACTTACATATTCATAATGGATCAACTCCCGCGTGCTTTCATCCAGCACCCGCCCGCCATAATTGCAAGAGCTTACCTTTAAGTTCAGTATGGCTTCACATTGCCTTTGAAAAAGCACATTGCCCTCGCTGGTTATTCCACATAGCAGCGGGGCACTTTCAAATTCTTCATCATCTGCAAAGGCAGAAACACCCCACAGTCCCAACACACCGCTTAACCCCGCCGAAAAGCCCTTTGCACCTTCCAGCATTAACATGCCATTGCCTAGGTGGCTGTTTAGGCAGCACTCTACAATGCGCTTTGCCAACGGATGCCCCAGCCTGTAGCGCTGCGAAGGTTTCATGTGCCTTTCCATAGACAGATAGCTATCGTCCATTGGTAAATCTTCATAAGGGGAAAGCTTCAGCTTGAAGGCACGCTCCTCCTGCGAAAACACAGCATATTTATTCAATTTATAATTTGTAAGTTCAAACAACACACGTTCCATTTCCAGCACCCAGGCACGCAATGTTCTTACATATTGGCCAAAACGCCGAGCTGTAGATTCGTCAAAATACGACAGCATGTCTGTTTCAGCCTTTCGTTTCAGCTCTGTCCATTCATCCGTAGGTTTTGCGGTAGAAAGCCGTTTTTCCATACTTAGCGGTTTTGCCTGTGTTCCGCTGCTGCTATCCCCACTGCCACTGCCGTGCTCTATCTGTCTTCTTGCCAGTTTCATTGGAGGCGTGTTTTTGCGCAAGGTACGATAGCACAGCTTTCTCGCCCTTTCCAGTAAATCCCGACGTCGTGTTTTTTGCTGTACATACTTTTTTTCATACACTTCCACATCACTGCCAAATGCCGTATCGTCCACAAAACGAAGCAGGTAAAACAAATCCAGCCAACCATTTGGCAGGGGTGTGGAGGTTATCAAGATGGTTTTTCTTCCTTTAAACGCACGCGCCAGTGCAGTACCCGTTGGCTTGCTGCCCGTAAACGAGTCGCTAGCTGCCACACGATGTGCTTCATCTATCACACACAAATCCCATGGTATTTGTGCCAATTTGTTTGCATTTTCAATTGCCTGACCTACCGTTAGCAATACAACGCCCGCCTTTTGCGGGTATTCATCCAGCCCCACCACCTGCAAGCCAAAAAGCTGATGCAAATGCATAACCCAGTGTTGTTGCAGCCACTCCGGAGCACATACAATCAGCTTGTCCCTTCCCTCTGCCATATAGGAAGCCAGTGCAATGCAGGCCTCTACCGTTTTGCCCATGCCTTCTTCATCTGCCAACATTACTCCCTTATGAAAAGGAGAGCGTAGGGCAAACAAAGCAGCACCAATCTGGTGCGCATAAAATTCAATATCGGCACCCATACATGCCGGCGCCAGCCTTTTTACCTTATTGTGCTCTGTTTTTTGAGTGAGCAGATATGCATAATATTTTGCGTGATACTCTGTAGGTTGCACCGCAATTTCTCCCAATCATATATGTATTTTTGCACCCGCCATGCCAGTTTTCACCATCCGTTGCGGGCGCTACTATATACTTCGTAATTTACAAGAAAATTTTTACACTTATTTTTTATACTTATATTATATACCACTCTACAACGCTCTCAAAAGCATTTTAAAAAAATTCTTCATTTGCGCTTGAAACAACTTGCTGATATGATGGTACTGCTAAATAAAAAATATATTGGGAGACATACAATATGGAAGAAAACAACGGTGTAACCAAGCAGGAACAAAGCGCAGGAGATGTGCAAGAAAACACAATCCAAGGCAAGCAAAAAGGCAAGGCAGGCAAAACCTTTCTAAAAGTAATTGTATGGATTTTGGTAATCGCATTCATTCTTTGGTTAACTTTGTTTTTGTCTGCTAAAATAGCCAAATTTGAGAATATTCCCGCCATGCTGGAATTTATAAAGTCTCAGATCTAGGGCTATCCCCTTCTGGCAAGTTGCCAAGGGGGTGTTTTTTATACTGATTTCAAATGAGCATTGCTATTCTTGGGCCGCCGTGTGTTTTTTCAGTGCCTTGCTTTGCAACAGTTGCTTGCACAGCACACCCATTGCAAAACCACTGGCCGCACCCACAGCAATCAATATCGGCAAGTAGTAAAGCGTTTGTGGCGTGGCGGTAAGCACAATGGCTACCAGCACCTGAAGTATATTATGCGTAATGGCACCTGTTACGCTTACTTTTATAATACCCATTGCTTTCTTCAGTGCAAACATTACCAGTATGCTGGCTATGCCGCCCGCCAAGGAAAAAAACAGCATGGTAATATTTCCACTGAGCATCGCTGCCAAGGCGCTGCGCACCACGCAAATAAGCAGCGTATACGGCAGCCCCAAAGAGTACAGCGCAAATAGCGAGACTATATTCGCCAAACCCAGCTTGAAACCGGGCAAGAAGGGAATAAAAGACGACACTGCCGAATCTACCAGCGAAAGCGCCAATGCCAGCCCACACAGCACAGCCGCCACCACCAGCTTGCGCGTTTTACCCCGTAATTGCATCCACCGCCTCCCCCTCTCCTATTATTGTTGCACTTACATAATTGGGCGCACACACTATGCTAGCTCCCTCGCGGGAGATGCTACCCATTTTTTCGCACTGATGGTTTGGGCAGTTGGTATGGCTCACACGCACACTGCCATCTTTTATCTCAAATAGGTTGGTGTACTCTCCCACCACTTCAAATTCCGCATTTTTCATCAACGGCAGCTGGGCAACAACCGTTCCATTCTGCCGAATGACCACAGTTGCGCCCGCATCACCGGATAGCAACGCAAACCAAACAACCATTGCCACCACTACAATAGCCACTGTAAAAATGACATCGCTTGCCTGCACCAGTCGTTTATCCCGCATGGTACGAATTGTCCTTTATTGTTAAGTTTCTGCCAAAGTTTTTGGTGGTCACAATCTGCTTGTCTTCCGTAATAAAAACCACGCTGTAACCATTCTGTTCTGCAAATGCCATTCCCTTTTCCAGCCCCATTACAAAAAGCGCCGTGGAAAGAATATCCGTATACAAACCGCTTTGATCCACAACCGAAACGGAGAGTAACCCACTTTCCGCAGGGAATCCCGTCTGGGGGTCAATGATGTGGTGATAATATACACCATCCTGTGTAAATCCGCGCTCGTACGCGCCCGAGGTGGAGATACATTCGTCCTCCAGCGTAAGTGAACAAACATAATCTGCAGCGCTTCCCTGTGGGTTGCGTATGCCAATTGTCCACTCCTTTCCATCAGGCTTCGTACCATGGGCATAAATAGACCCACCCAAGCTAACCAATGCGGCGCCACCACCATCCTGCTGTATATTCTTCCGCAAAACATCCAACGCATAGCCCTTTACCGCACCACCCAAATCCACCTGCGCGCCATTGGTATACACAATATTTTCCTGCATTGTTACAGCAGGTTTTTCAGGTGTTCCCGCTATGGCCAACAGCTTATCTATTTCAGATGCCTGCGGCACAGTTTCATCTCCCGTTCCAAACCCCCAAAGGCTGGTGACTGCACCCAGTGCCGGATGAAACGCACCATCCGTTTTTTCAAACATTTTTAAGCATTCCCCCAGCAAATTGGCAGTTTCCGCATCCACTTCCACACCCGCTTGCGTTGCATGGTTGATCTTCCACACATCGCTGCCCTCTATGGTTTTAGACAGCTTTTTTTCCAGCCGGACAATGCTATCTTTATTCTTCTGTATCAGCTCTTTTCCGCCGCCATACAGCGTTTGTGTGCATATGGTATTCATTGCAAAAAACTCTTCGGTTTCCGCGGGTTTCGGCGCACAGCCATATGCAAAAAACAGCACCATGGCAAACACCAATAAGGCAACCTTTTTCATCGCAGCGAAAGTGCCAGCAACACAGCCGCCACCCCTCCAAACACAGCAAAAATCAGCAAACGTTTTACTCCCAGTTTCATTTATGTATGACTCCATTGTTTTTAATCTTATTTTTTATACTATAGCATATCATAGATGCGTTGAAAACATCTGTGTTTTGTGCTATATTTGTATTTTATTACGAAGCTATGTTACAAGTTATGCTACAAGGAGTATGTATGAATATAAGGAAAGAGCTGGCAATAAAAATTGCTGAGATATCACAAATGGAACCCGCGCAGGTTCTGGATATGCTAGAAACCCCGCCCGATTCGACTATGGGCGATGCGGCACTGCCTTGTTTTAAGCTGGCAAAAACAATGAAAAAAGCACCCCCTGCCATTGCACAGGAAATACTGCAAAAGTTTGAAAAACCCGACTACATCGCAGATGTGCAAGTTGCAGGTGGCTATCTTAATTTCTTTTACAACAAGGAATACTACATTCGGGGCGTTATGGATGCCGTATTGGCTGCCGGGCAAAACTGGGGTAAATCCGAAATGGGCAGTGGCAAAACGGTGGTAATAGACTATTCCTCCATCAACATTGCAAAGCCCTTCCACATTGGCCATCTTTCCAGCACAGCCATTGGCGGTGCACTGTACAAAATATACAAATATTTGGGCTACAACGCTGTGGGTGTCAATCATCTGGGCGATTGGGGCACACAATTCGGCAAACTAATTACCGCCTACAAGCATTGGGGCAGCGATGCCGAAATAGACGCAAACCCCATGGACGCGATGCTAAAGCTGTATGTGCGCATACACAAGGAGGCCGAAACCAACGAAAGCCTAAACGAGGAAAGCCGTGCTTGGTTTAAAAAAATAGAAGATGGCGACGAAGAGGCCATGCGCATCTTCAAATGGTTTTCGGACTTAACACTGAAGGAAGTGCAGCGGGTGTACAGCCTGCTGGATATAGAGTTTGATTCCTATGCGGGGGAAAGCTTTTACAACGACAAAATCCCCGCCGTATTGGACGAACTGAAAGAAAAAAAACTGCTGGAGGAAAGCGAGGGTGCCTTTGTGGTGCGGCTGGACGAGGAGAATTTACCGCCTGCCATCATATTGAAATCCGACGGCACCACCCTGTATGCCACACGCGACCTTGCCGCAGCGGAATACCGCAAAAAAACATACAACTTCTATAAGAATTTATATGTGGTGGCCTACCAGCAAAATTTGCATTTCAAACAGGTGTTTGCTGTGCTGAACAAGCTGGGCTACAGTTGGGCACAGCAATGCGAGCACATTGCCTTTGGCATGGTATCTTTGGAGGACGGCACTCTCTCCACCCGCGAGGGGAAAATTGTACTTTTGGAAGATGTGCTAAACCGTGCCACCGAAAAAACATTGGCAGTGATTAACGAAAAAAGCCCAGAGCTGGAGAATAAGGAACAAATTGCGCAGGAAATTGGCGTGGGAGCGGTTATTTACTCCACACTTTCCCAAAGCCGTATTAAGGACATTACCTTCTCCTTCGACAGGGTGCTGAATTTTGATGGGGAAACAGGCCCCTATGTGCAGTATACGCACACTCGTTGTGCCAGTATTTTAAGGCGCGCCGGGCAGCTGACAATAGCGCCCGACTGGTCTGCACTAAACAACAGCGAAGCCATTGCAGTGTTGAAGCTGATTGATGCCTTCCCCGCCACGCTGGTTGCGGCTACAGAGAAAAACGAGCCCTTCTACCTAACGCGCAACATTACCGAGCTTGCACAGGCCTTCAACAAGTATTATTATGAATATAAAATACTGGATGAGGACGAGGCTGCCACGGCAGCACGCGTGGCTCTTACCGGCGCTGTGCGCAATGTAATGAAGCGTGGCCTAAGTTTGCTGGGCATTGGCGCACCAGAGAAGATGTAGCAAGACTTAACATATATTACAGACGCAAAACAGAGTAAGGGGTAACAGAATGCTGGATTTAAGGATACTAAGAGATCATGTAAAAACAATTGCCGAAGCACTGCAAAAGCGCGGAAAGCCCGAAACAATGGAAATGGTGGACAGCGCGCTGGAGCTAGACGAGAAAAAGCGCGGCCTACTTTCTCAGGCCGAGGATATGAAAGCCAAGCGTAACAAAGTTTCCAAGGAAATTCCCCAAATGAAAAAGAATGGGGAAGATGTTTCCTCCCTTCTGGTAGAGATGAAAACCCTTGGTGATGAGATTAAAAAGCTGGATGATGAGATAAAGGAAATAGATGAGCGGCTGAGTGACTATATGTTTGCCATTCCCAACCGCCCAGACGAATCCGTACCTGCGGGACGCGACGAGAATGACAACATTGTGGTGCGTACACACCTTACCCCCACACAGTTTGCTTTCCAGCCCAAAGCACATTGGGATATTGGCAAGGATTTGGATATTATAGACCCGGAGATGGGCGCCAAGGTAACAGGCACTCGCTTTGTGTTCTACAAGGGTATGGGCGCACGGCTAGAGCGTTCCGTTATGAACTTTATGCTGAATACGCATACCGAATATCACGGCTACCAAGAGGTGATCCCCCCCTTTCTGGCAAACGAAAAATCCATGTATGGCACTGGCCAGCTTCCCAAATTTGTAGAGGATATGTATAAGGTAGAGGGTGCCGATTATTACTTGATTCCCACGGCAGAAGTGCCTGTAACCAATATGTATCGCGAGGAAATACTGGACGGCACACGGCTGCCCATATGCCATGTGGCGGGCACGCCCTGCTTCCGTGCAGAGGCAGGCAGTGCGGGGCGCGATACCCGCGGGCTAATACGCCAGCACCAGTTTAACAAAGTGGAGCTGGTGAAGTTTTGCAAACCAGACGGCTCCTACAACGAGCTGGAGAAACTGACCAAAGATGCCGAAACCATATTGCAGATGCTGGAGATTCCCTACAGAGTGGTTTTGCTTTGTGGGGGAGATATGGGTTTCTCCTCTGCCAAAACATATGATATAGAGGTATGGATGCCCAGCTATGGCCGCTATGTGGAAATTTCCTCCTGTTCCAATTTCGAGGACTTTCAGGCACGGCGTGCCGGCATACGCTTCCGCGACGAGGACGGCAAAGCCAAATTTGTGCACACATTAAATGGCAGTGGTCTTGCTGTGGGGCGCACCGTTGCCGCCATACTGGAAAACTACCAACAGCCGGATGGCCGAGTGAAAATTCCCGATGTGCTGCGCATGTACTTTGGCCGAGACTATTTGGAAAAAACCTGAACATACTTTGAGGGCTGCCTGCATGGGCAGCTTTTTCACTTCTTTGTTGGCATTGTAAAGCCCTGTAGCGCTTTATTCAGAAAATCTCGGAAAGGTTTCATCCATTGGAAAACTTGCACCGCATATGCCACAAATGCATCTTCCTCTTCAAATATGGCATCCGGAAATTCATGTATCACCACCCAAGATTTGTGCTTTAAATAGTCCGCCAAAGCATGTTCCTTTTCATATCCCGCAGGCACTCTCTTCAGCTTTTCACCCAGCAACGTAAAAGTTTTCTGAAATGCAGGTGCTTTTACAATGTCTTCAAATTCTGTGACATGCGCAACCATGTAATCCCTCACCCGTTTGGTGGCATCCGCAAAAGCACCGGTGTAAAGCCCGCCACCCAAAAAACAACTGTTTGGCTTTATCTCCACATAGTAGCCCACTGGCACAGCAGCACGCCCACCAACAGATATATGCGCACGGAAAGAGGCATTATATGGAGTTTTGTCTTTTGTAAAGCGAATATCCCTGTTCTGCCTGTAGATAAGGTTACGGGGAGACAACCCCACCACAGAATCATCAAACACACCAATTACATCCACCAGCTTTTGCACAAGTATCTCAAATTGGCTCTTCACTTCTTGATATTCTTCCTTGTGCTGCCGCATCCACTCCACAGAGTTGTTGGCTTGTAGCTTGCGCAAAAAATCCAGAATCAATCTTTGTTCCATTGTGTCACTCCTTTTTCTTTTCCCCACAGAGCCAGAAACGCTGCTTTTGCAATCTAGTATATTCTATCTATAATTATAACCATACAAGTACCGCCATAACTGCCACTATAACCCCACACTCTATTTTTCTCGCGTCACCATTGTAACCTATTTTTATTTTTATGGTTTACAATATGTTTTTGTTATGTTATGATAGCTCCTGTCGGAAAAATTTTGGAGGTATGGTATGACACACACAACAAGCTCAGACAACAGGGCAATTCCCACACGGATGATAGTGCTGTGCGGACTTTTTGCCGCATTGATTGCCGTGGGGGCATTCATTCGCATTCCCATTCCCTACATTGCTTTTTCCATGCAAACTATGTTTGTTTCACTATCTGGCATGTTACTGGGCAAAAAATGGGGTGCCATTTCGGTACTGGTCTATTTGATTGTTGGATTGGTGGGTATGCCCGTGTTCACGCAGGGGGGCGGCCCTAGTTATGTTCTGCAACCTTCCTTTGGTTTTTTAATTGGTTTTGTGTTCTGCGCCTATGTAACAGGAGCCATGACAGAAAAAATAAAAACACCCACCACAAAAAACCTTTTGCTGGCACAGCTTCCTGGCATTGCTATTTATTACGCCATTGGTCTTCCCTATTTTTACCTAATTTCCACACAATATCTAAACAATGACATGGGCATTGCGGCACTATTTATCTATTGTTTTGCAGCCACCTTGCCGGGTGATATTGTAAAGTCGCTGCTAAACTGCTGGCTGGGAAAACGGCTTATTCCTACATTTAGGAAAAACTATTCATGATGCTATCGCCGCACTTTTCTAAATACAAAACCAAACGGCAAAATTCAATATGAATTATCGCCTGCAAAACGGCAAAATCCATTGACAGTCTCCACGTATATTTGTTACAATAAGCACATAAAAGTGTTAAATATTAACACAACCATGTGCTTATTTTCAATTTCGATGCTTATTCACACGAAAAGTTGACATAATTGAAATGAATGAACAAAAACGCTATAGAAAAATGGAGGGCTTTTACATGGCTGAAGCAATTATAATGCCCAGGCAGGGCCAATCGGTCGAAAGCTGCATTATAACCAAATGGAACAAAAAGCCCGGCGACAGTGTGCAGCCGGGAGAAATATTGTTTTCCTACGAAACGGACAAGGCATCTTTTGATGAAGAAGCCAAAATTGCAGGCACCCTGCTGGCAATTTTTGCAGAGGAAGGCGACGACATTCCCGTACTGGAAAACGTGGCAGTAATAGGAAACCCCGGTGAGGATATTTCCGCATTTACCGCAGGCAAAGGGGACAGCGCACCCGAAGAAGCAAAACCACAGGAAGCTGCAGCGCCCGTGGCGGCAGCGGCTGCACCTGCTGCTGTTGCAACCAATGCAGCACCAGCGCAAGCAGGTGGCAAATTGAAAATTTCTCCACGTGCCAAAGGTATTGCGGAAAACCAAAATTTGGATGTGGCACGCGCCATACCCACTGGGCCAAATGGCAGGGTGATAGAGCGCGATATACTGGAGCTTTCCAAGCAGGGCGCCACTTTGGCAGCTGCCCCGGCAACAGCAACAACAGCTACTTCGCAGGCCGCACCCACTGCTGCAGCCTATGAAGATGTGCCGCTGACCAACGTGCGTAAGGTGATTGCAAAATCCATGCACCACTCCCTGCAAAGCATGGCGCAGCTTACCCATAGCTCGTCCTTCGATGCTACCGATATGCTGGCATACCGTGCCAAGCTGAAGGCAAATGCAGAGACAATGGGGCTTGCCAATATTACGCTGAACGACATTGTGCTGTTTGCAGTTTCCCGCGTACTAAAAAATCACAGGGAAATGAATGCGCACTATTTGGATGACAAAATGCGCCTGTTCAGCTCTGTGAATTTGGGCATGGCTGTGGATACACCACGCGGCTTGCTGGTGCCCACCATTTTTGGTGCAGACAGCATGTCTTTGAACGAAATAGCCATTGCCGCAAAGGATTTGGCACGTCAGGCACAGGATGGCTCTATTTCGCCCGATTACCTCTCTGGCGGCACCTTCACCATTTCCAATTTGGGTGCCTTTGGTATAGAGCACTTTACACCTGTTATCAATCCGCCGCAAACGGGCATACTGGGGGTAAACAACATACAAACCAAGATGAAAATGGTGGATGGACAGGCTGTGCCGTACCAGGCAATGGGCTTGTCACTTACATACGACCACCGTGCACTGGATGGTGCGCCCGCTTCCCGCTTCCTGCAAGAGCTGTGTAAGTCGCTGGCAAGCTTCTCTGTATTGATGGCGAGGTAGCAATATGGTTTATGATTTAATTGTACTGGGTGGTGGCCCAGCGGGCTATCTGGCCTGCGAGCGCGCTGCCCACGAAGGGTATAAAGTACTGTTGTTTGAAATGCGCAATGTGGGCGGTGTATGCCTAAACGAGGGCTGCATTCCCACCAAAACCCTGTTGTATACTGCCAAACTGAAAGACGGCGCAGAACACGGGGATAAATACGGCGTGCTTTGCGGCGATATCAGCCTAGATCACCCGATGGTAGTAAAGCGCAAAGATAAAGTGGTAAAAACACTTACCGGCGGTGTTGCTTCCATGCTGAAAGGCTTGGGAGTGGAGTGGGTGAAAGAGCCCGCTAAGATAACCGGACGCACAGCAAATGGCTACGAAGTGGAAGCGGCAGGTAAAAAATACGAGGGAACTCGATTGCTGATAGCCACAGGCAGTGAAGCAGCCATGCCCCCCATAGACGGTTTGCAACAACAGTTTCAGGCGGGCTTCGCCCTTACCAACCGTGAAATATTGGCAATGACCGAAGTGCCCAAAGAATTGGTGGTAATAGGCGGTGGCGTAATTGGCTTGGAAATGGCAAGTTATTTCAACTCTGCGGGCAGCAAAGTAACTGTGGTGGAAATGCTGGAGCAAGTTGGCGGTGCCATTGACGCGGAAATTGCGCAAATACTGCAAAAGAACTACGCCAAAAAAGGTGTGGAGTTTAAAATGGGCTGCAAGGTGATGCGCATAGAAAAAGACGGCGTCACTTACGAGAAAGATGGCAAAACCGAAACCATAAAGGCCGACAAAGTGTTGGTATCCATAGGCCGCACACCCAACACAGCAAACATTGGTCTGGAAAACATCGGTGTACTGTTGGAACGCCGCGCCGTGGTAACAGACGAAGCCATGAAAACCAACCAGCCCAATGTATACGCCGCAGGCGATGTGAACGGACACAGCATGCTGGCACACACCGCATACCGCGAGGCAGAAGTGGCAGTAAACAATATGCTGGGCAAAAAGGACAAAATGAAGTACAACGCCATTCCCGGGGTAATCTACACCAACCCAGAGGTTGCCGGCGTGGGCGAAACAGAGCAGTCTGCCAAGCAAAAAGGGCTGGATGTAACGGTGAAAACCATTTCCATGCGCTATTCCGGACGTTACATTGCAGAAAATGAAGGTGGCGACGGCATTTGCAAAATTATTGTGGACAACAAGTGGAACAAGCTGGTTGGCGTTCACCTCATTGCAAACTATGCTTCGGAGCTGATTTGGGGCGCGGATGTGCTATTGGCCAAAGAGCTGACCATAGATGAAATAAAAAAGATTGTATTCCCCCACCCCACCGTATGCGAAATTATAAGGGAAGCAATTTTTCAACTGTAAAACTTACTGTAATATATAATAATAAGGAGTTAGTATCATGACAAAATGTTTGGTAATTGATCCAAAGCAAATGAGAAAAAAGGGTAAGATCACACTACAGGATATTCCCATGAACACTTACCAAAAAACGGTAAAGGACGAAAAAAACAACTTTACAAAACAGCAGTTTATGAACATATACCGCGATATGTGGGTGGTTCGTGAATTTGAAACCATGCTGAACCTGATAAAAACAACAAACCAGTACGAGGGCATAGAGTACAACCATCCCGGCCC
>CAZQBV010000008.1:19493-50094 GCA_964592125.1 uncultured Christensenella sp.
ACCTGATAAAAACAACAAACCAGTACGAGGGCATAGAGTACAACCATCCCGGCCCAGCGCATTTAGGCATTGGCGAGGAAGCTGGCTATGTGGGGCAAGCCTTCGAGCTGGATATTGACGACTTTACCTTTGGCTCTCACCGTAGCCACGGCGAAATATTGGCCAAGGGCATGTCGGCTATCGAAAAACTTTCCGACAAAGAGCTTACAGATATTATGGAAGGCTTTTTTGACGGCGAAGCCTACAAAGTGGTAAAAGAGCACACACAATATAAAAAAGTAAAAGACATGGCACGCGAATTCTTGCTATATGGCATGATTGCCGAAACATGGGGCAGACAAACCGGCTTCAACCGCGGCCTAGGCGGCAGCATGCACGCCTTCTTCACTCCCTTTGGCGTGTACCCCAACAACGCAATTGTGGGCGGCAGTGGCCCCATTGCTGCTGGTGCCGCGCTGTACAAGCGGGTGAATCAAAAATCTGGCCTTGTGGTTTGCAACATTGGCGATGGCGCACTTGGTTGCGGCCCCGTTTACGAAAGCATGAACTTTTCTGCAATGGATCAATACAACACACTGTGGGATGAGGGACACAATGGCGGCCTGCCCATTATATACAACATTTGGAACAACAGCTACGGCATGGGCGGTCAAACCTGCGGCGAAACCATGGGCTATCAGGAAGTGGCACGTTTGGGTGCGGGTATCAACCCAGATCAAATGCACGCAGAGCGCATAGACGGCATGAACCCGCTGGCTATGATAGACGCCTACAGAAGAAAGCGCAAGATTATAGAGGAACGCCGTGGCCCGGTGCTGCTGGATGTGGTTACCTATCGCTATTCCGGCCACAGCCCTTCCGATTCCGCTACCTACCGCACCAAGGAAGAAGTGGAAATGTGGCAGCAGATGGATTCCATCAAAGTATTTGGCGAGCAACTGGTTGCAGCAGGCGTTGCCACGCAAGCTGAGCTGAAGAAAGTGGAAGAAACCATACGCAAAGATATGACATGGGCTGTGAAACTGGGCAAGGACGAGGAAATTTCACCCCGTATTAACCTAGATAAAGACCCAGATGCCATTGCAAACATGATGTTTACAAACCTATCCATTCCCAGCATGGATACCACGCGTGAGCCAGATGTGCTTACCACATATGAAGATAATGAAAAGGTACAGAAGCTGAAGAAAAAGGTTCGCAGCGCTTACGATGAAAACGGCAAGGCTGTTTCCAAAATAAAAATGTACAACATTCGCGACGCCATATTCGAAGCAACCATGTACCGCTTCTATAAAGACCCCACTTTTGTTGTGTATGGCGAGGACAACAGGGATTGGGGCGGCGCATTTGGCGCATATCAGAATGTGACTGAATCCATTCCCTATCACCGTTTCTTCAACTCCCCTATTTCAGAGGCAGCCATTGTGGGTACTTCTGTGGGTTACGCCATGTGTGGTGGCCGCGTAATGAGTGAGCTGATGTATCTGGACTTTTTGGGGCGCGCAGGCGACGAGGTGTTCAACCAAATGTCCAAATGGCAGGCCATGAGTGGCGATGTAATTAAAATGCCATTTGTGCTGCGTATGTCTGTTGGTTCCAAATATGGCGCACAGCACTCTCAGGACTGGTCTGCACTGTGCACGCACATTCCCGGCCTAAAAGTGGTGTTCCCCGCAACACCTTACGACACGAAGGGTATGCTGAATGCCGCACTGAATGGTTCTGACCCCGTTATATTCCTGGAAAGCCAACGTATTTACGACATTGGCGAACAGTTCCAAAAGGAAGTGCCGGAAGACTACTACGAAATAGAGCTGGGCGAACCCGATGTGAAAAAAGAGGGCAGCGACCTAACCATCCTTTCCGTGGGCGCAACACTGTATCGCGTAATGCCTGCTGTGAAAACGCTGGAAGAAAAGTATGGCCTGTCTGTAGAGGTAATTGACGCACGTAGCCTGGTGCCTTTCAACTATGAAAAGGTGCTGGAATCTGTGAAGAAAACAGGTAGAATACTGATTACCGGAGACGCTTGCGAACGTGGTTCCCACCTGAAAGATTTTGCACAAACAGTAAGCGAACTTGCATTTGATTATTTGGATGCACCGCCTGTGGTAGTTGGCGCAAAGAACTGGATTACACCCGCTCACGAGCTGGAGCACCACTTCTTCCCGCAGCCAGAAACCATTATAGATGCTATCCACGAGCGCATTTTGCCGCTGGCTGGCCATGTGTCTACCACGAATCAAACAGAGCTGAAGCAGCTGGAAAACGCCAAAAAAGGCGTGTAATATACCGATAGTTGCAGTTAGAACCAAAAGCCTCCGCGCCACAATTGGCACGGAGGCTTTTTCTGTTGATTGAAACGGAGGATCACGCCACCTGCATAAGCTCACTTTTCACGAATACCCAGCTATCGTGAACGCTTCCACATATACCGGCTCTATCTTTCATTACACATCTGGGGCAATACCCCACAGTCTCTGCTGCGGGGTATGCTGATTTACTTAGTTGTTTTCATCTCGCTGGCGAATTTCAATGCGACGTATTTTGCCGCTGGTGGTTTTGGGAAGCTCCTCTACAAATTCCACCACACGGGGGTATTTATACGGCGCAGTCACCTTTTTCACATGCTCTTGCAATTCTTTTTTCAGTTCCTGCGAAGGGGTAGCCCCGCGCACCAATACCACAGTAGCCTTCACCACTTGCCCACGCACATCATCCGGCACGGCTGTTATCGCACATTCCAGTACAGAGGCATGTGTTAGCAACGCACTCTCTACCTCAAATGGCCCAATGCGGTAGCCAGAACATTTAATTACATCGTCATTCCTGCCTACAAACCAATAGTAACCCTCTGCATCCCGCCATGCGGTATCGCCTGTGGAATAGGTACCGTCTGGCCAATTTGCCGCCATAGCCGCCGCATCCCTGTAATATTCCCGAAACAGGCCTGTGGGGTGTTTTTTATCCGTATTTTTTATTACAATAGTTCCTACAATGCCATCTTCACAGGGGTTTCCCTCTTCGTCCAATATATCCAAATCATAAACAGGTGCGGGCTTGCCCATGGAACCCGGCTTCACTGGGAACCAGTCGTAATTTGCCAGCAACACACTGCTTTCAGATTGCCCAAACCCATCCTTTATTTCCAGACCTGTTGCCTCTTTAAAGCGGTTAAACACTTCTGGATTCAGCGGTTCGCCCGCTGTGCAAACATGCTGCAAAGAAGAAAAATCGTACTTTGTAAGATCTTCCTGTATCAAAAACCGATAAATAGTGGGCGGCGCACAAAATGTGGTAAGCTGCAGCCGCTGCATTGTCTCGCACATTTTCACGGGTACAAATTTTTCCGTGTCGTACCCTATCATCACTGCGCCACAAATCCATTGGCCATATATTTTACCCCAGCCAAATTTTGCCCAGCCAGAATCCGCAACCGTAAGGTGCAAGCCACCATCCTGCACTTTTTGCCAGTATTTCGCCGTGGTAATATGCCCCAATGGGTAGGTGAAATCGTGCAATATCATTTTAGGCATGCCCGTGGTTCCGGAGGAAAAATAGATCAACATGCCATCGGTACTTTTGTTTTGTATACGCTCCCAATCTTCACTTGCAACTTCCAAATCTTTTTCCAGCGAACACCAGCCGCTTGGCGCATCGCCCAATATACTGGTAAACTGCAATGTTTCACACTCTGCCCGCGCAGCATCCATGTGCTTTACAATTTCGGGATCATCCGCAGCGCAAACCATTTTTACGCTGGCGCTGTTGCAACGGTACACGATATCTTTGGGGGTTAGCTGAAAGGTTGCAGGAATTACTATAGCACCCAATTTATGCAGCCCCACAATTAAAAACCAAACTTCCGGACGCTGTTTCAGCATCAGCATTACCGTATCGCCCTTGCCAATACCTTTCGCTTTGAACATATTGGCGGCCTTGTCGCTCATACGTTTTACATCTCCAAAGGAGAAACGCTTCTCGTTGCCATCATCGTCGCACCACACCAATGCAGGCTTGTGCTCGTCCAACCTTGCCCATTCATCCACAACGTCGTAGCCAAAGTTGAAATTTTCCGGTATTATTAGCTCATAATTCTGCTTGAAATCCTCGTAGCTGTCAAACTCCATCCTTTTTAAAAAACGCTCTACCATATATACCCTCTCTGCTGCTGCGACCTGTTGCCCCAGCTTTCTGTTGTTTTTTTATTAAGCACTTATCCGTTTATGACAGTAAGAAACTTTGCCTTCGGCGTAAGCGCACGCTGCCCATGCGGAATTGCCGGGTTAAAATAGATACTGTCTCCCGCCGCAAGCTCAAACTCCCTCTTGCCTATTACTATTTTTATAGTTCCCTCCAGCACAAGGTTGAATTCTTGCCCAGAGTGGGTTACCAGCTCCGCTTCATCCGTATGTGAAAGCGTAACAATCATAGGATCCATTTCCCTGTGCTTGTAGTTTGCGGCCAGTGCTGTAAAGGAATACCCCGCATATCTGTCTACTTTCACACCCTTGCCACCACGCACAATGGTGTATTCATCCATACGCGGCATATCACCCGTCATTAGCACAGTGGGATCCACACCAAATTCATTTGCCACACTGTACAGCACGCCAATGGGTATATCATCCGAGGCATCCTCGTACTTTTGATAGATGCCCAGCTCTACCCCCAGCTTCTGTGCTATTTCCTCCTGAGAAATATCCAAAATCTCCCGCAGTTCTTTCATTCTTTGTGCAATTTGTTTGATTTGAGTATCCATAAAATGTACCTGCCTTTCTTCGTTGAAGCAACGCTTTTGCAGCAGTCGCCCCCTTTTGGCTATGCAATTATTCTATCATAAACCCATTCTTTTTTATACGTATTTTACTTTAAAAATCAGCTGAAAATTAAGAGTGCTCTATACATACCAGTCCTCTCTTTTATCTCTTGCCAAATAAGGGTATACTATAAAGTATAAGCGAGGTGATTTTTTATGTCTATACAATCTGCATACGTTATGCCGCATCCGCCTATCATTCTGCCAGAGGTGGGACATGGCGAGGAAGCAAAGCTGGCCAAAACCACTGCCTCTTTGCAAAAAGCTGCACATAAAATTGCAGCACAAAAGCCCGAAACCATTGTGGTGGTATCGCCCCATGCAACTATGTACAAGGATTATTTTCACATATCCAGCGGCACTACGGCCAAGGGAGATATGTCGCAGTTTGGTGCGCCGGAGGTTCAATTTTCTTTTAACCAAGATCAGCTTTTTATTGAAACACTGGCCAACCTAGCAGAGGAAGCAGGTTTTCCGGCAGGCACAATGGGGCAGGATGGTTTGTTGGATCATGGCACAATGATTCCGCTTTATTTTATCAATCAGATGTATCCCAATTATAAACTAATGCGCGTGGGTATTTCGGGGCTGTCCCCCATCACCCATTATTGCTTTGGTAGCATCATTGCGCAAGTTGCGGCGCAATTGGGGCGCAATACCGTGTTGATTGCCAGTGGCGACCTTTCCCATAAATTGAAAGAAGACGGCCCCTATGGCCTTTCCCCCGATGGCGCGGGGTTTGATGAAAAAGTAACGGACGCACTTGCCCAAGGCGACTTGGAAAGCTTTCTAAGCTATGCACCTGCTTTTTGCGAAAGCGCCGCTGAATGTGGCCTGCGCTCTTTGCAAGTGCTGGCAGGTGTGTTTGACGAAACGCCCATTACAACTGAGCTACTTTCTTACGAAGGGCCTTTTGGTGTGGGTTATGCCGTTGCCACAGTGGATATAGCAGATAAATAGTGGAGGAGAAACGATGAAAGAACAAGAGCCCTATGTTGCGCTGGCACGCGCCGCACTGGAAACATATCTTGCAAACGGAAGTCACTTGCCCATTCCAAATAGCCTGCCAATAGAAATGACCAACCGATCTGCCGGTGTATTTGTATCCATCAAAAAAAATGGCGCTTTGCGTGGCTGTATTGGCACCATACAGGCCACCACCCCCTGCATTGCAGAGGAAATAATACAAAATGCAATAAGCGCGGGCACCCAAGACCCTCGTTTTCCACCCATCTCAACAGATGAACTTTCCAGCCTGTGTATCAGCGTGGATGTATTGGGCGAGGCAGAGCACATAGAGTCTATAGACCAGCTAAATGTGAAGGAATATGGCGTTATTGTAAGCAGTGGATGGAAGCGTGGGCTGCTGCTGCCTAATTTGGAAGGTGTAGATTCACCCGAGGAGCAAGTGCAAATTTCGCTGCAAAAGGCAGGTATCTCACCAGACGAGCCATATACCATGGAGCGCTTCCGCGTGGTGCGTCACAAATGAGGGCAACTTGCAATATTTGCCCCCATACCTGCGCACCGGAAAATGGCGAATATGGGTTGTGCCGGGCACGTAAAAGTGAAAGTGGCGCTATTGTGTGCGCAAATTATGGCAAACTGACCGCACTTGCATTAGACCCCATAGAAAAAAAGCCTCTCCATCATTTTCATCCCGGCAGCAACATTCTTTCCGTGGGTAGTTTTGGTTGTAATATGCGCTGTCAGTTCTGCCAGAACAGCAGCATTTCCATGGCCGATGCTACCGTAAACACCCGCTACACATCGCCCGAAGGGCTGGTGGCTATGGCTGTGGAAGCACAGACGAACGGCAACATTGGCATTGCCTATACCTACAACGAACCACTGGTGGGATATGAATATGTGTACGATTGCGCCACTCTGGCACATCACGCGGGGCTTCTAAATGTTCTGGTAACTAACGGCTTTGTAAACCAAGCGCCCCTTTTAAAATTGCTTCCCCACATAGATGCCATGAATATAGATTTGAAGGCATTCAGTGCCGAATTTTATGAAGAAGCCGGTGGTACGTTGGAAACCGTAAAAAACACAATAAGCACCAGTGCCGCACACTGCCATGTGGAAATTACCACACTTATCATACCCGGGCTGAATGACAACGTGGATGAAATGCAGCAGCAGTGCGCATGGCTGGCTTCCATTGGCAAAAGCATTCCACTGCATATAACACGTTTTTTTCCATGCTATCATATGCTGCACATCCCTGCAACCCCAGTGGATACGGTGCAGCAATTGG
The DNA here is from genome assembly GCA_964592125.1 of uncultured Christensenella sp. Lineage (GTDB taxonomy): Bacteria > Bacillota > Clostridia > Christensenellales > Christensenellaceae > UBA5399. The sequence continues at coordinate 26,576 of CAZQBV010000008.1, forward strand.
CAACAGTGGCACGCAACTATTTGAAGTATGTATACACTGGCAACTGCTAGCAATCGTTTAGCGACCGGTTCCACTTTGCAGTGTTTTGTTTTGTTCTAATAACCTACCCTATTGTTTGACGGTTTAAAATAATTTTACGTAAAGTTTGCACTGGCAAAACATCAACAAACAAGCAATTATAGTCAGCATATTGCATGCCATAACACCTTATCTAATGCGTTTCGATATTTGCATGACCAAAATAGAAATATTTTTTAATAATATTGCATTAAGGTTTGCATCAACGCCTGTTTTCATATACAATGTAGTGGAGTTCTGTGCTAGGTAATCAGCAAAAATAATATAAATAGTAAAGTGATGGAATATGAAAATTTTTATTGTTGCGATACCACTGTTCGACTATAATATGACCGTAAATGCATACCAGTTGCGAGACCAACAGGCCAACAACATGTTTGGTTTGGGCAGTGATTTTCGTCGAATGAACGATGCGCTTACTTCCCCCGGGCTGGATTTGGTGCAGCAAGTTGGGCTAGAGCCTTTCACCGCGGACAAACCTTTGTTTGCAAAAACAAACCGTTATCAACTGTTTACTGGCATGCCTGCAAGCATTGGGTTTAAACCAGAAGACATTGTGAGCATACTACCGGAGGAAATTTCCACAGATCCTGATGTGCTGGAAAAATGCAGGGAAATGCGGGAGGCCGGCTATAAATTTGCTATTGACAGCTACCCCACCAATGGGGAGGAAAACCCTATTGTTCCTTATATAGACTATGTGATGCTGGATTACAGCAATGATCGCTTTTATAATTGGTATAAAAGTGTAAATACAAAAATGTGGCGTACCAGTGCCATCATTACCAATGTGCCAGATATGGATACCTTCAAAATGTTGGGCGCTGCTGATCACAATGCATTATTTACTGGCGACTTTTATAGTCAGCCTATCACAAAGGGCGGCAGTACGCTATCCCCAGTAAAAGTAAATGTGCTCCATTTACTGAATCAAGTGAATCAAGAAGATTTTGACCTAACCGATATTGTGAAAATTATAGAACGCGACCCATATCTAACCATATCTCTTTTGCGTTTTATGAACTCTGGCGCTGTGGGCATATCCAAGCAAATTGATTCTATAAGCCGTGCAGTAGCTATACTGGGGCAAAAAGAAGTACGTCGTTGGGCTACCGTTGCTCTTTCTGTAAGCCTTGCAGAAGACCGCCCCAGCGAAATTACTAAGTTGTCGCTAACGCGTGCTATGTTTGCACAAAACCTTGCTGGAGCCTTTGAATTGGGTGTATTTCAATCCAGCCTGTTTATGGCGGGTTTGTTTTCCCTTTTGGATGTCATTTTGGAAAAGCCCATGCCCGAAGCCATTGCGGAAGTGGCCGTAGATGAGCGTGTGCGTAAGGCACTGGTGGATAAGGATGGCGACCTATACCAAGTACTGGAGCTAGTGTATGCCTACGAGCGTGCCGATTGGGATAAAACACAAATTATTATGATCAAACATTCTATTGATATAGAGGTTGTAACCACCGCTTTTATAAATGCTTTGTTGTGGTACAATCAGCTATTGTCCTCTATTGATGACGATGGTGAATCTGCCGAGTAATTCGTAAGCAAAAAGGCTTCCATAACAGTTGTTATGGAAGCCTTTTCTTTATAATTATGAGTATTACGCGCGTACCAAGCGCAGTTTCACAACGCCTTCAATTGCTTCCAATGCTGCAACAGCATCTGGCGGCACACTGGCATCCAAATTCAAAACCGTGTAGCCCATATCGCCACGCGATTTATTTACCATATCCGATATGTTTATTTTGTGTTCCCCAATGGTATTTGTAATGCGCCCTACCATGCTGGGTAAATTTTTATGTATGATGGAAATACGAACACAGTCGGACGGCGGCACCACACACTCCGGCATATTTACAGAGTTTACAATACTACCTGTCTCAAAGAAATCTTGAAGCTGGCTGGCAGCCATCACTGCACAGTTTTCTTCACTTTCTGGGGTAGATGCTCCCAAATGCGGAATGGCCACAACCCCCGGGCGGCCTATCATATCCTCATCCGGAAAATCTGTTACATATTGCTTCACAGTGCCATCTTCCAGCGCATCAAACAAGGATGTACTTTTCACCAGCCCACCACGCGCAAAGTTCATTATTATTACACCCTGTTTCATACGGGTAAACTCCGGCGAGCTAAGGAAATTCTTCGTTTTATCAGTTTGCGGTATGTGTATGGATATAAAATCCGATGCGCTCAAAAGCTCTTCCAGTTTATCTGCACGATGTGTTTTTGTGGAAATAGACCATGCTTTGTCTACAGAAAGGAAGGGATCGTAACCAATTACATCCATCCCTATGGCAGCAGCGGTATTGGCTACCATAATACCTATAGCCCCCAGCCCAATCACGCCCAAGGTTTTGCCCTGCAGCTCTCCCCCCACAAACTGACCCTTGCCTTTTTCCACCAGCTTGGGAACTTCCGCGCCTTTGCCTTTCAATGTTTTTGCCCAATCGTAAGCGGCAAACAAGTTTCGGCTGGCAGCAACCATGCATCCCATCACCAGCTCTTTTACGCCATTTGCATTTGCACCCGGCGTGTTGAAAACCACAATGCCCTGCTCTGTGCATTTTTCTATGGGTATGTTATTCGTGCCCGCACCCGCGCGCGCTATCGCCAGCAAACGTTCCGGAAACTCTATGCTGTGACAATCCGCACTTCGCACAATCATAGCATCGCTTTCCGCATCCTCCAAGTGTGAGGTTACGTTAAACTGTTCCTTGGGCAGATAGTCATAGATTACCGGCGAAATTTTGTTTAATTTTTTAATATTGAACATGTTTGCTTTCTCCTATCGGTTTTCCGTTTCAAATTTGTGCATAAACGCAATCAGATCGCGTATGCCCTGCTCTGGCATAGCATTGTATATGCTGGCACGCATACCACCCACACTGCGGTGCCCCTTCAGGTTTACAAAGCCGGCCTTTTTTGCCTGCGCTACAAAATCCGCATCCTTTTGCGCATCTCCAGTAACAAACGTTACATTCATAAGAGAGCGGTCTTTTACTGTAACCGGGTTGCTGTATAGCTGAGAATTGTCAATAAAGTCGTACAGCATCTTCGCCTTTTCCTCATTGATTTTCTGCATTTGGGGAACTCCCCCCATCTTCTTCAGCCACTTGAACACCAGCCCCGCCATGTATATGGAATAGGTGGGTGGTGTATTAAACATAGATTCATTGTCTACATGTGTTCTATAATCCAGCATATGCGGAATGCCTTCCGGCGCATTCTTTACAAGGTCATCACGCACTATAACAATTGTTACGCCCGCTGGACCAATGTTCTTTTGCGCACCTGCATAAATTAACCCATAATCCCGAACATTGTACGCTTCCGAAAGAATGCAAGAGGACATATCGCTAACCAGAGGCAAACCGTTGGTGTCTGGCAGCTTGGTAAAGCGCGTGCCATATATGGTATTGTTGGATGTAATATGCACATAGTCTGCATCGGTAGTAAACATAGAGGAATCCAGCTTGGGAATGTAAGAGAAGGTTTTATCCTCACTGGAGGCAACCACATTGGCCTCGCCCACAAACTTTGCTTCGGCTATTGCCTTTTTGGCCCATGCGCCCGTTTTTACAAAATGCGCTTTTTTATAGTTTGACATTAAGTTTAGGGGCACCATGTAAAACTGCAAAGATGCACCACCCTGCAAAAACAACACATGATAGTTGTCTGGAATATCCATCAATGTTCGCAGATCTGCCTGTGCAGTATCAATAATCTCCTGATACTCCTTGGAACGATGGCTCATCTCCATTACGTTCATACCGCTTTGCCCGCAGCAAACAAACTCCTTTTGTGCCTCTTCCAGAACCTGTAGCGGCAACACTGCCGGCCCTGCCGAAAAATTATACACTCTTTCCATATCAAAACCTCCTCTGGTTTTCAATTGTGAATACCTTAACAATTATAGCGGCTATCCGGCTTGTTTTCAACTGTTTTATGTATTTAACCAACGGAATAGATGCATCTTGTCTTGGTAAATACTTTCATGATGCACTGTCTTTTCATACACCATCTTATGCTTGTACATGTTTATGCGGCAACGTATACTATATGCAAAGCAATTTTTATCTTACCCTTTTACTAGAACAAAAAAAATTAGAATAAAAAAGAGGTGCACTATGGCAAAAAACTATTTATTAAAACTAACGGGCGTAATTGGCTTGCCGGTGGATGGCAACCCCACCGTAGCAATGCAAGAGGCTGCCTTCGCGGCAAACAACCTTCCATGGCGGTATATTACCATGCAAGTGGTTCCACAGGATTTGCAGGCGGCGCTTCTGGGGCTGCGCGCCCTAAATTTCAGCGGCATCAACCTTACCATGCCCCACAAAGTGGCCGCGGTTTCCTATATGGATGAAATAGCGCCCAGCGCAAAAATCATTGGCGCTATCAATACCGTGGTAATAGAAGAATCCCGAATGATTGGCTACAACACAGATGGGCAAGGCTTTGTGAACGGCATGAAGGAAGCGGGGGTTTCGCTGGCAGGCAAAAGACTGGTGGTGCTGGGCGCGGGCGGCGCAGCACGAGCTATCTGTGTGGAATGTGCGCTGGCAGGCGCTGCCGAAATTCTGATAATTAACAGAGATGAAAAGCGGGGCAACGCTGTTGCAAAGCTGGTTCAGGACAACACACCCTGCGTTTCAAGCTATATCCATTGGCAGGGCACAGCATCTATTCCCGATTGCGACATACTGATTAACGCCACCAGCGTGGGCATCGCTGCCGATACGGACGCCCCGGATATTTGCTATAGCGATATTCACAAAGGCATGGTGGTGCAGGATATCATCACCCGCGAACGTACATTGTTTATGCAAAAAGCAGAGCAAATGGGCGCAAAGGCCTTTTCCGGCTTGGGCATGCTGGTGCATCAGGGCGCCATTGGCTTTAAGCTTTGGACTGGCGAAGATGCATCACTAGATGCCATGTATCAGGCACTGCTTCACGCATAATACCAATTCCGATTTGAAACATTTGTTTCAAGTCACGCGCAATATGCGCGACTCGAAAAATAGTTTTTTATTTTTCGAGCGGGAATGTCGTTCAATAGTGATTCCATCCAAAATGCAGAGCGTTTTGGAACTGCCGTATGGCAGTGATAGAAATATCGCTTTTGCGATATTTCTATCAGAGATCAGTATAACCCTTCTGCGCTGATTTTATACAAAGAAAAAACAGGCAATCGCATATCTAAAATTGCCCGTTTTTCTTTGTATTCACATCATACGAAACGAAATCCGTATTACAGCAGCTTTTCTATTTCACCAGTCAACTCTTCTGGTGTGTAGGTAGGGGAATATCGCGCCACCACATTGCCCTGCTTGTCTACCAAAAATTTAGTGAAATTCCATTTGATATCCTCTTCTTTTTTAAAGGGTTGCAGTTTCATTATTTTTTCTATAAACGAACCAGTTCCCTCATTATGCGTATCTTTTGGCTGCTGTTCCTTTAGGTATGCAAACAGCGGGTTGGTATCCTTGCCATTCACATCGCTTTTGGCAAAACGAGGAAAGGTGGTGCCATAGTTTAGTGTGCAGAATTCTGTAATTTCCTCATCTGTGCCCGGTGCCTGCTTCAAAAACTGATTGGAAGGAAAGTCTAGCACCTCAAATCCTTTTTCATGATATTTTTTATAGATAGCCTCCAGCTGTTCGTACTGCGGGGTTAACCCGCACTTTGTAGCTGTGTTTACAATCAGCAATACCTTCCCCTTATATGCCTCCAGCGTTGTTTCATTCTGTTTGTTGTCTTTTACTTTAATCTCAAAAATGTTCATGCACTTCTCCTTTTTCCTATTTATATTACTAGGTGATATTCCACCATTTTATTATTTTATATATAAACCATTTACGCTTACAGTATCAACCATCCTCTCAATTAGACTGATCATACGAAACACTGATAGAAAAACCTAAAACTGTTTTTCTATCGCCGCATAAAATGCGGCACAAAAATGATATGTCATTATTGAAGTATAAATATTGAAAGGCTTAACCAATTCATAATACAAGGTGTTTTAATTGGAGAATCGTACAAATAGAAATGCCCGTGGCAATACAACGCCGAAATAGGCTTGTTGACAGCATCTTCATTTCTTTTTATCTTAATCCGCTTTTTTAACACTTTTTTCTTATAGTATTTCACAAATAATTTTCCATCATACTGAAAAGGTGATATACTAAACAGGTAAAAAAATGAATGTGAGGAAAACTATTTTGGGCGGTATTTTTGGCGTAACTTCTAAGGAAAATTGTGTTTACGATGTATTTTTTGGTACAGATTACCATTCTCATCTGGGAACCTACCGGGGGGGAATGTCTTTATATGCAGACGGAAAATTTCAACGGGCAATTCACAACATCCAGAACTCTCCTTTTCGCACAAAATTTGAGCGAGATGTAGAGGAAATGTACGGTAGACTGGGCATAGGTTGCATTTCAGACAGCGCACCTCAGCCACTTACCTTGCGCTCTCACGTGGGCACTTTCGCCATAACCACAGTGGGCCGTATCAACAATACAGAGCAATTGATTGACTACTGCTTTGAAAGCGGCATGGCGCAATTCTCCGAAATGAGCAATTCGCACCTCAATCCTACAGAACTGGTAGCAGCGCTGGTGGGCAGCCAAGCCTCCATTGCCGATGGCATACGCTTTGCCCAAAGCATGATAGAAGGCAGCATGACCATGATGGTAATGACCCCAAAGGGCATCTATGCTGCACGCGACCGTATGGGGCGCACCCCATTGGTAATTGGCCACAAAGAGGGGGCATATTGTGCCGCATCGGAAAGCTTTTCCTATTTAAATCTTGGTTACGAGCACTACAAAGAGCTGGGGCCAGCAGAAATTGTATTTTTGACGCCAGAGGGCGTGGAATCTATTCAGCCACCGCAGGACGAAATGAAAATTTGCGCCTTCCTATGGTCGTACTATGGCTATCCCACCACCTCCTACGAGGGCGTAAATGTGGAGGAAATGCGCTATCGCGGTGGCAGTATGTTGGCAAAGCGGGACATGGCCGCCATGAGCGCCCAAGGGATACACCCCGACCTTGCGGCGGGCGTTCCCGATTCAGGCACAGCATACGCCATTGGTTACTCCAACACTTCGGAGCTTCCCTTTGCACGCCCCTTTATAAAATACACCCCCACTTGGCCGCGTTCCTTTATGCCCCCCAATCAAAAAATGCGAGACCTGATAGCGCGCATGAAGTTGATTCCCGTAGAAGGGCTGATTCGTGGCAAAAGCTTGCTTATGATAGACGATTCCATTGTGCGCGGCACGCAAATGAAGGAAACTACAGACTTTTTATACCAAAGTGGCGCACGGGAAGTGCATGTTCGATCGGCCTGCCCGCCCATATTGTTTGGCTGTAAATATTTGAATTTCTCCCGTTCCACTTCGGATTTGGATTTAATTGCACGTAAAATGATACAGCAGCGCGAAGGCGACGTTTCCCATGAAATATTGGTAGACTATGCCAATCCCGATAGCGAACGGCATGCAGAGCTGACAGAGGCTTTACGCAAATCACTAAACTTTACCACGCTACGCTATCACCGTTTGGATGATTTAAAGGAATCCATAGGAATTAACCCTTGCAAGCTGTGCACCTACTGCTGGGACAGCAAAGGCTGAAGAATACCCAAAATGCGGCTTCACTGCTGTACTGTGATGCCGCATTTTTTAGTTGTGCTAATTCTATTCCATTGCGGGTTAGTCCAGCAGAATCTCCGCAGCGGGCGCAAAGTTGCTTTCCATTGTCCACACGTTGGCTTTCCCACCACGCAAGCGCAGCAGCACAAAGCTGTCATAAAACTCTTGCTCTGGAACGCTGGCTTTCCACCCTTGCAAAAACTGGCGAGAGGGATGATTGCATATTTCTTCTTTCAACGAACGGTCATTCAGCACTTCCAACGTACCGCTAATGCGAACTTGTGTGCCGCTTTTCATCTCCATAAAGCACAGCTCTGCAAGCGGGTTCTGCTTGATTTGTTCATACATACTTTTAGTTGTTCCTGTGTGAAACAAAATGCCATTTTCATCCGCACGATACAGCAGCATGCCCCGCACGCGAGGTTGCTTCCCCTCTGTAGTGGCAAGGTAAAAAGCCGGATTCTGATTGCATAGTTCATATATTTGTTTTTTATCCATGTAAATTAACTCCTATCGCATATTTTGCTTAGTATACTGCAACTCTATCTGCAGGGCAAGTGTTCCACCATAGGCAATGGCTTTGCCACGCAACCTGAACATAGCCATTGCAATGTAAACAAAATTGGTATAGACTATTTGTAGAGCCTGCACAGAGGGTATTACACATGACTAAGTCTATGATGCAATTTCAAGCAAAAATGAAAGTGAATACGTCATTTGTTTGGCGTGTTTTTTTATGCAGTTTTCAAATGCAAAATTTATAGTTCAAAGGAGATTTATGATGGAAACAAGACCTTATGTACCATGGGAAACAATTGGCGGATTTATGCAGGACACCTTCACCACACTGGGTGTGCCCAAAGAGGAAGCGGCCATTTGCGCGGATGTACTGATGGAAAGCGACCGCCGTGGCATAGAAAGCCATGGCTGCAATCGCTTTAAACCCATTTACATAGACCGCATAAACGATGGCATACAAAACCCCATCACCAAATTTGAGATACTGAAAGAAACGCCTACCACACTGGTAGCGGATGCACATGACGGCATGGGTATGGTGGCCAGCCACAAGGCAATGGAAATCATTATTGAAAAAGCCAAGACATATGGCATGGCCATGGCAACCATTCGCAACTCCACACACTACGGCATTGCCGGGTATTGGGCTACGATGGCTACCAAGCAGGGCATGATTGGTATAACGGGAACCAACGCCCGTCCCTCTATTGCGCCCACCTTTGGGGTGGAAAATATGTTGGGCACAAACCCTTTGACTGTGGGCTTCCCCACCGATGAAGACTTCCCCTTTATGCTGGATTGCGCCACATCCATCACGCAGCGTGGCAAAATTGAATATTACGCGCGCACCGAGCAAGACACACCTTCGGGTATGGTAATTGGCAACGATGGCAAGCCTATGACCGACAGCCCAAAAATATTGAATGCACTGAACACGGGCGAAGCTGCGCTGGCGCCTTTGGGCGGCATTGGCGAGGAACTTGCAGGCTACAAAGGGTATGGCTACGCCACCGTGGTAGAAGTGCTTTCCGCAGCATTGCAGGCAGGCAGCTACCTAAAGATGCTAAACGGCATAGAAAACGGAAAGAAAGTTCCCTACCACTTGGGTCACTTCTTTATTGTAATAGACCCCGAAGCCTTTATGGGCAGGGAAAGCTTTGCCAGCATATGCGGCAACATCCTGCGGGATTTGCGGAACTCGCAAAAAGCGCCCGGCGAGGACAGAATTTATACCGCTGGCGAAAAGGAATATTTGGTATGGCTGGAACGCAAGGACAAAGGCGTGCCTGTGGGCGATGCCGTGCAAAAAGAATTCATTGCCATACGTGACAAATACAACTTGAATTATAAATTCCCCTTCGAGGGATAATTCCTGATAAAAACGAATAATGAATCCAAATGGTCTTCCTTAAAACTCAAGGAAGACCATTTGTTTTTTTCCTAAAACAGCCTAAGGCGATTTACTTCGTAATAAATCGCGCGCAGTATGCGCGAATCGAAAAATGTTTTTTCATTTTTCGAGTAGGAATGTCGTTCAATAGTGATTTTGTCCAAAATGCAGAGCATTTTGGAACTGCCGTATGGCAGTGATAGAAATATCGCTTTTGCGTTATTTTTATCTGGAATCAGTATAAATTCTTACAATGAACAGCCTCATTTCTTAAGGATTGATGAAGTCTGTTGCGTATGCTATTCGCTTATGATATAAATAGATTGTAGTACCACGTTTTACCGAAATGGTACAAAGAACACACATAGCAAAGAATTCAGTAAATAAAACAGGGGGAGGGGATAAAAATGAAAACGATTATGAATTATATCATATGGGGACTGATGACTTTTGCAGGCAATATTATTCTACTAAAAACAAAATTTTCAAACCGAAGGAATGCCTTACAACCCAGAGCATAGTAAACGGAGTGAATTATGAACTATATATTGGTTTAAGGAACACTTGCATCCGCAATGTGTTTCTTTTTATATTCTTATTATCTTTCTTTATATTTATTTTATATTAATGTTAGAAATATAAATTTCTAACGAAATGTGATGTTTTTTATGTGCAACCATACGCATTATTAATACGGTATGTCGGCACTGTAAACAGTTTCAAAACAACGTGCCTTTTCAGTAGCGCAATCCCCCCAGAATGCGATATAACTAATGTAACAATAAAATATTTACAGGAGAGTATAGTATAAAATGATACAGGAAGTTGGATACACAAATAACAATGGCTTTTTGGAAGCCGAGTTCAAATGCCGCAAAATAAACGAATACGACTTAAGTTCACCAGTTATTACCACTCAATGGTGCATTAACAAATGTCCCTTTGCACTAAAATGTGCAATGGTAGAAAATATGATTCGCAAAGAGGACACATATGGTGTTGAAGAATATAAGAAAATGTTTGTTGCCCTGCGCTATATGCTGGAGGATTTAGATATTTCCGAACCCACAGCAAGCTGAATACAAACGCTGAACGCCAATGGAAAAGACTGCAACAGCAAATGGCTATGGGTTATTTCCCAAAGCCATTTTTGTGTGTGCTGTGCCATTTCCATGCCGATTCAATAATCTCTTCTATTTTGGTATAAACAGGCAACCAGCCAAGTTCCTTTTGTGCTTTTTGGCTGGAGGCAACCAATATGGCCGGGTCACCCGCACGGCGGTCTTCCTGCACTGCGGGTATCGCGTGCCCTGTTGCCCGGCGCGCCGCCTCTATTACTTCCAGTACAGAGAAACCGATGCCATTGCCCAAATTGAAAATGTTACTTTCCTTCCCCTCGACCAGATATCGCATTGCCAAAACATGTGCATTTGCAAGATCGGCAACATGAATATAGTCTCGCACACAGGTGCCATCCTGCGTTTCATAATCATTGCCGTAGATGCCTATCGCTTCCCTTTGCCCATTTGCCACTTGAAGCACCAGCGGTATTAGGTGCGTTTCCGGGGTGTGATCTTCGCCAATGCTGCCGCTGCCATCTGCACCGCAGGCGTTGAAGTAACGCAAAGAAACATAACGAATGCCATAGGCTATACTGCACCAGTAAAACAAGCGTTCCATCGCCAGTTTGGTTTCTCCATAGGTATTGGTGGGCTGGGTGCAGCTGCTTTCCAAAATGGGCACAACCGATGTTTGACCGTATACTGCCGCAGTGGAGGAAAACACAATCTGCCCCACCTTGTGACGCTGCATTGCCTGCAGCAAGCAAATGGCGCCACCCACATTGTTGTCATAATACTCTAGTGGGCACTGCATACTCTCCCCCACTAGCGATGCCGCGGCAAAATGCATCACCGTTTCTATGGCTTCATTGCCAAATACTTCATCCAAAAATGCTGTGTCACGAATATCGCCCTTATAAAATTTGGCTTTGGGATGCACCGCTTCCCTATGCCCGGTTTGCAAGTTGTCTGCAACCACCACACTGTGACCCAGTTCCACCAGTGCCTTTACCGTGTGCGAGCCAATGTAGCCCGCGCCACCCAATACCAGTACACGCATACTATATCTCCTATTTTCGCTTGCCTATTCTCTGTTTGCTTTTTTCGTTTGTTTCATTTTTTCTGTGATATTTTCAGGCCATAGTACAATTAAAATATCTACCGTATTATACCATATTGCAAAAGCAAGTGAAAACACAATCACTTTCCTAGATTGCTAAGTGAATACATCAGAATTTTTATAAGTTAACACTTTATTCACCATTAGGTCAGTTGCATGTCATATTTTGATTATAAAATAGATTGAAACACTATATTACGTGCATATTAGAGGAGAACAATTTATGTATCAAAATGATAATAGAAAAGATTGGGGAAACCGCCCCTCGCAGTATCCCTCATATCAAGTGGGTGGCTACCCCACGCATCATACAATGGACGAAACAAAGGAGTTTTACAGTGCTCCAAGGCCAAAGCAACCCAAAAAGAAGCGCCGAAACGTAGCCGGGGTGCTGTTGGCAATTGTTTTGGTGGCCGGATTGGCGGGTGGCGGTGCCGGGTGGTTTGCCGCACGCAGCGCCCTATCATTTGCCAGCACAGATATTCCTGTTACACAGACCGCAGCCACACAAAACGAAACTTCAACATTGGAAAATTTGCAATCTAAGCAGGATATCTCTGTTCTGCCAGCCACAACAGAAGAAAATGCAGCTGCCAATGGCACCATTACCTCTGTAGTGGAAAAATCGGCCGCAAGCGTGGTGGAAATCTTCACGGAATCCCTTAGCCAACAGTCCTTGGGGCAGGGCATCACAACGGGCAGCGGCAGCGGCGTTATTTTCCGAGAGGATGGCTACATAGTAACCAACAACCATGTGGCAGGGGATGCTCGCTCTATTATGGTACGCACGCAGGACGGCACAGAGTACCCCGCACAATTGGTGGGAACAGATGCGGCAAACGACCTTGCGGTGATTAAAATAGATGCGACAGGCCTTTCTGCTGCAAACTTTGCAGATTCCAGCGCAATTAAAGTAGGGGAACTGGCTGTAGCCATTGGCAACCCACTGGGCAGGCTGGGCGGCACAGTAACCAGCGGCATAGTAAGTGCGGCAGCACGCGAAATTGCCATTGGCGGCGAAAATATGACACTGATTCAAACCTCTGCAGCAGTAAACCCCGGCAATTCGGGCGGTGGCTTGTTTGATAAGAATGGCAACCTAATTGGCGTTGTAAATGCCAAGCTTACCGGTTCGGAAATAGAGGGGCTTGCATTTGCCATCCCTACCAACACAGTAACAGATGTCATAAACAATATCATTGAAAACGGCCACACAACAGCTCGCCCACAACTGGGTATTGAGGTTGTAGACGTTTTGGATCAGCAATCTGCCTTGGCCTATGGTTTAAACGAGTTGGGCGTATATGTGGCAAACAACTACCCCAACCTAGACTTACAAGCGGCAGACCGCTTGGTTGGCCTAGGGGGAATTGCAGTAGAATCCACTGCTCAAATGAGCAAGCTGTTGGAAAGCTATTCTGCGGGTGATACAGTTGATTTGATATTCAGCAGAAACGGCCAGCAATTTCGAACCAGCATTACCCTTACCACCCAAGGTGAAGCAGGCGGGCAACCGAGCGCGAATAATGGCCAGGATTTTGTGACCGTTTAAAATACACAGTTTTCAAAAACAGTGGCCTTTGCAGTCACTGTTTTTTGCTATCACAATTGTGATGAAAATGTGAATTTATGAGCTTTCGAACATGCTAAAAAACAGCCTACAGGAGCTATCGCCTCCTGCGATACTGTGATTGCGCATTTCGCCGCTGCATTCTGCGACGCTTGCGACGGCTTAGGTTGATAAACCGCATGATAAACAACGTGCCCACACATCCACCGGGTATGATAATCCAAAGCAGCCACAGGTAGGACTGCTCTTTTTCCGGCTTGTTTTCTTCGCTTGGCACTGCTGTGCCCTGTGCGCTTTCCTGCACTGGCGCTTCCCCAATGGTATTTCCCGCCAAAGCATCCGTTGTATAAAGTTCTTGCCCATTTAGGGAATACTGCACCGTGCCCACCACAGCTCCTGCATTTATGGGCATGGGCATTGGTGTATGCAGCGTTACCGTTGCCTCCACCAATGCACTGCCACCCGCCAGTGCATTGGCCGTTTGGGCATCCACCAGCCTTTTGGGCATATCGGGGCTGGGTTGGCTGGTGATTTGCAGTGTGCCGCCCGCCAACTGCTCTGTTTGTGAAATTGGCTTTATGTAAGAATTCATGTCCAGCCATTTGTAATTTTCAAACGCAAAATCAAATAGGCCTGCCGCCAGTATCCAACGCTCGTAGCTATTTACCTTGTCGTAGTCCGTTTCTTTTTGGGATTCATCGCCAAATATCAACGCAATCAACGAAAGGCCATCTTTTTCCGCAGAAGCCACCACACTGCCATAGGTAGCAATGGTTTTGCCATCCACCTGTATGTTATTCACCGTGCCTGTTTTCATGCCGTTGGCATAGGGGTACACATACTCTTCCAAATCTGGGCGGTCATTCGGTGTTTGCATCAGCAAGTTGGAATTTTTTATTTGTCGTTCCTCTGTATGCATATTTGTGACAGACAGCGTATATTGTTTTGTGCCCACCACCTCCAATAATTCAGGATACTTTGCTACCTCCACGGCCAGTTTTGCCATATCCGCAGCTGTAGTATAGTGGTGAATGCCCAGTTGCTCCTCTGGAACGGGGTATTCCTCACTTTGGTTGATAAAGCCACCATAGGGGTTTATAAAGTGAGTGCCCACCATACCCAGCTCCCCGGCACGTTGGTTCATCAATTGACAAAATGAACCTACACTGCCAGACACATAAACGGCAATGGTATTGGCTGCATCGTTGCCCGAGCTGAGAAGCAGCCCATATAGCAAATCCTTTATGGTAACAGTTTCACCCTTTTCCAGCCCCATTAGGGAAGACCCATTGGGCAATCCCACTATTTCATCGCCAACCGTGGTTTCTCCCTCCAGCCCCTTTTGCTCCATCAATAGCAATGCAGTCATCAGCTTGGTGGTACTGGCAGGGTACACCCGCCTGTCCACATCGTTTTGGGCAAGCACTTGCCCTGTTTCCATTTCTATTAATAGATAGGACATAGAGCTATAGCTGCTTCCGTCAAACTCCTGTGCTGCAAACACGCGCAACGGCGACACCAATAGTATCATTACCAAAAGTGCTGTAAAAACTTTTTTCATAGAGCTATTTTTCCACCTAACCTGTTTTTTCTATTTAATTTTTACACTAATTTTTTTATTATACCACTGCACGTTATACCAACACAAGGCGCGGCAAAGCGCAATATACACATATCACTTTGCATCCATAAAAAACTATGATACACTTGTGCTGCAAATATTTTATTAGAAAGATGCTTTTGATTCATGGAGAAGTTTAAAAAAGCCTTAGTAGTAAGCGATACCCACCACAATCAGGAAAGCCTAAAACAAATTGCAAACCAGTATGCCAATGTAGATTATCTATTTCATTTGGGGGACAACACCAGCGATGCACACTATTTGCAGCAGCATTTGCCGGGCGTGGAAGTACACTATGTGAAGGGGAACTGCGATTTGGGCAGCAATGCTCCCGAATTTGATGAAGTATTTGTTTTGGGCAACAAAATTATATTAACGCACGGACATCTGTTACAAGTGAAGTATTCTTACGACCGTGCCTACTACTATGCGCAGGAACAGGAAGCAAAGGCACTGCTGTTTGGCCATACGCACACTGCATATACAGAACATATAGATGGCCTGTGGCTGATAAACCCGGGCAGCGCTGGCGAGGCCACGCACGAGGAACCAAGCGTGGCAATGCTGGTTATAAGCAAAGACGGTGTGGTTCCTAAAATTCTGCGTTTATAGCTAAAACGATTTGGAACGAAAGGCCGCAGGCGTTATACCCACGCTGTTTTTAAAGTTTCGTATAAATACATTGGCACTGCCAAAGCCCACCTTTTCGCAAATATCCTGCACATACAGTTGCGTGGTAAGCAACAATCTTTTGGCATTGGCTATGCGCACCTCTATCAAATATTCGTGCGGAGACAGCCCCAGTTGCGCCTTGAACAGTCGCGAAAAATGAAATGGGCTAATTTGAGCACTTTCCGCCATTTCTTCCAAAGTAATTGGCAGTGCGTAATAACTTTCTATAAATTGTTTGGCCTGCAACACTGGTTGCGTAAGTTGCAATCCATTTTCCTGTGGGGCAATTTTGCTAAGCGCCGTGAGTATGCCTGTCATCAACAGAGATATTTCCAAAGCAGCGGTATCTGTACCCGCAAGGCACAGGTCTATCACACCATCCGCTTTGTTTTTTATTGCAGAAAGATCGCATCTTTGCACAACAAACCCTTGTTTGTTAATTTCATTTAGATACGTTTTTGCTGCTGCACCATCAAAACGGATATAGCAGCTTGTCCACTCTTCCCCATCTGTTTCGTATGCATGATACTGCGTACAATCCAACACAAAAACATCTCCAGCCGAAAGCGTATAGTCTTGCCCCCCGTAGTGCAGCAATCCTTTTCCACTTACCGTTAGCATGAAAAGTGTACCCGGTAAATAATAGGTTTTTGTGTACATATCACGCCTGCCGCACACCTGCCCTGCGCAATAAACATAGAAAGGCAATTCATAGGCCAGCGGTGTGTTCTGCGCAATCATACCACAGGATTCGTCTGTTATATCCAGATTGTATTCCCTATTGGGTTCTTTTATAATCAATCGTATCTCCCTCTGGTTCGCAGCAATAATAGTATACTAAACCGCACAAAAAAGCGATTGCAATTGACATTGAATATGATATGATATTGATTATACAAGAGCAAGGCATAAAAAACAACAACGCAATAATTTAGCAATCATAAATTTAGAAACTACATATAGAACAAGGTGGTGATAGAACAGCCACATAGTTTTTCTATGGGCATCAATTTTCCCAAGTTCATTAAAACGTTTTAACGTTTTAATGAATACGTATGTTTAACGTTGAACTGGAATTGAGTTGAAACTGTATATTTAACTGAATGAGTAGGAGATTCAAAACATGAGTTTAGAAAGTTTAAAGAAACCAAATAAAGAAAGAACCATTGCTGCCCTAAAAGGCGAAATACCCGATAGAGTGCCTCATTTTGAGGTGGCTATAGAAGAAGATGTGGTGCAGGCCATACTGGGCAAGGATGCCGGCTCTACCTTGGCAGCTGCAAGGGGCGCATCGGACAAAACTTTTGTTGCCCCACCTATGGATCCAAACGATTACCTAAACATTTTGGAATTTAACGGCCAAGATATTATAGGCTTTGAAGCACTGTGGGTTCCGTTTAAATACAAAGACGACAAAGGCGATATGCACATTGTGAATGACGGCCGCATAAAAGACTTTGAAGCACTGGAAAAGATTATACTGCCCGATTGGGAGCTGGATTTTGCACCCAGAAAAGAGTATTTTAAAATTTATAACGATGCCATCAAAAACAGAAAGGGCTGCAATGCAGGTACATTTATATTAACGGGCGCTATGTTCCAAACCTGTTATCAGTTTTTAGTGGGATTTGAAGACTTCTTTGCTATGGCATATACCGAAGTAGAGTTTATAGAGCACATGATGGATTTATGCCTGGATTACTACATGAAAGTGGTGGAAATAGCACTGGAAAGCGGCATTTCCTTCCTGTTTTTAGGCGACGACATTGCGTTTGGTTCCGGTGTGTTTATGAAGCCTGCAAAGTTTAAAGAAATGTGGCTGCCACGCTACAAAAAGCTGGTGAAGCTGGCACAGGATGCAGGCGTGCCCGTGATGTTCCACAGCTGCGGAAACATTAGCGAAATTTTTGACGATGTGATTATGGAGCTGGGTGTGCAGGCCATCAATCCCATAGAGCCTTATTCTATGAATATCTATGATGTAAAGAAGAAGTATGGTGATAAGATTACCATTAGCGGAAATATAGACATTGCGGGGCCGTTGGCATTCGGTACACCCGAAGATGTAAAAAAAGATGTGCGAGAACACTTGGAAAAATTAATGCCGGGTGGCAGATATATTTGCAGCTCTAACCACAGCATAATGAACGACATTAAGCTGGAAAACTACCAGGCCATGATAGATACCATTTTAGAATATGGCAAGTATTAAGGAGGCAGCATGAACGAGCGGGAACGTTTTTTAAACAATATGCGGTTTAAACCGGTAGACAAGGTGACCATGTGGCCACCTATGGATGTGTGGCACGCCACCTGGGAAAGATGGAAAACAGAAGGCTATACAAATATGTTTACGGAGCAAATTGGCGAGCACGGCGCAGCTGGCGATCTGAGCTTTTGGGATTATTTTGGATGCGACCGACAGGATGAAGTGGGCATTTATTATGGATTTTGCCCGGGATTTGAATACGAACAATTGGACGAGGATGAAAACACCATTACCTTCCGTAACCACGAAGGCATTGTGATGCGGGAGCTAAAGGTGGGGCGCGAAACCTCTATGCCTCACTGGCTGGATTTCCCCATAAAATCACGGGAAGATTTCCGCAAAAACCTGCACCGTTGGAACCTGAATTTTGATCAACGTTTCCCCGAAAATTGGGAAGACAAGTGCAAGCTGTGGAAACACCGCAAAGTACCGCTTCGCATGTGGGCAGACCGCGAAGGCGGCTTCTTTGGCCCGCTGCGCAATCTGTTTGGTTTGGAAGGTCTTTCTTACCTGTTCTATGATGACATTGAATTCATTGAAGAAGTGTTGGACGAAAAAGCCGATTGCATGATTCGTATTATAGACAAAATTATGCAGTATACCGATTTTGACTACTTTGTATTTTGGGAGGATATGAGCTACAAAAACGGCCCATTGCTTTCACCAGAGCTGTTCAAAAAATATTTGGTGCCGCGCTACAAAAGGGTAACCGACTTCCTGCGCTCTAAGGGAATAGACATTATTTTTGTGGATAGCGATGGCGACGTAAACAAACTGGTGCCGCTGTGGCTGGAGGCAGGCATAAACGGTGTGCTTCCCTTCGAGGTACAGGCCGGTATGGATGTAAATGCGTTCCGCAAGGAATATGGCAGAGATTTGCTTATGTTTGGTGGCCTAAATAAAAACGTACTTGCCGAAGGACCTGCACAAATTGATGCGGAACTGCGGCGTGTAGCACCCCTAGTAGCGGATGGCGGCTATATTCCGTGGCTGGATCACAGCGTGCCCCCCAATGTCAGTTTCGACAACTTCCTCTATTTTATGGATGGATTGGAGAAGCTGTGCAGCGGCAAGCTGTAGGTTTCATCTCTTTTCTCAAACAATAGTATTGAACGGCATTCCCACTCGAAAAATGAAAAAACATTTTTCGAGTGGAATACTGCGCGCGATTTATTACGAAGTATATCGCTTCATTCATTTATTTTAAGAGCGATGAAGCAGATGTTTTAAATCGGAATTGGTATAAAACAGGTGGGACATTTTGCAAAAGAACAATGCAAAGCGCAAGCAGGAAAAAAAGGCCACAATGGTAGAGGTTGCGCAACGCGCCGGGGTAACCATTGGCACGGTTTCCCATGTGATTAATAAGACTGCCATTATTACGCCAGAAACAACTGAGCGTGTGGTGCAGGCCATTGCGGCTTTGAACTATACCCCCAACTCCATTGCCCGGGCATTGCGGGTGCGCAAATCCAACGTGATTGGTTTCATGGTGCCGGATGTTACAAACGATTTCTACGCCCCGGTGGTTAGTACTTTTACAGATTGTGCCTATGCCGATGGCTACACCACACTGCTGGTAAGCTATCAGTACAGCAGCGAGCGTGAAAGGGTGGAAATGGAACGTCTGGCGGATAAAAATGTAGATGCTATATTGCTGTTCAATGGCTACGATGATTTAGGCATACTACAGGAAATGCAGCGAAATAACGTACCTGTGATTCTTGCGGATAGAAGCATAGATGAAATAGAACTTCCCACAGTGGAATTTGATAACATCCGCACAGTTCGGCACATCATTCGGCTGCTGAAGCAAAATGGATATACCAAAATTGGCCTGTTATCCGAAGCGCTAGAGCTGCGCAACCTGAAAGATCGCTTCTCTGGGTATAAGCAGGGGCTGCTGGAAAACGGTCTGGAATTCAACCCCAACTTTGTTTATGTAAACAAAAAGCTACAGGTTCATAACCTGAAAAAGGGCTATATGGTAATGAGCAAGCTGCTGAAACAATACCAGCGCGCAGAGCTGCCGGAAGTGATATGCACAACCACCGACCTTCTGGCCATTGGTGCAATGAAAGCTATAAAAGAAGCGGGGTATCGCATTCCAGAAGATTTTGGCATCATTGGTTTTGACAACATTGCAATGTCTGCATTTGTAGAACCGCAATTAACCACTGTGGTACAGGATCAGGTGCAAATGGCAAAAGCAGCATGGAAGGTGGTAAAAGAGGTAGTGGAGCAACAGCCCGCAAAGGTACCGCATGTGGTAATGCCGCAGCGCCTTGTTGTTCGAGATTCTATCAAACTAACTTAAATACTAAAATCCAATAGAATAAACAATAAAACACACAATGCAACAAAAAACACAAACTGCTATATGCAAAATGGGAGGTAATAAAATGGCAGGAAAGCTGGAAGGACAAGTGGCTTGGGTAAGTGGTGCCAATAAAGGCATTGGCGAAGGCATTGCCCGGCTGTTCGCAAAAGAAGGGGCCAAGGTAGCCATGATTGGCCGAACCCCAAGTGAAGGCGAAAAAATTGCAGAAGAAATAAAACAAGACGGAGGAGAGGCATTTTTTATCCGCTGTGATATTACGCAGGAAGATCAAATAAAGCAATCTATTGAAGAGACTGTGCGGCGTTATGGCGGCCTGCATATACTGGTGAACAATGCTGGCATTGTAGACGTTAAAATGCTGCATGAATATACCGTGGCGGATTGGGATTGGGTGATGGATCTAAATGTTCGCTCTATCTTTCTGGCATTTAAATATGCCTTCCCCCATTTAAGCGAAAACGAAAAAAGCTATGTCGTAAATTTGGGTTCTATATCCAGTTTTGTTGGGCAGGACAGTACCCCCGTTTACACCACGTCCAAAGGGGCAGTGCTAAGCCTTTCCCGCTCTATTGGGCTAGACTATGCGCGCTACGGAATTCGTTGCAATTGCGTGTGCCCGGGCATTACCGAAACGCCCATGTTGTTCACGCACATGAATGCAGAAAACGACCCTGCCGCACATTACAAAAAACGCCTTGCGCGTGTACCTATTAACAAGCAACTTTATCCGGAAGATGTAGCAAAATCCGTACTATTTTTCTCTTGCGAAGATTCCGCCGGCGTTACAGCTACTTCACTGATTGTGGATGGCGGCTACCTTGCTTGCGCAGAATGGGATGCACAAAAATACGAATAAAGTCTATTAATCTACCAAAAGCTTATGGTAGTGGATATACAATTTTTTTGTAATCCACCAGCCAAAGCACTACGCATAAGGCTTTGGAGAATGAGGATGGACAGAATAACCACAAAGTTGAATCGTTTTAACTATTTTTCGCAGATATTTTGTTGACAATATCGTCAATTTAGCATAAAATTAGTTTAACGTTAAATATACATTTTCCAAAGCGAGATTTTAAATAAACCCTGCACCACAAACTGCGTATATTCTTGTTCTACGCAGAGAACTTTAACAAAGCCACAGCACGTGCGTTCTTTTGCGTACACCCTAGAACCAAAGCCAGAGTTTTTTCTATCTTTATTAAAACGATTGAATAGTTTGCTGTAAAAGCAGCAAAAAATAATAGAACACAAATCCAAGGAGGAAAAAAATGAAAAAAATATCTGTAATTGTTGTAATTGCATTGGTGGCAATGTTCGTGTTTGCCGCATGTGCACCCGCTCCTGCTGCACCATCAGCGGCTGCTGAAGCACCCGCAGCTGCCGAAGAACCTGCCGCTGCCGAAGAACCAGCTGCTGCCGAAGAACCAGCCGCTGCTGAAGAACCCGCTGCCGAAGAGCCAGCTGCCGCTGAGGCACCAGCTGCTTCCGGCGACAAACTGATTGTTGGCTACAACGCAGGTTCGGACTCTATCGAGTTTTTCACAAACGTGTATGGCGGAATGAAGCAACAGGCTGAAAAGAATGGCGTGGAACTGCTGAATGTAGTTTCCGATTTCTCACCCGAGAAAATAATTCCCAACACAGAATCCCTTTTGATGCAGGGCGCTAACGTAATTGTTGACTTCAACGTAAATGCAGAAATTGGCGGAAACATTGTAGATGTTGTGAAAGAAAAAGGCAAAGCAGGCGTAATTAGCGTAGACGTGGAATATGTTTCTGCGAATGGAACAGACAGAGCATGGTTTATGGGTATCAACAACCAGCGTGCTGGCGAACTATGCGGCGAAGCCATTGCAGATTTTGTAACGGCAAACAAAGACGGCGTATTGGAAAAACTAGTATTGTTCTACAATTCCGAGAACGGCGATGAAGTGAAAAAGAGAATGAGCGGCGCAATTGACGGCCTGAAAACCAAAGGCATTGAAATGGCTGAAGATCAGATTGAATGGATTGACCTAGGCGGTGGCGGATCTGATACCACTTTGCAAGGCAAAGACAAGTTCACAGCATGGCTTACTGCAAATCCAGACGTAAAGAGCGTTGGTATTGTGGCAGTAAACGATGAAACAATGCAGGGTGTATTTGCTGCAGCAGAAACAGCTGGCAGAACACAAGATTGCATCATGGCTTCTCACAACGTGTCTCAGCAATTTATTGAACTAGCAAAAAAAGGCGGCGCTGATACTTGGATTGGTTCCGTTGCGTACCATCCTGAAAAATACGGTGAATTCATCATTCCGTTGGCTATGGATATTGCCAATGGCACCAATACAGACCCAAGCGTAAAAACAATTATGGAGCCTGAATTCATTACTCAGGACATGGTTCCTGCATATGAAGCGGCTTATGCAGAGTATACCAAAGACTGGAAATAAGATTTCAGTTAAAATGCATGAATGGATTGCCGCCGCTATCGGGCGGCGGCAATTTATTTTTACAAGCCATAGTGTGTTTCCAAATAGGCATTACAGCAGTAAAGAAACTATCCTATGACAAATTCTCTAGTTGTGAAGATTTGAAAACACACCGTGGCATAAGAGCTGATCAGGGAGAACAAAATGAGTAATGAGTTAAGACTTCAAATGAAAGGTATCACCAAGCAATTTCCCGGTGTTTTGGCTTTGGACAATGTTGATCTTGAGGTAGGCAAAGGAGAAATATTGTCTATTGTAGGCGAAAACGGCGCGGGAAAATCCACATTGATGAAAATTCTTTCTGGGGCACTTGCTGTAGAAAAGGGCGATATCTTTTTAGACGGCAAACTGGTTCCACCGGAAAAAACACCCAAAGAACGTTTGGATATGGGCATTGCTATTATTTATCAGGAACTTAATTATTTGGATGATATGACCATAGCAGAAAATCTGTTTATGGGGGATTTGCCTTTGAAAGGCAGCATAATAAAAACCGTAGATTACAAGAAATTATGGCGTCAGTCCAAGGAATTGTTGGTAAAGTTTGATTTGCCATACGATCCCTTTTCACTGGTGGGCACATTAACCGTTGCCGAAAAGCAAATGGTAGAAATTTTGCGTGCTGTGTCTAAAAATTTAAAAGTATTGGTAATGGACGAGCCAACGTCTGCATTGTCTGAAACAGAAATAGAGCGGCTTTATGGCTTGATAAAAGACCTGACATC
>CAZQBV010000009.1:0-9240 GCA_964592125.1 uncultured Christensenella sp.
GTTGCAGTAAAAGAATCCTAGGCCACTTTTGGCATAAGCAAGAAATACCCTATTAGGAGGATACCATGAAGAAAATAACAAATGCACCTATGAAGTATGTACAGGACAAAGGAGAACTTTTTCGGCTCTACGAACATATCTCTATTTTGTGCAACAAGAAAGCACTGCTGTTGGTAGATCCTTTTGTATTGGAAACCTATGGCAGCAAAATTGAGTCTGGCTTTGTTGGCAAGCTGCCCATTCAGCTCACCCCGTTTGGCGGAGAAAGCAGCAAAAATGAAATCGACCGTGTAGTAGCGCTGCAAAAACAAACACAATGCGACTTCATTGTGGGCATTGGCGGCGGTAAAACGCTGGATACTGCCAAGGCCGTTGGATATTATGCGGATTTGCCTGTTGCGGTGGTTCCCACAGCAGCATCTTCGGACGCGCCATGCAGTGCGCTATCTGTGCTGTACAACGACGATGGCAGTTTTCATTCCTATCTTCCATTAAAAAGCAGCCCAATGGTGCTGGTGGATACGCAAGTGGTTGCAGAAGCGCCTGCGCGTCTTTTTGCTGCAGGTATGGGCGATGCGCTGGCTACCTTTTACGAGGCGCGCTCTTGCTATACCTCACGTTCCCTTACTGTTGCAGGTGGCACCTGCTCCCTTGCGGCACTTTCTTTGGCCTGCTCCTGTAGGGATAGCCTGTTTATGGATGGCTACAAGGCGCTGTTGGCTGTAGAGCAAAACACAGTAACGCAAGCTGTGGAAAATATCATTGAAACAAATATTTATTTAAGTGGCATTGGCTTTGAAAGCGGTGGCCTTGCCGCGGCACACGCCTTGCACGATGGGTTGACTCTGCTAAAAGAGACGCACCCCATGCTGCATGGGGAAAAAGTGGCCTTTGGCACATTGGTACATCTGGTGTTGGAAAATGCGCCAGAGGACGAAATTGGTCAAGTGTTGTCATTTTGCAGAAGTATTGGCCTGCCCACCAATCTTGCTATGCTGGGTGTGGAAAACCCTTCTCCCGAAGACATTATGGCTGTGGCAATATCCAGCTGCGAGGCGGACAAGCCCATGCACAACATGCCCTTCCCCGTTACACCTGAGGATGTATATAGCGCCATCTTGGTGGCCGACAAGCTAGGGCAATCATTTTGTTAGATTCCTACCCAATACCAGAGCCTCGGCTTGCCTGAAGCTCTGGTTATTTTTCTCTGCATTTCTCCAATAGCTTTGCCAGTACTGGGTACTGGCTTTTCACGCCACCATACACTTCTTTGTAGATGCCAAAAAGCTCCATGTATATCTCATGGTTTGCCAGATTGGGCTCGTTTATATCTGTATACTCGCCCGTCCAATCGCTCACCACAGAATAGTCTTTAAACACACCCGACCCCACACCTGCTATAATCGCATTTCCAAAAGGCGCTCCCGCACCAGATTCCATTCGCGCCACAGGCACGCCAAATACATCTGCCACAATCTGCCGCCACAGGTCACTTTTCGCGCCACCCTCCCCCACAATCAATGGCGGGTTGGCACGCACTCCACTCTCTTGAAAGAACATATAGTTATCATACAGTGCCAGCACAGCGCCCTCCATTAGCGCACGCAAAAAGTGCCCTCTGGTATGTGCCAAAGACATTCCAAAAATAACCGCCCGCGCTTGCGGGTCCCAAATGGGGGTACGCTCTCCACTGAAATAGGGTATCACCACCAGGCCATCCGATCCCACCGGAGCAGAAGCTGCCTCTATGTTCATAATGTCGTATACATCCACGCCAATTGTACTTGCAAACTGTTTTTCGTATTGTGCAAAAGTATCTCTAAAATAACGCGTTACAGACCCAAAGGCTATTGTGGCGCCTACCGATGCGAACATCCGGTTGGAATACGCCGCGTGTCTCATATTTATCATGTTCCATGCAAATTTTGCATCTTCATGAATAGCGCCCATGCAACCAGCCGTACCCATGGTCAGCGACCAATCTCCATCACTTATAGCACCACCTGCCAGATAGCCTGCTGTAGAATCCACAGCGCCTGCCATCACCGGCGTTCCCTTTTTCAGTCCAGTACGCGCAGCAGCTTCCACTGTCACTTCGCCAATTATTTTGTCGCATTCATAAATATCCGGCATAATCTCCGGGTCTATTCCAATTTCCTCCAGCATATCTCTGTCCCAGTCATCTTTACGTATGTCGTATGCAATGCCAATCAGCGCCGCATTGTTACTGTCTGTAACTGCTTTTCCCGTTAGCTTCATTGCTGGGTAATCCGCAGCGGTTTGCAACTTGTAGGTTTTTTTATACAGCTCTGGGCGATTGTTTTTCTCCCATAGCAGCTTTACCGTTCCATAGTAAGGGTCTATGGGGTTGGCACTCACGTCAAACACCCTTTGCGATCCTATTTTTTCTTTCAACCAGTCACTTTCCGCTACTCCCCTACGATCCATCCAAATGTGTGAATACTGCATTGGTTTCAAGTCTTTATCCACCAGAATACATCCTGGCGATAGTGCACTAATGCTAACTCCTTTTATTGCCGCAGCATCAATGCCCGCTTTGTCTATCGAAACCTTTATGGTATCTGCGGCAGCATTCCAATAATCATCGGGGTTATGCTCTGCCCATGCGGGGCGCGGGGTATACAGCTTATATTCAATATAGTGGCTTCCCAGTATATTGCCTTCCTCATCAATCACTACAGATTTGGTACCGCTTGTACCCACATCGCATCCAACCAAATAACTTGCCATAACACTTTTTCCCTTTCCAGTATGTAATCACCGTACTATCTCATCCCATCATTTTTCGCAAATACACCACGAATCAAGGTGCAATTTCCAAATGGTTGCACAAACCTAAGTTTCTATATTCTTTATTTTTTATCACGCTAAATTGAGTAGATGTAAAGTGTTTCTTCACAATTTACATTATGACACCCACTCATCTGGAATGCAATAGCCCATTTTCATTACACTCAGCTTACTTCCCTCCCTTGTCACGCAAGAACATATTCAGTCTACCTCTTTCTATTTTCTATTTTCTATTTTTTAGAAACTTATGCCTCAAAAATAACATGTCATTTTCGCGCATCATTTTATGCGACAATAGAAACGCCTTTTTAGAGTTTTCTATCAGTGTTTTGTATTACAGTATTGATTATTCTATCGAATATTGTTTATTATTTATATAACAATACTATCAATAGGAGAATGAAATGAAAAACACAAGAACAGCAATTGTTATTTCCATTGCACTGGTATGCATGCTATTATTAAGCGCATGCGCGCCTGCAAGCAGCCCCGCCTCTACCCAGCCTTCAGCGGAATCGGCCACCGCTACTGTTACAGCTACCCAGCCCCCAGCCGCCACAGAAGAGCCAAGTGCAGCAGTCTCTGAAGCGCCCTCACCAACGGTGTCAGAAACTGTTTTGCCCAGTGCGCCTTCCGAAGATATAGTTGCGCAACCATTCCTTGCCACGCTAACAGTAACAGGCGAAATAACAGAAGTAATGGATCAGACCGATCAAATTAGAGTTGTCAGTGATAATGAAATGGACAGCATGGATGAAGTGACAGTAAATATGCCAGATGAAATAATTGTGTACGACGCAAAAGCCGACAGGTTTGTTGATTACGATACATTAAAAGTGGGAGATCGCGTTCAAGTTACCATCAGTGGATTGATGACAAAATCCATGCCCCCCATATCCAACGGTTTTTTAATCGTTACAAATCTTTCGGAAGATGGGTTGGGCTTGCCTATTTACACCAAAGCGGAAGAGGTTACTATAAATGAAGATGGTTCTGCTGCTGTGCTAAACCAGAACAAAGATACCATCGTTACCATTCCGTCAGATATGATGTTAGCGGTTCTAGATTACGAAGGCGAAAAGGAAGCGAACGATATCCAACCCGCGCAGATAAAGCAGGGAGATGTACTTTTGGTATGGTACGATTTTGTCGCAATGAGTATGCCCGCACAGGCCACCGCTACAAAAGCGATGTTAATCGTTCAAGACGTATAATATAATTGTATAATCAAACACCCCCTGCTTCGATTCCATCGACTCAGGGGGTGTTTTGCATTCTCATTTTCGCTCCAACGGGTTTTTTCAATTTTCCCCACAGCTTCAATTGCAGCGGGTACTCATTGCATCTGCAAACTCAGTATTATGCCAGTCCATTCAGCGCTTGTATCCGCTTGTAATAGTCCCGCAGCTCCACTATATATTTTGCATATAGTTCTTTAAATGGCAGGTAGGTTTCACGCATTCCGGGGTTGGGTGTATATTCTTGTTTAATGCCCACATGAGCCTTGGCCGTTTCTTTCAAATCTCCGAATACGCCTATTGCATTGCCCGCCAGCAACGCCGCTGCCCAGGTTGCCACATCATCCCTATCCAGCACTTGATAGGTCTTCCCTGTCACATCCGCATTCATTTGCAGCCAGAATGGTGATTTTGCGCCACCGCCCACCGTTTTTACTTTTTGCGGCATCGCATTGTATTCGGGATAATGCTTCTCTATACGATTAAATGACAATTCAAAGTCAAAGGTTAGGCTTTCCAGCAAAGCCCTATAGAAATGTTCTTTCTTGTGGCTCCAGTCGTGCCCCATCCACATGCCTCGCAAAGAGCCATCTATAGGCATTGCACTTCCCGACAACAGGCCAATTGCCATCAATCCGTTAGAGCCGGGGGGAATCACTTCCATTTTCTTCTCAATCTCTTTAAACGCTTCGGAAAGCTTTTGTCCCTCTTGCCTCACAAATGTGTTGATAAACCAATCCAGCGTAATGCCGGAACCCGTTACAAATTTTGTTACATAAAAACCACCTGGAACAGGCGAAGGTAAGCAATCGTACCTGCCTTGCTCCGTATCTGGGCGGTATTCTTGCACACACTTATGAATGGCACCATAGGAGCTCGCCTCAAAGTTCATATCCGCTGTGTCTACAATTGCCGAGCCCAAGCAACCTGCCGCTTTGTCACCAGCGCCAGAAACCAAGGCAATGCCGCTTTTCAGGCCGGTAACCTGCGCAATTTTTGGGGATAGCTTGCCACAAATAAAGTTGGAATTCACTATTTTAGGCAAATATTTTTTATCCAGCCCAATGGCATCACATATGGTATCCGACCATACGCCCTTGTTGATATCCGAAAGGCCTGTCCATGTGGTATAGGTGGTGTCTATCACGGCATCTTCTATATCCACATCGCCCAGTTGCCCAATAAGGTAACCGCTTATCATAAGGTATTTGGCAATTTTTTTGCTTTCTGTAGGAAATTCGTTCTTGAACCATTCATATTTTGGCGCCATCTGCGGGAAGTTGGTAGCGCTAATTTCTAAAAACTGCTTTTTCAGCTGACCCATTTGCTTTTCCGCATAAGGCATATATCTGCTATCCAAAGAGCATGACCAAGTGGTAACATCGTTCCAGTCTTTGTCCACACCCATAAAGCCAGACATTTGGCCAGTAAACGCAATGGCTTCCACATCCTTTGCCCGCTCGCCCAATTCCTCACAAACCTTCTTTATGCAGGCAACCGCTGATTCCACAAAAAATTCACCCTTTTGCAAAAACACACCCGGGCTGGGTCTTTCATCTTTTACCGATTCCATTGCAACCGCAATACATGTGCTTTTCGTATCATACACAGCGGCTTTAATAAAGCTGGTTCCCAAATCCAATGACATCAACAATGTTTTTTCCATCTTCCCCAATACTCTCCTCTCAATTCAAACCATTATATCGCTTTTTATTCAACTTGCATTCAATACTATAGCTGTTTATACGCCATCCAACATGTCCACAACCGCTTTGGCAGTGTATTCATCTGTGTACAGCATGTTGATAAATCCTCCGCGCAACGCCCCTAAAATAGCACGCACCTTGTGGTTACCTACAGCAATGCCCACCCTAATCTCTTTTTTGCGCAACTCGTTCAAATCCAGCCCTATGGTACGCTGGGCAATTGCCTCACTTACTTGATCTCCATCTATATTATAATAGCGCCCAGCAATATCCCCCACTGCCCCCAGCTCCATAAACATATCATACTCTGCCTTGGTATAGGCATTGCGCTGCATCAGCACAGTTTGCGGCGAAACCCCGCCAATGCTAATCACGGCAATTCGCGAACTGCGAATCATCTCCATAATTTTTTTTATATGTGTATCTTCTCTCAAAAGATCGGCATTCTCTTTGCTATCTAAAAGCAGCGGTGCCGGCAATATGTACCCTCTTGCGTTAAAGTGTTTGGCCAAACGCTCTACATTTTGGCTGGATTTCAGCGAAACAATATCCCCCGCCAGCGAACCATTCATCAGCACCACTTTAGAACATTTCCGTGCTGCCCCTCCCATATTCTCCAGCGCTCCTGCCAGCATATCCATAGTGGTTCCCCAGCTTATACTCAAAATATCTTCCGGACGAATCATTTTCATCACATCTTCGGCCACTGTTTTTATGGTGTCCTTCAGCTCTGTATTGCCAGCGTACATGGGCAATATAAATACTTTTTCCAACGAAAAACGGCTTTTCAAGTCATCTTCCAATGCCCGCACAGATTCCACTGGGTAATTGATATGATAGGTAACAAAGTCATTTTCCACAGCCTTTTTTATCAGCCTGCATACAGAAGATTTGGAAATAAATTCTTCCCGTGCAATTTGTTCCTGTGTCATGCCCAATTCATAGTATTTTTTTATTACACCAATCATTAGATTCAGTTCTTTTCCAACAATTTCCTTAGACAAATCATCGCCTACTTTATCATAAATTCTAATATACACAATATCGCAAAAAAGCTCAATCGTCAAATGGCTTCCTACTTTATATCGCACAAAGCTTTTCATCAAAATGCCTTTCAAACAGAGTCGTTGAAACATATTTCAATTAAGAAGGTAGTTTTTTTCACTATTTCGCCATTTTTTCTCTTTTCACTTCTATATCCCTATTTATTGTGCATTGCTATTGCATAAAGAAACAATTGCTATTAAGATATGGAGAGTGAAAGTTTTAAATTTATCATAGAATGGAGTGTTGGTATTTTGCCAAGATTTACAGTACCCAGAGATATTTTTTTTGGAAAAGACGCTATTTTAGAGCTTAAAAACCTCAATTATTACAAACGTCCATTTATTGTTGCGGATGATGCAATGGTAAAGCTGGGATGGATGGATATGTTAATGCGCATTTTAACGGAAGCAGGCATGGAAAACATCGCTTGTTTTACAGATGTTGAGG
This sequence comes from uncultured Christensenella sp., assembly GCA_964592125.1. Classification (GTDB taxonomy): domain Bacteria; phylum Bacillota; class Clostridia; order Christensenellales; family Christensenellaceae; genus UBA5399. The sequence goes on from CAZQBV010000009.1 coordinate 7,250, forward strand.
CCGAACCTTCTGTTGAAACTGTTAAAAGGGGCGCACTGGCTATGGAGGCCAACAGTTCGGACATTATCATTGCCATAGGGGGTGGCTCTGTTTTGGATGCTGCCAAAGCAATGTGGGTCTTCTACGAGCATCCCAGCCTTAGTTTCGAGGATATACTAAACAAACCTTTGCCTCCGCTTCGCAAGAAGGCAATTATGGTGGCCATCCCCTCCACATCGGGCACAGGTAGCGAAGTTACCGCCTATTCGGTCATTTCCGATCATGCTACCAAGCTAAAGTACCCCATTGCAGATTTTAACATCACGCCAGATATAGCCATTCTGGATAGTGACCTTACCACAACAATGCCTCCAAAACTAGTGGCTTATACGGGTATGGACGCATTAACACATGCCATAGAAGCCTATGTATCTTTAGAGCGCTCCCGCTTCACGCGCCCTCTTTCCATACATGCTATTTCTATTATTGTGTCTTATCTGGAAGATTCTTTTGCAGGCGATATTGAAGCTCGGGAAGAAATTCACGTTGCTTCTTGCATGGCAGGCATTTCCTTTACCAATGCGCAGCTTGGTATTTGCCATTCCATTGCGCACAAAGCAGGCGGGCTGTTTGGCATTCCCCACGGCCTGTGCAACTCTATCCTGCTGCCATATGTAATAGAATACAACAAAAAGAACCACGCTGCCCTGCGACATTATGCCAATATTGCGCGCCGCATGGGTTATGATGGTGATAGAGATATGCATTTGGTGGTTTCACTGGTACGCGAAGTAAAAACATTGGCAGAAAATTTAAATTTACCACTTACTTTTGCAGATGCCGGTGTCAATGAGTTCAAGCTGCAAACGTTCCGCAAAGAAATTGCAGAGAATGCTTTTTCCGATCCATGCACACTCTCCAATCCGCGCGAAACTTCGCCAAGTGATTTAGAGAAAATTCTGGAATGTGCCTACTACGGCAAAAAAGTGGTGTTCTAATAATATATCGCAGCAAAGGCTACGAGATATGCTGAATACAAAAGGGCTGCGCTCCAATTCTTGCGGAGGCAGCCCTTTTTCTATTTCTATTTATACCTGTCTATTCCTGTCAAGCTATTGTTTGCTGCTCTTTGCAATATATGCATTTATCACTTCGCGGTCCTCCGTAAGCTCTATTTTAAAATTATAGCTGCAGGTTTGCCCCGGTTGTATATAGCGCATCAGTCCCTTTTTCTCCACTTCCTTCACACCCCAGAATCCGCAAGTAGAGGGCTCCAACCCCAGTGCATAGTCTCCGGCACGCATACATTTCCACTCGCAAAGTATGGGGCACTGATTTTGGTCGTAGTGTATAATCACTGCCCTTTTCCCACAGCTTGTCACCAGCATAGCAAAGCTATCTTTATTGGGCACATCATCTGTATGGGTGTAGCATTTCTCATTGTAGCCAATTTGCGCTGCCTCCATCTTTTCCCAATCACCTGCGCCTTTCTCCGCTTCCGCATCGCGTGGTTTCATTGTTTTTGCACTTACATACACTTTTGCTCCCTCGCTTAGGAAGGGGTAGCCTAGGTTCATGTGGTACAGGTTCATTAGGCGTTGTGGCTCAAATCCCAAATTTTGGATCGTATCGTTTATGTAAAAGGTGTCGCTTTCTGTGTCCATCAGTATTTCACGCTCCATGTGAATATTTTCATCAAACACTGTGGCTTCCCGCATTTTTCCGCTCACACGCAAAAAAGCACTTTCACCCTTATAAATCATTTCCTTGTTAATCTGTTCCGCAGGCGTGTTACTTATTACACCATGCAGTCCATATTTTCTGCCATCCACTTCACTGGGTGCCCCGGCATAGGTGATACCGCAGGTGGTCAGAAACCCCACTTGAAAGGTTTTTAAATAGCCACGCACGCCTCCATCTTCCACATAATAGGATGGATGCGTAATGCCGGTTTTGCCTTCCACCCCCACAGTTTGCCCATGAAACGAAAGATGGGATATATCCAGGCACTT
>CAZQBV010000009.1:9250-46417 GCA_964592125.1 uncultured Christensenella sp.
CTGCCAGCACCGTCATTTGCAGGCCTTTCCCATTCTTCAGGTCTATGGCACGCACTCCTTTTGCTTTGCCCTCATTAAACGTATAGTCTTTCATGCCCAAAATTGCATCCAGTTCCCCCACATGCATCAACAGCTCATTCATTTCACCTTTTTTCATGGCAATACCCTCTTTCCTTAAGTTATATTTCTATTATATTGCGAAACATTCCTTTGATTTTTGCGCAATTTATTAATTCGATATGGTATGTATCATACATCAAATTCACTTTTGCAGCAACAAAAAATGAGCTTCCGCTATACACGGTTGCCCATTTTTTTAGAAGAGCTAAAACAGCCCTTTAAGTTTTGCTATGTTTTATCAAACTGAAGTTGGCCGATCTAGTTCGTCCACATACTGCGCAGAAAGATTTTCCAACACCAAAAAAGATTTCAAAAGACAAATTTGCGTTTTTGCATCTCGAATCTCACCCTTCAGCACCATGTCCAGCGCATCACCAATGTATAGCTTTTCCACCTTTACAAACTCATCTTCATCCAGATTTTGCTCGCAAGGCTGCGCATGCAAGGCCAAGAAAAGATGCACCACCTCATCGGTATAGCCCGGGCTGGGAAACATCTCGCCAATAGGCAACAGGTCTTGCGCCGTCAGGCCAGCTTCTTCTTGCAGTTCACGAAGCGCCGTGTCGTATGCTTCCTCGCCCTTTTCTATCTTTCCTGCGGGCAATTCCAAAGTTTCCATACCATAGGCATAGCGAAACTGGCGAACCAGCGCAATATTCATATTGCTGTCGATGGCACAAACACAGGCACCGCCCTGATGCCGCACTATTTCGCGCACCGATTCACTGCCATTGGGCAATTTCACGTTGTCCTTATATACATGAAGAAGCGTTCCGTCAAAAACTTCTTCGGATGTGATTAACTTTTCTGTTAAATCCATTCATTCCCCCCATTTCTCTTCGCAAAAGCACAACAACAGGCGTAAACGTTTAGCCAAACAATTTAAATCCTCCAGAAATTGTTTCCACTACACCCTTAAATGTCTCCACTCCCTTTTGCAAATCCACTATACTGCTGTTCAGCGCCCCGAAATCAATTTTGCTCACGCCTTCCAGCGTAGTGTTTATTGCATTAAAGTTAATATCCTTCACACTTGCCATGATGTCTGCCAAATCGCTTTGTGTAGAGGTTGCCAGTTTATTTACCGATGCAATTAGGTCTGGCAGGCTGTTTAACGAAATCATAAGTGTGCTGTACATAGAGAAGAATAAGACCGCACAAATAACCACCATCACCAAAATGATCACCAGTGCTACCGTACGAACACGTGCACCGCCCATCATTTTTTTATTGTGCTTGGCTTGCTGCTCTAAAAGCTGCTCAATTCTCGCCAGACTTGCGGCCTCTGGTGTTGCCGCTGCTTGCTGGCTGCTATTTTCTTGTCCCATTTTGTGATGCCACCTTTCATTGTCAATTTTAAAAATAAAATATGTTGCCAATTTTTTTATTGGCAACTCTTGTTTATTAATAAACTATTTGAAATACACAAAACAAATGGATACTTGACTTAGTAATAAATATCATCATCTTGGGCAACCTGTTCTCGTTTTATGTCGGCTCCCAAGCTATTCAGTTTGTCCTCTATGTGGTCATAGCCTCTGTCTATATACTTAATATTGTATATTTCCGTAACGCCATCGGCCATCAGTCCCGCCACAATCAGCGCAGCCCCTGCGCGCAAATCCGTCGCCCGTACCGAAGCGCCGGTCAATCGCTCCACGCCCTCCACCACGGCTACCCTGTCATCTGTTGTAATTTTTGCACCCATACGGCGAATTTCGTTGATGTGTTTGAACCGTGATTCAAATATACTTTCTGTTATCATGCTGGCTCCCTTTGCTGTAGAAAGCAACACCGTTGCAGGTTGTTGCAAATCTGTGGGGAAGCCCGGGTATGGCATTGTTTTTATGCGCACTGCATGGGGGCGGTTCGCACAGCTCACCCGAATAAAGTCCGCACCTTCTTTTACGTCCACGCCCATCTCCAGCAGTTTTGCAGAAAGCGCTTCCATATGTGTGGGTATCACATTGTTAATGGTAACCTCTCCGCGTGTTGCCGCCGCAGCTATCATCAGTGTGCCCGTTTCAATCTGATCCGGTATAATGGAATAGTTGCAGCCATGCAGCTCCTGCACGCCTGTCACACGAATGATATCTGTACCTGCACCCTTTATTTTAGCGCCCATACACACCAAGAAATTGGCCACATCCACAACATGCGGCTCCTTTGCCGCGTTTACAATGGTGGTCTGCCCCTTTGCTTTTACCGCAGCAAGCATAATATTTATGGTGGCGCCTACCGATACTACATCCAAATAAATATCACTGCCCACCAGGCCATCTGCAACATCCGCCTTTAGCTTGCCATATTCTGTGATAACCTGTGCGCCCAGTGCCTGCCAGCCCTTTACATGCTGGTCTATTGGGCGTTCCCCAATGGCGCAACCGCCCGGCAGGCTAATCTCTGCCGAACCAAAACGCGTTAAAAGCGCGCCCACAAAATAATACGAAGCGCGCAACCTTTTAACCAAATTAATTGTTACATTGCTGGTCACTATGTTTGTGGTGTCCACAGTCATTGTTCCAGCACCGTCAAATTCCACCTCTGCACCAATCTCTGCCAAAATGCGCTTTATTATCATTACATCAGCAATATTGGGAAGGTTTTCTATCACACACTTGCCCTTTGCAAGAATGGTTGCGGGCAGGATTGCCACTGCCGCATTCTTTGCACCGGTTACATCCACAGAGCCATAAAGCGGTTTACCGCCTGTTACAACAAATTTTTCCATATATAAATCAAATAGCTTTCTTCTTCATATTTTTGTATTATTTTATCACCATATCCGCCATCTTGCAACTTGCCCATTCTAGAACATTTTTTTACGCCACAAGATATAAAATACTGCTATGCTCACACCCACCGAAATCAACGTTACAAAAAGAAATCCATTGGGGTGCTCTTCAAAAGGCACCGGCACATTCATTCCCCACAAGCTGGCAAACAGCGTGGGCACGGAAAGCACAATGGTAATGGATGCCAAAAACTTCATCACTATGTTTAGGTTGTTCGAAATAACACTGGCAAAGGCATCCATAGTACCGGAAAGGATGTCCCTGTATATATTGCCCATCTCTATCGCCTGCTTGTTTTCTATAATAGCATCTTCCAGAAGATCCAAATCGTCTTGGTGCTCTTTTATGATGTTAAATTTCAACATTTTTTCCAGCACCACTTCATTTGCCTTTAGGGATGTGGAAAAATAAACCAGCGACTTTTCTATTTTCAGCATTTGTATCAATTCGCGGTTTTTCATAGATTTATGCAATGCATTTTCCACCTGCGTCTGCGCCTTGTCTATCTGCCGCAAATATTGCAGATATTTACTGGCATTTTTGTATAACAGCAACAATAAAAATCGCGTTTTTTTGCATGTATCAAACCCGCGTTGTGTCTTGTTCCAGAAGTCTTCAATAATGGAAGTTTCCTCCAAGCACACTGTAATAATATTCTGTTTTGCAACAATAATACCCAGCGGAATTGTGGTATATAGAAACGATGTACGCTCTGGCCGCACCACCGGTATGTCCACCAGAATCAGCGTCTGTCCGTTTTCTTCATCAATACGCACCGTTTCCTCTTCATCCAACGCTGCACGTATAAATTCGTCCTCTATGTTTAGCGTTTCTTTCACCTGCATCAACTCTTCTTCAGTTGGGTCTAGCAGATGCACCCAAGCTCCCGGCTCTATCGTATTCAGTTCTTTTAGTGTGTTTTGCTCTGCCGTGCTGAATATGCGTATCATTGGATAGCACCCCACTTTCTTCATTTTTAGGGAACGAAACCGAATTTCGTTCCGTCTTAAATAAGCGGGATTATTTCGAAAATGCGTAACACGCACAACCACCGCTTATAGGTTTATTGCGTTCAGGTCCTGCGTCCACGAATTTTCTCACCTCCTGTAACAACACTTGATTTCTAAGCTATATGTTTAGCTTCACCAGTTCGTGTTATGTTTTATTATATGTTATATGCATTATGGTATCATTATATCCTCTGGTGTATTGAAAAGCAATCATTATACATAAATACAGCTAGGAAAGAATGTCCTATCTGTGGTATAATAATAAATTATATGAGGAGATAACAACCGCATGGAGAATAACAAGAACGACTCTTATGCCCGCCGTTCCAAAAAATATAAAGATAATTCCAACTTTGACGGCTATCAGGCTGAGCCTATAGATTCCGAAACACCCGAGGATTCTCGTTCCTTTGAAATGTCGAGACCCACGCGCACGCAGCACTCTAAAAAGGCCGACATTCCGGAAATGTATGAACCGGATGATTTAATAGAGTACGATGAATTTGGGCACAAACGCAGCGCACAGCGTACATCCTCTGCGAATCGCGCAAAAGCCAAGCGCAGAAAGCGCGAAGCAATTGGTTGGATTCTTTCCATTTGTTTGGCCGTGGCTGCAGCATTGTTAATTCGCGCATTCATATTTGAAATTATTTTGGTGGATGGCGAGTCCATGTATCCCACACTGTATACCAACGAGCGTGTTGCCATAGAAAAACTAACTCGTTATGGCCGCATGCCCGAACGTGGCGAAATTATTATTGTGGAATACCCCAATCTTGCAGGTACCTATGTAAAACGTGCCATTGGCCTGCCTGGTGAAACCGTGGAGATAAAAAATAGCATTGTATACATAGATGGCGTTCCCTTGGATGAGCCCTATGTAAACCCCGACCCCTATAGCGACATGCCCCCTACCGTTGTACCTGACGAACATGTTTTTGTAATGGGTGACAACCGTGCGCATTCACTGGATAGCCGCACGGAGCGCATTGGCCCTATTGCGCATGATGCCATTATTGGTCATGGCCTTTTCGTTATTTGGCCGCTAAACAATATACATAACATCTCTTAGTTTTGTTGCAGCTTATACTAATTCCGATTTAAAACCGCTGTTTTAAATCGCGCGCAGTATGCGCGAATCGAAAAATGTTTTTTCATTTTTCGAGTGAAAATGTCGTTCAATAGTGATTTCGTCCAAAATGCGGAACATTTTGGAACTGCCGTATGGCAGTGATAGAAATATTGCTTTTGCGTTATTTCTATCCGAAATCAGTATTAACCATAAAACCCACCGGATTTTTTCCAGTGGGTTTTTTCTTGTCATTCAGTCTGTTTATCGCAACTATCTTACTGAAACTCAAGCTACATCAATAGCGACAGCACATTGTGTGACTTGGAATTGGCCTGCGCTTGCATGGCCGTATTTGCCTGTTTCGTAATTCCCTGCAACGTATTCTTCGTCTTTTCAGTTGCAATTTCCACATCACGAATTGTGTTTTGCGCTTCTGTTGTACCTATAGCGGCTTGCTGCAACATGGATAGCCTGTTCCCCAGCTTGCTTTGCATTTCGTTCAGTGTGGCACTCCTGTTGGAAACCACCTCCAAAGCATTTTGCATTGTAGATGTTGCCGCACGCGCCGTTTCCTGCGTGGCTATTCCCACGTTATCCAGCCCCAGTGCAGCCGTGTTCGTCGCTTGTATACCAATGTTTAGTTGTTCGTTTTCTTGCGTACCCGTTTGCACCAGCAGTTCCCTGCCCCTATTGCTTTGCATCGGTTCAAACTTTACCAATACCTGGCTATCTTCAAAAGTCAGCGCATTGTCCCCACTTAGCACACCATTTGTACCTCGCGTTAGTATACCCGCCATATCCGCTGCAGAATTCCCCCGTATATGCAGGTAACTATTTGCAACGGCTTGCCCCTTTTGGTCTGTTATTTGCAGTTCCAATTGATCTCCCGTTTGCAAGCGGTTCATATCAAATTCCACCGTGGTACTGTTGTGCTGTGCTGGCTGCATAGATATATTCACATCACCGCTTTCCGGGGATTTTTGCTCTATCTGTATTTCGTTACCCTCTGCTTTCAGGGTAAAGTGGTTCTCCAACTGCAGTGCCATGGCATCCTTCATTGCTTTTACCACATCTTGGTTGGTTTGTGCCGCAAACAAAGAGATCGTACTTGCTCCCTGCGTTTTTGCCGCACCGCCCGGCACCACCAGTTCAAACAGTTTTCCCGAAACATGAAATGTGTCTCCCACTTTCAGTGGGCTTTTAAAAACTGCCCTATTCACTTTTATGGGAGCGCTGCTGTATTGCACTCCGGGCGCAGTACTTGTAAAGGAAATGTCCTGCGCATATTGCATAACACCCTGCCCCGGGTCCACGCCATTTGCAGCAGTGTATGCCACAGATACTTCCACATTTTGAAGTGGCGCAACCGTTTCCTGCGCAGTTTGCGTGTTACTGTCCACCCCACTAAAAGCTAGGCGAAGCTGTATTGTGTTTTCCACTTCCATGGAAACATTGTGGCGGCTAATTGCCATGTTTCCTTCATAAGTCACCTTCTCCGCATCCAAAATGCTCCGTGCAATATCTGCCGCAGTATTGGTTCCCCTTTTTAACGAGGCTCCAATTGCGGTATCCCCAAAGTTTACGGTAATCATCTCGCCCGCTTCTGCATTTTGCACCTGCAACCTGCCCAAATCCACCACCGCCTCTACAGAGGCTTCCTCTGGAACAGCGGAAGAAATCGTTTGGCTTAACACAGCGTCCTGCGTTCGGCTGTGAAACTCCACATGAATCCCCTCTGTCTGCGCACTTCTCTGCGCACCTTCTCTGGAGAGCGACCCATCTAAAATGCGCATATTATGAAAAGCGGCCTGTTGCGCTATGTCGTTTACGTCACGCTTCATCTGGTTAAATTCCGCATCCAGCTTCTGACGGTCTACATCTGCCCCTCCATTTGCGCTTTGCTCTGAAAGAGCATTCATGCGTTGTAGCACGCCTTCTATCTGCCCCATTGCCCCATCCGCTTTGTTTAGTAGAGAGGATGCATCCTGCGTATTGCGAAGGGCAGTGTTGATACTGCGTACTTCTGTGGTAATTTTAGCAGAAGTTGCCATAGAAGTACTCTCCGCAGCAGAACCAATGCTTTTCCCCAATGCAAATTTAGTTGATGCACCTGCCACCAACTGGTTTAGCATGGAATAGTTTTGGTATATGCCAATGGACAGCGCATTGTCCACTCTCATCACAAACACCTCCGTTCAAAGTAGTACTGTAGTACTTATATATAAACTAAAAAATATTATCTTAAAAACAAAGGCAATAACCCATCCATATTATAGCACAATGCCCATTATTATTCAATAACACAGCGTTGCTCCTCTATATAGGATTCATACTTTATTCAAATAATTTTCACCTTGCAATCACATTGCTGGGTTAGTCTTAAATCATACAAATTCTGCCACTGTTTCACAGCGAAAGCTCTCGTACAGGCGGCAGTCCAAAAACAACGCCAAGGCGTTTTTATATATTTTCCAAAGAGCCTATTTATCGGGCTCTTCCTTCGTTTGGGCATTGTTTTGCTTTATGCTGTTAAGGCAAACACGCTGCTACCAAACCAAAATGGATTTTCCTCATATTCTATTGTATGTCCATCACGCTCAAAGGTATAGGTGCCATCTCCCGTTTCCACCAGCACCCAGCCCTTGTTCAAAAGTACATCTACAAACAGAGGTTTGCTTTTTTCTTTCACCACAATGTTGCCATTTTTCAGTTCAAACGGCACACCGTTTATGTTGGTAAGCACTGCACCTTTTACCTGTTCCGAAAAGCGCCGGGCGTCTGGCGTTGCCGTAAAAACAAATACAAGAAAAAATATTGCCACAACAACAGCAATGGCTGCAACCGCTTTTACTGCACGTGTATTTTTAGCACCTGTTTCTTTTTCCATAGCTGAATTATACCCCATTGTTCCTTTGAATCAAAGCCTTTTCTGGACATCACTATCAGCGTATTGTATAATTGATAAAATTAGGATTGGCAAATGTATAGTAGTTAGCGAGAAAGACATGATAGAGTTCAAAGATACGGCGGTAATCTGCCTTGATCATAGTGAAAATAGCAGTTTTTTAACAAGTTTAAGAGATGCCGGTTTCGGCACTGTAGTTGCGTTACACAAAAACGAATCGGTACGCGATGCAATGAGCCGCACGCTGGCAGAAGGCAACGCCTATATTCTAACAGTGAATACACAAGACGGGTTCACCCTTGCCGATTTGAAAGTGGTGGCGCAGGCGCTTCATAAGGACAACAGTGCAATTTATCTCGGTGCGCGTAACATAGCGGGAAAACAAAAGCTTCCTTCCAAGCTCTTTGGTTTTTTATCCGGTTTGAAAACCAACGATATCGAAAGCTCTCTGTTGGGAATGTCGGAGGAACTATGCAGGAAAATGCTACGCATGAAAAGTAAAGATGCCAGCTTTCTGCACAATATACTTTTAGAGGCACGTGCCCAAGAAATAGATATAAAGGAAATTCCAACCGACGCTTGTTGCAGCCAGCAGCCAGGTTTTGAAGTTCTTGGCCGCTCTGCAAAGCTTTACTATGTTTTTATAAAGTTCAGCATTGCGGCTTTGTTGGCCTATCTTGTAGATATTGGCACCTTCTATTGGTTTGTGCAACTATTTCACAGCTTGCCCAACGAGTATAAAATATTATTGGCCACCGTGTTGTCTCGTGTACTGTGTTCTATTACAACCTATATACTCAACAAAGGGGCGGTGTTTCAATCTCAAAGCAAGGCCACCGGTTCTGTAATACGTTTTTTCATATTAGCAGTTGGTCAGCTAATTGCCTCTTGGTTGTTGGTGCTTGCCATTGGTACACTGTTGGGCGGTGGCGATTTTACCAATACAATGGTAAAGGTTGTGGTAGATTTGGTTATTTTTATTGCAAGCTTTTCCATACAGCGCGATTGGGTTTTCAAAAAAAGCAATCATTTGCCGAACTAATTTGTACTTGCGCATGGGTAAAATATGTTGCATACCTGTTTATTTGAATACAAACAGGTGTATAATAAAAGTGTGGTTTCTAAAAAAAGCGGTACCTATATAAATACCCGTTTTAAATGACAAAGGAGAGTATTGGAATGAGTGTAAAGCATATCAACGAAAGCCAATTTGATGCAGAAGTTTTAGAAAACAAGGGCATGGTATTGGTAGATTTTTTTGCAGACTGGTGCGGTCCCTGCAAAATGTTAGGCCCCATTTTAGAAGACGTTGGCGCGGAAATGGAAAATTTGAAAATTGTAAAAGTAAATGTGGATGAAGCGCAGGCACTGGCACAAAAATATGGAGTTATGTCCATACCCACTGTATACTTATTTGATGGCGGTATGAATGCGGGCAAATTTGTGGGTGTAAAATCCAAAGAAGATATTATAGACTTCATACAAAACGCCTGAACAACCAGTTGTTTCTAGTTAAAATAGTACAAAAACCTCCCAACCAGCGTTTTCGGGAGGTTTTTTATGTTTCAGTTAGTACACCCCCGTTAAATTAAGCTTGCAGCAGCGGCCAAGTTTTTCTCGCCAATTCCATAGTGCTGCGCAACTGCAGTTTTTGCAGCAGATTCCACTTCTCTGGCATTTTTATATGCGTTGTTTTTTAGCAAATCCAGCAACAAACGGTCTACCCCTACGGAATCTAGCTTGGCAAGGTCTATTTCATCTGCAATGTCATAATCCGCACTTACACTTACACCAAAAGGATTCGTATCCGCACCGCAAAACGAGCTTAACTTCAACATATCGTATTTGCCCAAGCTAAAAATATGGTCGTTACACTGCACCACAGCATCCTTGTGGCGATACTTTGCATAAAACGAGCGTTCCAAATCTACAAACTGCTTGGCATCCATATCCTTTACCGAAACATCCTCTTTATAAAAATCCAGCCGTTCTTCCCGGCAATCCTGCTCCAATGTGTTTTGCAAAGATACTCCCGCGTCTTGTGCTAGGCTATCTTGGCTTACCTCCTGCACATTCATAATATTTCCCAACACATCGCGTTCCACCTTCAAAAACGCGCCTATATCCCTATAATTTCCATTTGCCAAAGTGAAATAACCCGGGTCTGAAATACCTGCCAATGGTTTTCCTGCAAACCACCAGTTGTCAGTCACCGAATTGTATGTTACACCATATTCTTCGTACACTTGCATAGAGTCATCTTCACTTCCGTAATTTGCAAAGCCGGCAGATGCCTCTTGTGCAATCTCCCTATTGGCTATATCTCCATCCCTTAAATTCACCGGCAGAAAAACATCTATGCCCGCCACCTGCCTTGCTGCCGCAATATTTTCCACCGCCTGTGCCGTTCCGTCAAATCCCACATATTCCACACTGCCAGGCATTGCAGCCGCCTCTTTATCTGCATCGGCAATGTTGCTATACACCTTTTTCATAATAGAACATCCACACACACTCACCAGCAACACAGCAGTTGCTGCTGTTACGCCCACTATTTTTATAATCCATTTTCTGTCCATGTCATACCTCCGTTGCTTTTTCTGTAGTTTAGCAGATACTTTTGAACAACGTATAAACGCTTTCTTAAGGCTTTCTTACAATTGATGCTGATCCACACAAAAAAACACCTGTTCTCCTGTATTGAAAAGCAGGTGTTTTCTAGTTTTCGCACCATTCGTGCATCAAACATCAAATTTAGGAATTAAGTAGCTTTCCGGCGTTGCGTTTTCAAAAATACGCTTTAAATACTGGCCGGTGTAGCTCTGTTTCACCGCCGCCACCTGCTCGGGCGTGCCCTGCGCAATCACCATGCCGCCCTTGTCTCCACCCTCTGGCCCCAGGTCTATAATATAATCCGCACACTTTATTACATCCAGATTGTGCTCTATCACCAGCACGGTATTGCCCCTGTTTGCCAAACGGTTCATCACCTTCACCAGCTTTTTGGTGTCATCCATATGCAGCCCTGTTGTGGGTTCGTCCAGTATAAACAATGTGCTGCCCGTTTGCCTTTTGGAAAGATGCGTTGCCAGCTTCACGCGCTGCGCCTCTCCGCCGGAAAGCGTGGTGCTAGGCTGCCCCAGCTTGATATAGGAAAGCCCCACATCCATCAACACCTTCATTTTGCTCTCTATTTTGGGAATATTCTCGAAGAATTTATAGGCTTCCTCTACTGTCATATCCAGCACTTCGTAAATATTCTTGCCTTTGTAGCGCACCTCCAGCGTTTCCCTGTTGTAGCGCTGCCCCTTGCACACTTCACAAGGCACATACACATCCGGCAAAAAGTGCATTTCTATTTTTATAATGCCATCCCCACGGCAAGCTTCGCAACGCCCGCCCTTCACATTAAAGGAAAAGCGGCCTTTCTGGTAGCCACGCACCTTTGCGTCGCTGGTCATGGCAAATATATCCCTTATTTGGTCGAACGTTCCCGTATACGTTGCCGGGTTGGAGCGCGGTGTACGCCCTATGGGCGATTGGTCTATATCCACCACCTTATCCAAATAGTCCAGCCCCTCAATGCTGCCATGCTTGCCCGGCCTTCCCTTGGAATGGTAGAAGTGCTGCATCGCTGCATCTTTTAGTATGTGATTCACCAGTGTGCTTTTCCCGCTGCCCGATACGCCAGTCACCGCTGTAATCACGCCCGTGGGAATAGATACGTCTATGTGCTTCAGGTTGTTTTCCTGCGCATCCTTTATCGTAATCCAGTTTGCGGGCTTGCGCAGCTTTGCCGGAATGCGTATTTTCTTTTTACCGGAAAGATACTGCCCCGTAATACTTTTCTTGTTGTCCATCACCTGACGGGGCGTGCCCTGTGCCACCACATACCCACCGTGCGCACCTGCGCCCGGGCCTATGTCCACAATGTGGTCAGAGGTAAGCATGGTTTCCTCATCGTGTTCCACCACAATCAGTGTGTTTCCCAAATCCCGCAGCCCCTTTAATGTACCAATCAGCTTGGCATTGTCGCGCTGATGAAGGCCAATGCTGGGTTCGTCCAATATATACAACACCCCCACCAATCCACTGCCAATTTGCGTGGCCAAACGAATGCGCTGCGCTTCCCCACCGGAAAGCGTACTTGCCGAACGAGACAGCGTAAGGTATTCCAGCCCCACATTCAGCAGAAAATCCAGCCGCGCATTTAGTTCTTTCAGCACACGCTCCGCCACCATTTTCTGCTTGTAGTCCAGCTCTACTGTATTCAAAAAATTGCGCGTTGCGCTGATGGACATGTCCGAAAGCTCCGCTATATTCTTGTTGCCAATTCGCACTGCCAAGGTTTCCGGCTTGAATCGTTTTCCATTGCATACCGGGCAGGGCATCTGCATCATGTAGCTTTCTATTTCGCTTTTCATATATTCGGATGAAGTTTCTATATACCTGCGTTCCAGATTGTTGATAACCCCCTCGTAGGTGGCATTGTAAAACCCAGAGCCATTGTCGCTGCTGTAGTCTACCTTCAGCTTTTCACCCTTGGTGCCATACAACAGCACATCCTGCACTTCCTCGCTCAGCAGGCCAAAGGGGGTATCCTCATCAAAGTTGTAGCGCTTGGTAAGTGCCTCCATATAGCTTTTGGCTATGGAGCCCGCCATGCCAAAGTTCCAGCCACTGGCTTTTATGGCACCCTCCCGCAGTGTCTTTGTTTTATCCGGCACAATAATATCCGGGTCTATTTTCAGTATCATCCCCAGGCCTGTACACTCGGGGCATGCACCAAACGGGCTGTTGAAGGAAAACATTCGCGGGGTAAGTTCCTCTATGCTAATGCCGCAATCCACACAGGCAAAGTGCTCATTCATCAGCACATCCTCACCCGTTTCCATATTGTTTACAATCACAAGGCCATTTGCCATTTTCAGCGCAATTTCTAGGGAATCTGTCAGGCGCTTGGCACTGTCCGCTTTCAGTATAATTCTATCCACCACCGCAGCAATAGAGTGCTTCTTCTGGCGTTCTAGGTTAATCTCTTCGTCCAGCTCCCGTATTTCCCCATTCACGCGCGCGCGGGTAAAGCCATCCTTGGCCAGCTGCTCCAAAACTTTTTTGTGCTCACCTTTCTTCGCACGAATCACAGGTGCCAGCAGCATGATTTTGCTGCCCTCGCCCATTTCCATCACGCGGTCTACAATTTGATCCACTGTTTGGCGGGTAATTTTTTTGCCACACTTGGTGCAGTGCACCTCGCCAGCCCTTGCGTATAACAGGCGCAGGTAATCGTGTATTTCCGTTACCGTGCCCACGGTAGAGCGCGGGTTGCGTGCGGTGGTTTTCTGGTCTATGGAAATGGCGGGCGACAGCCCTTCTATCTGGTCTACATCCGGCTTTTCCATCTGCCCCAAAAACTGCCTCGCATAGGCGGAAAGCGACTCCACATAGCGCCGCTGCCCCTCCGCATATATGGTGTCAAATGCCAAAGACGACTTGCCACTACCCGACAGGCCTGTAATCACTACAAACTTATTCCTAGGAAGCGAGATATCTATATTCTTCAGGTTATGCTCTCGCGCCCCTTTTATGTGTAATTGATCCAAAACATCCTCCGTTCTTTGTCCTAAATTTCTTATATCAAAATTATTTTTTCAATTCTTCAATCATGTCACGTATTTTTGCCGCCACTTCAAACTCTAGCTCTGCCGCGGCCTCTTTCATTTGCTGCGTCAGCACATCTATGCGCATCTTGCGCTCTCCCTCTGGCATGTCAATGGTTTCCTCCACCTTTTGGGTAAGTGAAAAGCTTGCCTTAATCTCTTTGGAGATGGAAGCCGGCGTTATGCCATGTTCCTCGTTGTATGCCCGCTGCTTTGCACGGCGGCGGTCTGTCTCGTCCATTGCGGCCTTAATAGACTTGGTAATGGTATCTGCATATAGTATTACTCTGCCTTGATCATTCCTAGCCGCTCTGCCAATGGTTTGTATCAGCGAAGTTTCGTTGCGCAGGAACCCTTCTTTATCTGCATCCAGTATTGCCACCAGCTCCACTTCGGGAATGTCCAGCCCTTCGCGCAGCAAATTAATTCCCACCAGCACATCGAATTCGCCCAGCCGCAGCCCCCGCACAATTTCTATGCGCTCCAATGTGTCTATTTCGCTGTGCATATATTTCACACGCACGCCCATATCTTCATAATACTCGGTCAGCCGTTCCGCCAGCTTTTTGGTAAGCGTGGTAACCAACACGCGCCTTTTGCGCGCAGCCACTTCTCTAATTTCATCCAGCAAGTCGTCCAGCTGCCCAGTTGTTGGGCGAATTTCCACTTCCGGATCCAGCAATCCTGTGGGGCGAACAATTTGCTCCACCACCTTGCCTGCCGCCAGCTCCCGCTCGTACACCGCCAGCGTTGCCGAAACATAAATTGCCTGGTTCAGTTTCGTATTAAATTCATCAAACTGCAACGGCCTGTTGTCGTAGGCCGCAGGCAGCCTGAATCCGTAGTCCACCAGCATTTGCTTACGCGAACGATCCCCATTGTACATGGCACGCACCTGCGGCAAAGTGGCATGGGATTCATCCACAAACAGCAAATAATCTTTCGGAAAAAAGTCCATCAGTGTATACGGCGCATCGCCCGGGCTTCTGCCGTCAAAATAACGCGAATAGTTTTCTATTCCCGAACAATATCCCAGCTCTTTCAGCATTTCTATATCATACAGGGTTCGCTGGGTCAGCCGCTCTGCCTCCAACAGCTTGCCCTCTGCCTTAAATTTTTCCACCTGTGCTAGCATGTCTTTTTGAATTCTAGGCAGTTGCGCCAGCACTTTTTCATGCTCCATTGCATAGTGGGACGCAGGGAATATCAATACATATTTTGTTGTGCTCAGCTTTTTTCCGGTCAGGGCATCCACCTCGAAAATCTGCTCAATTTCATCGCCGAAATACTGAATGCGCAGTGCCTTCTCATTCTGGTTGGCCGGAATGATTTCCACCACATCCCCCCGCACGCGGAAGGTTCCGCGCTGTATGTCCAAATCGTTGCGTGTAAAGTTAATGCCCACCAGCTTTTCCAGCAGGGCTTCCCGGGGCAGCTCCATTCCCTCCCGCAACGGCAAAGAAAGATTTGCATAGGTTTCGGGCGCACCAATACCATAAATGCAGGACACGCTGGAAATAACCACCACATCCCTACGTTCCAGCAACGAGGAAGTTGCCGAGTGCCTCATTTTATCTATTTCATCATTTATGCTGGCATCTTTTTCTATAAACAAATCCCGCCCAGGTATGTATGCCTCTGGCTGGTAGTAGTCGTAATAGCTAACAAAAAACTCCACGGCATTGTTGGGGAAAAACTCCTGAAACTCACTATACAGCTGTGCCGCCAATGTTTTGTTGTGCGCCAAAATCAAAGCCGGGCGGCCTGTACGCGCAATTACATTTGCCATTGTAAATGTTTTGCCGCTGCCCGTTACGCCCAGCAACACCTGCGCATTCTGCCCCTGCTCCACACCCTTGCACAGCGCCTCTATTGCGCGTGGCTGGTCACCTGCCGGGCTGTAGTGGGAATGCAATTCAAAACTTCTCTGTTCCATGCTACCTCTTGTATCCTATCTTCCTATTCCTTCCATTTGCATAAAACGCAAACTATTTACAAAAACTATTATGCTATGGTTTATTATACTATTCACCAATTTAATTCCGCGCATATGCACGGGGTTCATAATGCTTTTGACATTATGAATTGGTAAAGCCATTCAATACTTATACTTCAAAATGACATGTCATTTTTGTGCCGCATTTTATGCGGCGATAGAAAAACTGTTTTAGGTTTTTCTATCAGTGTTTAGTATTATATCAGATTTGTGTGCAACTTTTGGTGCCTTATACAAAAAAGTTGTAAACAAACTATGTCTTTCGGGTATACTTTGTTTGCATTTAAAAAATCCCCACTCAATAAGCAGGGATCAAAGTATAAGTCTCGTTCTTCACACTCCCACGAAGTGCATTACACAAAATAAAAATATGTGTCCCACGCGGGAAGACATCTAGTACGGCGCATATACACTTTGTAGTCGCTGCACAATTCCTTTACCATAATAGGCAGAAACAAATCCTCATTCCTGTGGTAGGCCGCCACTTCCAGCTTTGGCCGTCTTTGAGCAATGGTTTCCCTTGCACCCAGAAGCGCCGACACCTCAAACCCCTCCACATCCAGCTTGATATAGCTAACATCATTGGTTATGCTATCTATACGCTTTTGCACCACCGTTTTGTTGCCTGTTTCACTCACTGCAGATTGCCTGCCACCCAGCGCATCGAAACAAACTTCTGCATCGCGATTGCCCAACGCAGCATTAATGCAGAATAGCCTAGGTATATCCACTGTGTTCCTCACCAGCTTTTCATAGCTACGCTCATCTGGCTCCACAGCATATATTTTATCATAGTTTGTCACCCTCTGTACAAACGTTTTTACCGTATCGCCATCGTAGGCGCCGCCATCCACATACACCTCTTTGTTGGATAGCTTCAGCACATTTTTGTATACTTCATCAGCCGGGCTCTCGCTGGCCATCAGCCAATCCAATCCACCGCTCAGTTTGTAATGCAATATATTTGTAAAAGTTTTTTTGGATTGCGCATCTTCCAGCAAATCATACACCTGCTCCAGCAAGTCCATTTTTTGATCCACATACTCCCTGTCAAACAGGCCATCCCCCGCAATTTCCACATCCGGCACATACAGCTCCTGTTCGGATGCAATTTTTTGTATATTGGCAATCACATCCTCACGATGGGTACCAAACGCCACCAACACCACCATGTTGCCATACTGCCTGCACGCTTCTTTATAGGTTAACACCCTGTGCCCGTGAAAGTTGTGTCCACGAACAAATTCGTCACTGGCAAATACGCCAGCCAAAGGAATGCCATGTTCTTTCAAATGATGTATAATTCTATCTGCACCATTGCCCATTCCATAAAGTACCACGGGCTTGTTTGTCCTTGCCAGCTTTTCAAAAAGCGGCTGCTCTTTTATTAAGGTTGTGTCCATCTATTTCTCCCATCTATGGCAGTTTGCATCAACCAAACTGCTGTAAAAACCATTGCACATACTTTTTAAATGCCGATGGTACTGAAAATGCCTCTGCAAGCTGCTGCGCATCTGCCCATACCAGTTGTTCCCCAACACCGGTATCCTCCACCTGCACTTCATACGCGCACATATGCCACTCCACATGCGTAAACACATGCTTGGCTGATTCCAGTGCTTTTATTTTCTGTGGTTTCAGGCCGTTTTCCTCCAGCCATACTTCCACAGCCTGCTTATCCACAAAGCCGTCCATGCTGGGCAGTTCCCAAAGGCCTGCCAGCAGTCCCTTTGCTGCCCGCTTGCGCAGTGCCAGCTTTTTGCCCTGCACCAACAGCAATACTGTTCTTTGTTCCAGCTTTCGTTGTTTCTTTTTCGCCTTCACCGGTAGCTGTTCCTGCACCCCTTGTTTGTATGCCTCACACAATTGTACCAGCGGGCACTTTTCGCATAACGGCTGCCCATTGGGAATGCACACCATAGCCCCCAGCTCCATCAAAGCCTGTGTAAAGGCCGAAGTTTCCCCTTCTGGCATAATGCACTTTAACAGCGCCTCCGCTTCTTTTTTGGTTTCAGGCAGCATCACATCACTTCTGTCTGCCCGAAGCCGTGCCAGCACGCGCAGCACATTGCCATCCACTGCCGGGCAGGGCTGCCCAAATGCTATGGAAAGAACGGCACCCGCAGTATAGCTTCCCACACCGGGCAATGCCAGCCACTGCTCGTAGCGTTCGGGAAACTCTCCATCGTATTGCTCCACTATGTGCTGGGCAGCCTTTTGCATGTTGCGTGCCCTGTTGTAATAGCCAAGGCCCTCCCACAGCTTCATCAGCCGTTCTGCAGGAACTTCCGCAAGTGCATAAACATCGGGAAGCTCTTTCACAAAACGAATAAAATAGTCGTACGCCGCACTTACCCGCGTTTGCTGCAACATAATTTCTGAAACCCACACGCGATACGGTGTTGCATCCTCCCGCCATGGCAGTATACGCGCATGCTTTGCATACCAGTTTAGCAACGGCCGGACAACACAGCCCATTTCCCTTTTTTCCATTTCCACATTATACAATGTTCTGTTTCAATGCGCAAATCCGTTTCACCCCCTGCTTGACATTTTGTGTAAAGCATGGGAAAGTTGAATTATAGTTTGTTCCATACTAATATACGCAGCCCAAAATAATGGGCAGAAAGGGTTACAATATGAATGTATTGCTACTGAACGGCAGCCCCAGAAAAAACGGTGCCATGTTTACCGCTCTTTCCGAGGTGAAAACACAGCTGGAAAAAAACGATATCAAAACCACGGTGCATCACCTTGGCAAAAAGCCCATTTATGGCTGTATCGACTGCCGCAAATGCAGGAAAACAGGGTATTGTGTATTCAAAGAAGACGGTGTAAATGAATGCATCGATTTACTGAAAAAAGCAGATGGCTTTGTGGTGGCGTCTCCCGTGTACTATGCAGGGCCAAACGGTGCTTTGTGTGCCTTTTTGGATAGGCTATTTTATGCAAATAGCGCTGCTTTCGCTTTCAAGCCTGCTGCCGCTATTGTAAATTGCAGACGGGGCGGGGCAAGTGCGGCTTTCGACCGCCTGAACAAGTACTTTACCATCGCCCGCATGCCAGTGGTGCCCTCCCAATACTGGAACTCCACCCATGGCCGCACACCCGAAGATGTAGCAAAGGATAAGGAAGGCCTACAAACCATGCGCACATTGGCCGACAATATGGCTTGGCTGCTGAAATGCATTCGCCATGCCAAAGGCACTGTGCCCTATCCCACCATAAAACCTGTGAAAACCACAGATTTTATAGACTAAAAGGCTGGATTCTATACTCTTTGTTTGCCCTTATTTTCCCGCATATAATGTGCTTCTGCAATTGATTCAATCGCAGAATTATGATATTATAATGCAGAAAACAATGGGGAAACGGGAGTATACAATGCGCAACTACGATTTGGTAATTTTTGATATGGATGGCACCCTTGTGGATTCGGACAGAGCTCACAACAAAATGTTTGGTGCATTTTGGCAGCGGCATTTTCCGGAATACTACGGCAAGGATATTGTGGAAAATGGCAAGGGCAAAACCTTGCTTAGCATATTTCGCGATGCAGGGATAGAAGGCGAAAAACTGGAACGCGTGTTTGACAAATTGGATGAATATTATAAATATCAGGCCGATGAACTGATTGACAGCCTAACATTTATAGATGGCGCCACCGAAACCATTCGCGCTTTAAAGGCGGGTGGCATTTCCGTTGCCCTCGTTTCCAACTCTATGCACGAATTGGTACAGAAAATTGCCGAAGCCAACCACATGCTGCAGGAATTCTGCGTGGTAACGGGCGCACACAGGGATGCAAAGGACAAGGCGGAGCGTTTCCGAAATATATTGGAAGAAACAAAAACGGATACCAGCCGGGCACTTTATATCGGCGATTCGGAACTAGACGTTTCGGCCGCTCATGCTTGCCATATGGATTGCTGCATACTGTACACCCCCATTGCGTGGGTGCGTTCCGCAGAAAGCCTGCTGAATGAATACAACCCCGATTTTATTGTAAAAGATGTTCGCAATATAGTGAAGATAGCTCTTTAGGAGGTTGCAAATAAAAATGGTTACAAATGAAACTGTGATTGCCATAGCGCAAGCCGCAAAACAAGCAAAGCACAAGGTTGCAGGGCTTTCCACCATCCAAAAAAACGATATTTTGAACGCAATGGCAGAGGCATTGCTGCAAAGCACCGCCTATATTTTGGAGCAAAACGCCATGGATGTGGAAGCCTCGCGCGCGAAAGGCCGCACGGCTACGCTGATAGACAGACTGGCGCTTTCGGAAGAGAGAATTGCCGCCATGGCGCAGGGCTTGCGGGACATTGCCCTGCTGGACGACCCGGTGGGCGAAATTCTCCATGCGGTAAAGCGCCCCAATGGGCTGACGATTGCCAAGCAACGCGTACCTATGGGGGTAATAGGCATTATTTACGAGGCGCGCCCCAATGTAACTGCCGATGCTGTTGGCCTGTGCCTAAAGGCGGGCAGCGCTGTGGTGCTAAAGGGCGGCAGCGAGGCCATTCATTCCAACGTATCCATTGCAAATGCCATGATAGAGGCAGGTGCAAAAGCCGGGCTACCCAAAGGCGCAGTGGGGCTGATACAGGATACCTCTCGCGAGGCAGCCACCGCTATGATGAAGATGAACGGCACCATAGATGTTCTAATTCCTCGCGGCGGCGCCGGGCTAATACGTTCGGTGGTGGAAAACGCTACCGTTCCCATTATAGAAACAGGCACGGGCAATTGCCATATTTATGTGGACGCCTCTGCCAATTTGGAAATGGCTACAAAAATCACGGTAAATGCGAAGGTTTCGCGACCATCGGTTTGCAACGCTGCTGAAAGCCTGCTGGTGCACACCAGTGTTGCCGATGCATTTTTGCCCATTGTGTTTACCGCGCTGAAAGCGGAAAATGTGGAAATACGCGGCTGCGGCATCAGCCAGAAACATGGCGCAATTCCCGCTACAGACGAGGATTATTACACCGAATTCTTGGATTTTATTATTTCTGTGAAAGTGGTGGATAGCTTTGACGAGGCAGTGGCGCATATCAACAAATACAGCACCGGCCATTCCGAAGCCATTATTACAAACGATTATACGCATGCAAAACGGTTTCAAAACGAGGTGGATTCCGCTGCTGTGTATGTGAATGCCAGCACGCGCTACACCGATGGTTTTGAGTTTGGCTTTGGCGCAGAGATTGGCATATCCACACAAAAGCTGCACGCGCGTGGACCAATGGGTCTGCCCGAGCTAACCACAGTAAAATACATTATAGATGGCGATGGACAAATTCGGTAAGGCGATACCGCACAGAAATCGAGTCGTTGGCATCACGCAAAAAGACTAGTGATGACGACGTGCGCGGTTTGTGCGGTGTTGCCCTAATAAAAATAGAGAAACGGAGCACAGGCATGGCAAAACTTTGGGGCGGACGGTTTGAAAAGGGTACAGATGCATTTGCAGAGGGGTTTCACTCCTCCATTGGCTTTGACAACCGACTATACAAGCAGGATATACAGGGCAGCATTGCCCACGCCAACATGCTGGGGCAGCAGGGCATTATAAGCAAAGACGAAGCCCGGCAAATTGTGGAGGGGCTTTCGGGCATACTTGCCGATATAGAAAGTGGAAAAGTGGCGTTTTCGGTGCATGACGAAGACATACACATGAATGTGGAACGCCTGCTGACTGAACGAATTGGCGATGTGGGCAAAAAGCTGCACACAGGGCGCAGCCGTAACGATCAAGTTGCGACGGATTTTCGCCTGTTTATGCTGGACGCTATAGATTCCACAGTGGAAAATCTATCGTCCCTATGCGGCACCATTGTGGCAATTGCAGAGGAAAACCTGCACACTGTGATGTGTGCGTACACCCACCTGCAAAAGGCACAGCCCACCACACTGGCACACTATATGATGGCTTATTTCGAAATGTTTCATCGGGATATCAGCCGCTTTCAAGATGGCAAAAAACGCACAGACAGCCTGCCTTTGGGCGCAGGCGCACTGTGCGCCACCACCTACCCCATCAACCGAAGCATGGTGGCCGATTCACTTGGCTTTTCCGGCATTACACGCAACAGTTTGGATGCCGTTTCGGATAGAGACTTTGCGCTGGAATACCTTTCCTCTGCCTCTATTTGCATGATGCACCTTTCCCGCCTGTGCGAAGAAATTATATTATTTTCTTCTTTGGAGTTTGGCATTCTGCGGCTGGACGATACCTATTCCACTGGCTCTTCCATTATGCCGCAAAAGAAAAATCCGGATATGGCCGAGCTGATTCGCGGCAAAACGGGCAGGGTATACGGTTCGCTAACCACACTGCTTACCGTAATGAAGGGCTTACCCTTGGCGTACAACAAAGATATGCAAGAGGACAAAGAGTGTACTTTCGACGCAGTGGATACGCTGAACGCCTGCCTTGTGGTAATGGAAGGCATGCTGAAAACTGCCAAATGGAACAAAGAAAAGATGGCACAAAGCGCAGGCGCAGGTTTTACCAATGCCACCGATGCCGCGGATTATTTTGTGAAGAAGGGCATGCCCTTCCGCGATGCCCATGCGGTAATTGGCCGTCTGGTTCTATATTGCGAACAAACCGGCAAAGCCCTAGATGCACTCACTTTGGAGGAGCTGATGCAGTTTTCCCCAGATACAGACGAAGAGTTCTACAATGCAGTTAGCCTGAAAACCTGCATCAATACGCGCAATGTGCCCGGCGGTCCCGCTCCGGATATGGTGCAGGCGCATATAGCAGAAGCAAAAAAGTTACTGGAACATAAATAGACAAAACCGCCCTTACCCTATGCAGAGGGGCATACTTTAGCTTATCGAGAGGAGAATGATGCACCGTGCCAACATTGGGCACAGTGGTGAATACATACTATGAAAATAATTGCTTATGATTTGGGAACGGGCGGGGTGAAAGCCTCGCTATACGATGAACAGCTAAACACACTTAGCAAATCCTTTATAGAGTACCCAACGTTTTATCCACAGCCGGGCTATCACGAACAACGGCCTGCCGACTGGTGGAATGGCGTGGTGCAAAGCACACAGTTGTTGCTGCAAAATTCCAACACCAATGCCGATGAAATTGCCTGTGTATCGCTTTCCGGGCACAGCCTTGTTGCACTGCCAGTGGGTGCAGATGGGCAGCTTCTTTTAGAACAGGTGCCCATTTGGTCGGACACACGCGCCGCCAGCGAAGCGGCGGAATTTTTTGAACAAGTTCCGGAGGAGAGCTGGTATATGACGACAGGCAACGGCTTCCCCAAGCCCTGCTATTCCGTATTCAAGCTAATGTGGCTGAAAAAGCACAACCCGGAAGTGTTTGAAAAAACAGCGCATGTGTTGGGCAGCAAGGATTATATCAACTTTAAACTGACAGGCAATGCCTATACAGACTATTCCTACGCTTCTGGAACTGGCGCATACGACCTATTGGGCAAATGCATGAAGCCCGAGTATTTGGAAGCCGCCGGGCTGCCTTTGCATATCTTCCCGAAAATTGTGCCCTCCCACCATGTGGTTGGCAAGGTAACGCCACAGGCTGCCAAGGAAATTGGCCTGTCCGAACACACAGCCGTAGTGTGCGGAGGCGTGGATAACGCCTGTATGGCATTGGGCGCGGTAGGCGCGGGAGTGGGGCGCGTTTATGTATCTCTGGGTTCCTCCAGCTGGATACCCGTAAACTCTGCACAGCCTATACTGGACTACAGGCAAAAGCCCTATGTGTTTGCCCACATTGACGAGAATATTTACACCTCCGCATTTTCCATTTTTGCGGGGGGCAGCTCCTTCCAGTGGGTCCGCGACCAGCTTTGCAAGGATATTACCGCCGAAGGTGGTGCCTATACAGAAATGACCAAGCTGGCAGAGCATGTGCCCGTGGGCTCGGGCGGCATATTTTTCAACCCCAGCCTAGCCGGAGGTACTTCTCAAGACAAAAGCATACACATTCGCGGCGCTTATGTGGGGCTGCACCTTGGCACCACACGTGATGATATGATTCGCGCAGCTATGGAAGGCATTGCCATGAATTTGAAGCAATCGCTAAACTTTTTGCAACAGCACACCACGCTTTCCGATTATATTCTGATTTGTGGGGGCGGCAGCAAAAGCAAATATTGGATGCAAATGTTCTCGGATATTTTCAATACCGACATTTTGAAAACCAATATAGATCAGGATGCTGCCTCTATTGGTGCAGCAGCCATTGCAGCGCGTGGCCTAGGGTTGTGGAGCGATTACAGCAAAATTGACAAACTGCATGTTGTGGAAAACCGAAACACGCCGAATACAGAAAACGTACCGCTATATGCTCAACTTTTCAAAACCTTTACCCATGTGAACAGCCTAATGGCGGATCTGGGTGATTATATGAACGAACACCGTTTAGGCGAATAATATTATGCAATCAAAAAAGCTACTTTCTTTTATTATGAAAAAAGCAGCTTTTTTATTTCTAAATTTCTATTTAGCCTTGGCGCTACTGCGTGTTATCCCCATTCTGATAAGTGCCTATTATATGTCCCCTTGCCAGTACATTGCCCTGCTGCCCATCCGCTTTTGCGTTGATTCCCTTCACAATATCCGCATAGGTATTTCTGGCATCCATTTTACCGGGCAGCTTGCCGGTTGCCTCCTGTAGCGCAAACACCTCTATCCTATAGTTGTGCCTTCCCAAAGCTTTGGGGGGGTATGGCCCCACATATACGCTGTGGTCTGTATCTCGCCCCTGCGCCAGTTCTGTTTCTTGCACCGTTGTGAACCAATGCAACCAATTGGCATCCTCATCAAACATGCAAACCGCATAGGCTGCGGCACCTTCCACTGCTTCCCACGCCAGCTGTGGGCTTTGGTTTTCACCTGTGGGGTTGTTGCTTCCTTTATCCGCCGCGGTAGCGGTTAGCAACTTACCCTCATTGTTGATAGATTCCGATGTTAGTTTCATTTCCGGCACCTCCAGCGGGGCGTCCTCAAACTTCCCGCACGCGGAAAG
This sequence comes from uncultured Christensenella sp., assembly GCA_964592125.1. Classification (GTDB taxonomy): domain Bacteria; phylum Bacillota; class Clostridia; order Christensenellales; family Christensenellaceae; genus UBA5399. The sequence continues at coordinate 33,828 of CAZQBV010000009.1, forward strand.
CACAAGCGCCAGTACCAATATGCTTACAACTAAAATTTTCCTCATATACCCTCACCCATTATACTCGTTTCAATCAGATTCATATTATTTCACAGAAAACGCATAACGTGTGTGATGTGCATAGGTTTGCCCCGGTTTCAGCACTGCGTTTGTAAATTCCGGGCGATTGGGGGAATCCGGAAAAATTTGCGTTTCCAAACACACGCCATAAAACGGCCCATATACCGTGCCATTGTGCCCTTGTATGCCATCCTCCAGCATTTGCGCTGTGTACAGCTGCACAGCGGGTTGATCGGTAAACGCCTCCATCAAACGCCCCGACTGCTCGTCGTACAATGTGGCGAAGCTACGCATACCCTCTCCATTTAGAATATAGTTGTTGTCGTAGCCGTGGCATAGTGCAATGGCATCGTACTCGTGTTCAAATATACGATCTCCAATTTTGTGTGCTGTGCGAAAATCCATAGGTGTGCCTGTCACATCGCGTATTTCGCCTGTGGGTATCAGCTTATCATCTGTGGGGGTAAAGCAATCTGCCTTGATGGTCAGTTCATGCTCTAGCACTGTGTGCTTTGCACCATTCAGGTTGAAATACGAATGATTGGTTAGGTTTACCACAGTGTCCTTATCGCTTTGGGCGCTATAGGATATATCCACCGCATCCTCATCTGTTAGCCGAAAGGTAATGTGTGTGGTTAACGTGCCGGGGTATCCCTCTTCCCCATCCGGGCTTACATAACTAAGCACCAGCGCATCCCCTTCCACCTTGCCATCCCAAATTTGTTTGTCAAAGCCCTTTATGCCACCGTGCAGTTGATTGCCATTTTCGTTTGGGGTAAGCTTGTACACTGTATCGTTCAGCGTAAATTGCGCGCCACCAATGCGGTTGGCATATCGCCCTGCAGTGCAACCAAAAAAGGGCGACCCTGCAATATACTGCTCTATCCCATCAAACCCCAGCACCACATCTGCCAAATGCCCTTTCCTGTCCGGTACTTTTAGCGAAACAATGGTTGCACCCAAATTGGTCACCGTCATCTTTAGCCCATTTTTATTCTCGAAACGATACCAGTTTATTGCTTTATCGCCAACTTTTTTTGCCTGTTCTACTTTTATCATCCCAGCCCTCTTTCCTGTATGTAACACATGTAAGTATACCATTTATAAATGATCTGAATTTTTTGAATCTTTTTGAATTACTGATACTATCATACCATTTTTTGTTCATGATGAAAAGCACCCACCGCTTTTGATCTGGCTCATTTTCAAAATTTCAAAAGCAATCTATGCCAGATATTTATTCCCAAAAACTAAAACTACCGCAGTAAAAACCACGGCAGCTTTAGTTTGCTATATACTATTATTTATTAATAGTCATCTTAAAGTCGAATATTCGTATTGTTTGTATACATATATTACCACTTCCTCTTACATTTGTCTATGTTCAATCCGTATATTTTCAGTATATTTTTTAACTATGTGTTTTCATTATGCCCTTCATAGAAATATCACGTGGTTTTTTATACCATTCTCAACAAATCTAAACAAACTAAGATTGCAAAATTTGCTTTTTATCCGGCTGCATGATCTGCCCACGCGGTTTGACTTTTAGGCAATAGTATAGTAAAATTGCTTGCGATTCCAACAGAACATTGCCCTGTATTACAGGGCTAGGTAGTAGATCGATAAATTACATATTCTATACTGTATTGTGATATACTATGCATTGAAGTGAATAAGGAGATTTTGATGTTTCTTTCCAAAGAAATGGCGTTGGAGATATTATATAAAATGCATTGCGCCCGTAGCTTTGAATACAAGCTGGCAGAGCTGTTTCAAGCGGGCGAACTATATGGAACCACACATTTAAGTGTGGGGCAGGAAGGCACCGCTGCCGGTGCTATCTATGCACTAAACAAGGACGACCTTGTGCTTAGCACCCACCGCGGCCATGCCATTAGCATTATGAAGGGCACCAGCCCCAATGCCATGATGGCAGAAATGTTTGGTAAAAAAGCAGGGTGCTGCAAAGGGCTGGGCGGTTCGCTTCATATTGTGGATACCGCCTGTGGAAATTATGGGGCAAATGGTATTATGGCGGCTTCTTTGCCCATTGCCACTGGCGTAGCGCTCTCTTTGAAAAAAGCAAATAGCGGTAAAGTAGTTGCTGCCTTTTTCGGCGATGCATCTGCAAATAACGGAGCATTTCACGAGGCACTGAACATAGCCTCTTTGTGGAAACTGCCCGTTATTTTTATTTGCGAAAACAATCAATATGGCATGTCCACACATATAGATAGGCACAATGCCACCAGCAGTATCGCTGGCCATGCTGTTGCGTATGGCATACCCGGTATTCTGGCAGATGGCAACGATGTTCCCTCTGTATTAAACGCAACTGCACAAGCTGCACATTTGGCACGTTCCGGTGGTGGCCCTTCCCTATTGGAGCTGGAAACCTACCGTTGGCTGGGGCATTCCAAAAGTGACAAGCGCGTTTATCGAACGCGGGAAGAAGAGGCCGTTTGGCATGAAAAATGCCCTATTCAGCGCTTTTCGAAACACATATCCCAATTGGGAGTAACTGCAGATAAATTGGTTACACTGCAACATCGTGCAGAAAAAAAGATAGAAGCCTCTGTAGAATTTGCCCGCAGCTGCCAACCGCTTCGCTTCGCAGAAGCGCAAGCTTTGGTATATGCAACCAAGGAGGAGCACAATGCCTGAAGTTACGATGCGCGAAGCCATAAGGCAAGCACTGCACGAGGAACTACATCGGGACAAAGCGGTTACATTGCTGGGTGAAGACATTGGCGTTTTTGGCGGTTGTTTTGATGTGACCACAGGGTTACAAGAAATTTTTGGCACCGATAGAGTGATAGATACGCCCATTGCGGAAAATGGTTTTACAGGTCTTGCTGTGGGTGCTGCCATGATGGGGCTGCGCCCCGTCGTGGAGATTATGTTTGCCGATTTTTCGGCATATGCAATGGATGCCATTGTCAATCAGGCGGCAAAGCAAAGGTTTATGACTGGCGGTCAGGTGGAAATACCCATGGTAATACGCATGCCCTTTGGCAGTGGCACACAGGCGGCAGCGCAGCATAGCCAAAGCCCCGAGGCTTGGTTTTGCCATGTGCCCGGCCTTACCGTAGTGGCGCCTTCCACCCCTTACGATGCAAAAGGCCTGCTAAAAAGTGCCATACGCTACAACAGCCCAGTGCTGTTTTTCGAGCATAAGCTGGCCTACACTATGTCTGGCTTTGTACCCGAAGAAGAATACACCCTGCCTTTGGGCAAGGCGAACATAGCAAGGAAAGGCACAGACGTTACCTTGGTAAGCTATTCCAACACCGTTACCAAATGCCTGCAGGTTGCAGATATTCTATCAGAAGGCGGGGTGGAGGCCGAAGTGATAGATCTCCGCACACTATACCCATTGGATATAGAATGCATTGTAAACTCTGTGAAAAAAACCGGGCGTCTATTCATTACCCACGAAGCTGTGCAGAAATTTGGCGTGGGTGCAGAAGTTGCGGCCGCTGTTGCGCAAAGCGATGCATTTTATGCCTTGAAATCCCCCATTGTGCGTTTTTGCGGGCAGGATATGCCCATGGCCTTTAACAAGGAGATTGAAGCGGCATCTATACCGCAGGTAGACAACATCACACAGCAAATTAAAAAAATGCTGGATCACCCCAGTAAGTATTAAATTCTCACATATTCCTTCGCAATTCCAACAACCTTATTTCTGTTGAATATTACCTTCGTTTTTTACCAAGATTTTTCGTTGCTTTCACACAGCTTTTACAATATAATAATTTGGGGATAAATTGATTTCGAAAGGGGTGCTTCATGCCACTTAACGTTGTACTGGTTGAACCCGAAATACCGCAAAACACGGGCAATATTGCGCGTACCTGCGTGGTTACGGGAAGCCACTTGCACATTGTAAAACCCATGGGCTTTTCGCTGGATGAAAAACATATCCGGCGTGCAGGGCTGGATTATTGGAAAGACCTTACATTGCATATTTACGAATCGATGCAACATTTTTACGACAGCAATCCAGATGCACAACTGTGGTATTTTTCATCCAAAGTTCCACAAACTTTTTCGGAAGTGTCCTACAATGGCAACGCATACTTGGTTTTTGGCAATGAAACTGCCGGGCTTAGGGAAAAAATGCCTGCGGATAAAATCGAACAATGTGTCCGAATCCCCATGATGCAGAACCAGCGTTGCTTGAATCTTTCCAATGCGGTATGTGTGGCCGTTTACGAGGTGTTGCGGCAAACAGGGTATCCCAACTTGGTCTAATTTAGTATAAAGCCATTTGTTAAATGGTTTGAAATATTTTTATTTTTATGGGGGTTTTTATGGATTTTTGGACAATTACAATGCTACTGGGCGGCCTAGGGTTGTTCCTGTATGGTATGAAACTGATGTCGGATGGGCTGGAAGCAATGGCAGGCGACAAACTGCGCAATGGCCTGGAAAAGCTGACCAAAAATAGGTTTGCAGCCTTGGGTGTGGGCGCTGGCGTTACGGCAGTGATACAAAGCTCCTCTGCCACCACAGTAATGGTGGTAGGCTTTGTAAATGCCGGGCTAATGACACTGACCCAAGCCATTAACGTGGGCATGGGCGCAAACATTGGTACCACCATTACCGGGCAAATCATTGCCTTCAAAATAACAAAAATTGCACCATTGATTTTGCTTGTTGGCGTACTCATCATCATGTTTGCAAAAAAGCGCTCTCTGCGTCGGCTGGGCGAAATTATTGGCGGCTTGGGCATTTTGTTTTTTGGTATGAATGTAATGTCCGAATCGCTCTCCCCCCTTGCCACTTACGAGCCCTTCATCAATATGCTTTCCAATGTGGAAAACCCCTTGGTTGGCATTTTAACAGGTGCAGGCGTTACGGCAATCATTCAAAGTTCCTCCGCCACAATGGGTATTGTGCAGGCCTTTGCCATGCAGGGCATACTAGGGCTAGACTCCGCAGTATACCTTATTTTAGGTTTGAATATCGGCACCTGCATTACCGCCATATTGGCAAGCTTGGGTGGCACAAAAACAGCTAAAAGAACAGCGGTGGCTCTATTGATGTTCAACGTAATTGGTTCAGCCATTTTTATGCTGTTGCTTCCCCTTACGCCTATTGTGGAGTGGGTAAAATCTTGGTCACCAAACGACCCAGTGCGGCAGCTGGCGAATTTTCATACTTTCTTCAACGTGGTGACTTCTGCTGTCTTTATCTGCATCCCATGGGTACTTTCAAAAATTTCCTACTTGGTTATTCGCGGTGAAGACAAAAAGCTGGAGGGTCGCAAATTGGAATATTTGGTGCATCCACTGCCGGACAGCCCTACCATGATTGTGGGACTGGCTATGAAGGAAACGCAGCGTATGCTAAACATTTCCACGCAAAATTTTGACAACGCGGTTACCAGTTTTATCAATCGAGATGAACAGCTTGCCAATGAGGTTTTTGATGCCGAGAAAACAGTAAACTACTTGAACCGAGAAATAACCCACGAACTGACGCAACTGACTGGTGTGGAAGTACCGGAAGGCGATACCGGAGTGATTACCGAAATGTTGCTGGCAATCATGAATATAGAGCGGGTTTCGGATATTGCAGAGAACATTGCCAGCCTTTCCATGCATCGAATTGATTCTAAAATAAAGCTGGGAAAAAAGGCAACGGAAGAGCTGGAATATATGCGCAGCAAGGTGTATGAATCCCTAGAGGCCGCTGCCCGTGCTGTAAGCGAAAGAGACTATGTGTATGCCGAGCGCACTTTGGAATTGGAAGACGAAGTGGATAAACTGGAACTGAAGCTGAAAAAGAACCACATTAAGCGGTTGAAAAAGGGTGACTGTACCCCTGCCGCCAGTACTGTATTCACAGATATTGTAACCATGATGGAGCGCATAGCCTCTCACTCTGTAGATATTGCCGCCGTAATTACCCGGGGGGAACTGTATTAATACAAGCCCCTATTAGAAAAGTAGTAACAAGTATGCAGAAAAGCAAACTTTGCTTGATTATTGGGGCATATTTGATTAGAATAGAAACTGTGATATTTTGAACAAAGATAGCAAAAGTTTAAAGTGGATAAAGGAGATTTTAAATGAAAAAAACAATTGAAGACATTTCTGTAGACGGTAAAAAAGTTCTTGTACGGGTAGATTTTAACGTACCGCTGAATGACAAGTGTGAAATAACGGACGAAACCCGGATACAAGCTGCACTCCCCACAATTCAATATCTGCTGGACCACAACGCAAAAGTGATCCTTTGTTCGCATTTGGGCAGGCCCAAGGGCGAAGTGAAACCCGAGTTTTCTTTGGCTCCCGTTGCAAAAAGACTGGATGAAATTCTGGACACCAAAGTTGTGTTTGCCAAAGATTGCGTAGGCGCGGCTGCACAAGAGGCTGTAAATTCTATAGAAAATGGGCAGGTGGTATTGCTGGAAAACCTGCGTTTCCACAAGGAAGAAACCAAAAACGATCCTGAATTTTCCAAGCAGTTGGCTAGCCTTGCGGATATGTATGTAAACGATGCTTTTGGCAGCGCGCACAGGGCACATGCTTCCACTGCTGGCGTTACCGAGTACCTGAAGCCCGCTGTTGCCGGTTTCTTAATTGGCAAGGAGCTGGACATTATGGGAAAAGCACTGGAGGATCCCATGCGCCCATTTATAGCCATACTTGGCGGTGCCAAAGTGTCCGACAAAATTGCCGTAATAGAAAACCTGCTACAAAAGGTGGACTGCCTGATTATTGGCGGTGGTATGGCCAATACATTTATAAAGGCCGAGGGCTACGAAATGGGTAAATCTTTGGTGGATGATGAACGCCTAGGGCTTGCAAATGACCTGATGGAGCAAGCAAAGAAGAAAGGTATAAAAATTATGTTGCCTTCCGACTTTATTGTTGCCAAGGAAGTAGCCGCAGGCGTACCCACACAAACATTGCCTGTGGATGCTATGCCGGAAGATGGCATGGCACTGGATATTGGCCCATCCAGCCGCATGATATTTGCCAACGAAATAAAAACAGCTAAAACTGTTATTTGGAATGGCCCCATGGGCGTAGCCGAAATTCCCGAATTTGCAGGCGGTACCAAAGCAATTGCAGAAGCAATGGCAAACACAGATGCCATTACCATTATTGGCGGTGGCGATAGTGCAGCTGCAGTGAAAAAGCTGGGTTATGCAGATAAAATGTCCCACATATCTACTGGTGGCGGTGCATCTTTAGAATTTTTAGAAGGCAAAGAACTGCCAGGTGTTGCAGCACTGGACGATAAATAAATCCTCAGAGGCAAAAGGAGGTATTTGAACTGAATACCTCCTTTGTATTTTTATTCCACCAATTGAAACAAGGAGAATACGATGAGCAGACAACCGATTATTGCAGGAAACTGGAAAATGAACAAAACACCGGCTGAAGCGGTGCAGCTAATAAACGATTTAAAGCCGCTTGTGGCTAATTCTAAAGCCACTGTGGTGGTATGCCCCCCCTATGCCTGCCTAGCGGCAGCCAAAGAGGCGCTGGCGGGTTGCTCCATTGGTTTGGGCGCACAAAATATGGATTATCACGACAGCGGTGCCTTTACCGGAGAAATTTCCGCTGATATGTTGAAAGCCTTGGGTGTGGAGTATGTGATTATTGGCCATTCCGAACGCCGCCAATACTATGCAGAAACAGACGAAACGGTAAACCTAAAAACCAAAAAGGCATTGGAAGCGGGGCTTGTTCCCATTGTGTGCGTGGGCGAAGTGCTGCAAGAACGCGAAGATGGCATTACCGCAGAAGTAGTGCGCTTGCAAACCAAGCTGGCATTAAAGGGACTTTCCGCAGATGATGTAAAAAAAGTGGTAGTGGCCTACGAGCCTGTATGGGCAATTGGCACAGGCAAAACTGCTACCTCTCAGGATGCTAACGATACCATTTCGGAAATTCGAAATGCCATAAAAGAAGTGTTTGGAACGGTTGCGGAAGAGGTAAGAATACAGTACGGCGGTAGCATGAACCCCCAAAATGTGGCCGAACTTATGGCAATGAGCGACATAGACGGCGGACTGATTGGTGGCGCATCTCTAAAAGCCGAAGACTTTTCAAAGGTGGTAAATTATTAAATGAGTTTTACAGCACTGATTATAATGGATGGCTACGGCCTAACCGACCATAAAGAAGGCAATGCAATTCTGGCAGAGGGTACCCCCAATTTAAACAAACTGCTTGCAAAGTACCCTCACACTCAGTTGGGGGCAAGCGGTATGTCGGTTGGTCTGCCCGAAGGGCAAATGGGCAATTCCGAAGTGGGTCACCTAAACATTGGCGCCGGGCGAATTGTTTATCAAGAACTCACCCGCATCACAAAATCTATTGCAGATGGGGATTTTTTTGAAAAGAAAGAATTCTTGGATGCGATAGAGCATGCCAAGCGCAACAATGCTGCGCTGCACCTCATTGGCCTTGTTTCGGATGGTGGCGTACACAGCCATCAAGATCATCTGTATGCCTTGTTACAGCTTGCCAAGCAGCAAGGCATTGGGGATCGCACCTTCGTGCACTGCCTTATGGATGGCAGAGATGTTCCGCCGGATAGCGGCAAACATTTTATAGAGCAACTGGAAACCAAAATAAAGGAAATTGGCGCTGGTAAAATTGCCACTGTAATGGGACGCTACTATGCAATGGACAGAGACAACCGCTGGGAGCGCGTGGAGCTTGCCTACAACGCAATGGTGAAGGGCGAAGGCAACTACTGTTCCGATGCAATTCAGGCAATGCAGGACAGCTACGACCGCAAGGAATATGATGAGTTTGTAACACCCACAGTGATTACCCAAAACGGTCAACCTGTTGCTAAGATTGCGGAGAATGACTCTATTATATTCTTCAATTTCCGACCCGACCGCGCTAGGGAAATTACCCAAACAATTATAGACGAGGCATTTGATGGCTTTCAGCGAACCTATTTCCCTGTATATTTTGTTTGTATGACACAGTACAATAAAGAATTTAAAAATGTACATGTGGCCTATCAACCGCAAACACTTAATAACACGCTGGGCGAATACCTCAGTGCAAATGGAAAAACACAGTTTCGTATTGCGGAAACAGAAAAATACGCGCATGTTACTTTCTTTTTTAATGGTGGCGTGGAAGCGCCCAACAAGGGAGAAGACCGCTACCTTATCCCCTCGCCGCAGGTGGCTACCTACGACCTAAAGCCAGAGATGAGCGCGCCAGAGGTAACAGCAAAGGCAGTGGAACTCATTGCTTCTGAAAAGTATGATATGATGGTATTGAATTTTGCCAATTGTGATATGGTTGGGCACACCGGTATTTTTGAAGCCGCTGAAAAAGCAGTTCAAACTGTAGATGAATGTGTTTTCGCCGTTGTCTCCGAAATATTATCTGTGGGAGGAAATGCAATTATTACTGCCGACCATGGAAATGCCGAGATTATGATAGATCCAAATTCAGGCGGTCCTTTTACCGCACATAGCACAAACCCAGTTCCCTGCATTCTAGTGGGAGCAAAGTATGAAAATGCAAAGTTGCGTGAAGGCGGTATACTGGCAGACCTAGCACCCACACTTTTGGAAATGATGGGATTGCCCAAGCCTGTAGAAATGGAAGGAAGCAGCTTGCTTGTAAAGTAAAGAACTCTATTCTATACGATGTGATATTATTCAACTGAAAAAGTCGGTTCGCCGGCTTTTTCTTATGCTCAAGTATCTCCATACGTTGTATTTTTCTATTTTTTACTTAATATCCTCTCTTTCTCACGAAATTCTTTTATTTGTTTTATTTCCTATATTCTTGTCTATCAATAGATTGGGGAGTCAACATGTACGCTCTCAAAATTTAGGAATAAGAAGATGAAAAAAAAGAATATTTCTACATTAGGACGTAAGGCAACATTTCTCATCATCATATTCGCAGTTATTCTTGGTACATCTACCATTGCTTTCACATACCACTTTTACTGCAAATCTACAGACGAACAATTTGTTGCCATGGGAGAAAATGCAGTCATTGCGGCTTCCAGTTTATTGGATGCAAACAAAATAGCCCAATACGGAAATACTTTTAAAAAAGATAGTTATTATAATACGATGACTACTATGCTAGAGAATTTTAGTATTGATGAAAACATATTGCATGTCTTCATTTTCAAACCCTCTGAACAAGGCCAAGTTTTTATCTACAATTCATCTCTCTCTCAAAACAAGTTCTACCTAGGATATACCTGTCCATGGTATGATTCTTTGGAGGAACATAAGTCAGCGTTCATGACAGGGTGCCCTGTTACCCCTTTGGAAAGTGAAGACGAAAAGCTAGGCTGCATGTTGACCATATACCAGCCAATGTATGATAGCAATGGAAATGTCGTTGCATATGCTGGTGTAGATCTTTCCCAGCAAGGCATTATCGTTGAGAAAGAAAATTTTCTGCTATTCCTCCTGCTTTTAATAGGAGGCATTACCTTTGCTTTTTCATTGCTATACATGTTATTCGTTCGCAAGTTTATTGTCAACCCAATCAATAAAATGGCCACAGCCGCCGATGCCTATCTTTTTGAGCAAGGCAATTCTATGTCAATGAGCACTTCCAACTTCTCCAATTTAGGGATTCACTCACAAGACGAACTTGGTGTTCTTGCAAGTTCTTTGTCCGCTATGGAACATAAAATAAATGATTATGTATCACATTTAGAGGTTGCAACTACCAAGGCGGAGACGGATAGTATGACAGGCCTTTTTAATAGAGAGGCCTTTCAGTCACGGGTCAATTCCATACTGCGCAGTTCCAATCACGAACAACAGATGCATGCATTTCTAATGATGGATTTAGATTATTTTAAACAAATTAATGATACATACGGCCATATCATTGGCGATGAAGTATTGATAAAGACTGCCGAGGCCATGAAAAGCATTGTTCGTTCTGGCGATGTTTTAGCGCGGATGGGCGGTGATGAATTTGCCATATTCCTATACAGTGTAAACACAATAGAGAATGTATCAGACAAAGCAAATGCACTTTTAAAGAAGATAAGCGATATAAAAATAGACACGCACAATATAAATGATAAGGTTGTAACCGTATCTGCCAGCATAGGCATTGCTATGTGCCCTAAAGATGGCAACAGTGCCGCAGAACTATACGAGCGCGCAGATACCGCCCTTTACGCTTCCAAAAGCTACAAGAAAGGGTCTTTCAAATTTGTAAAAAGCCCCTAGTATCCTACAAAAAAAGAACCGGAAGCGTAATGGCTATCGGTTCTTTTTTGTTTGCCAACCTTAATATTCGTTCATTATGGATTCCACCTGCCGTGCCCAACCACCTCCGGGGCAATATTTGGATTCTATCCCCGAAAGTGTGCCATCCACATAATATTTCCCATCTTCACTTAAATAATTTTTTCCCAAATTTTTCGCAGCATATTCTATTCCATCACTCATCACTTCAAAAGACATATACCCCATACTGCCTTTGTTGCCTGCAACATTATTTTCATTTCGTGCAAGCCTGCTTTCACCATTTCCAGATTCAAGACGTATGACTGCCAATAAAAAGATTCCATTGATGCCATACTTTGTTTCTGCATCATAGATTTGCCCACCATACCCTTTTAATGCCTCTGGCATCAGTTCTTCAAATTCTGCCGCCGAAAGCCCAGATGGTTCTGATAATTTCACCGCCTCAACCGCCTGAGCAGTAAGGGGAAATAACATAAAACACAAAAGTGCACCCAATACTAAAAAAGTCTTTATTCTATTCCTTCTCAAAATGTAACCTCCACTAGATACTAATTTGTATAGTATGCCTTATATATATTAATATCTCATGAATAGACTATGTCATCTTTTTAAATACTTATTTAAGATTTAAATTCTGCCTCCAAGCAAATCAGTATTTTTTGCTTTACCAAAGGTTTTTGGGCACGCACGACGTTGCTTTAGAAATTTATTAATTATACCTTCATGTCAGCTTAACCATTCCTAAACCATACTTTTGCTATAATAAATTCAAGAGGTATAAGCGTATGTGTAAGAAGTCAATCAAGGTATCCGCAATTTTTGCAGAGGAATATACTTTTCCAGTATCTGTTTGTTGGGAAAATGACTGCAATTTTGATGTAGAACAAATTATAGAATCTGACGGCATTTCCCAATTTACATGTGTGGTGAATGGCCTGCCACATATGCTCGTCTATGAAAAAGAGCAATGGTATGAGAAACGTTAGCACAGCTTTTCTATATTTACCCATCCAAATTCTTTTCTCCTTTTAATATAAGTACTAAGCTCTTCCCCCTATTCTAGCAACACTGGAATAGGGGGATCTTATTTTTGGATTTTTGCTTTTAAAAGCATAGTATTTACGCAGCTACCTATCGCCCGCTTCTTTGTGGATTCACGCGTCCCTAACGGTCGCACTCTCTCCCTCGTCCGCTGGACGCGTTCGCGCTCCATTCCCGTGCCGTCTGCCAGCCAAGTATTTTCGAGATGTTCAAACAGCTTCCAAGCAATCTCTTGAACACAAAAAACCACAAA
>CAZQBV010000010.1:0-46374 GCA_964592125.1 uncultured Christensenella sp.
TTTTTTATCGTCATTGGGGTTTACTTTTGCGTCCCTGTTTTTTATTTTTGCTACTATACCGTCTTTTATATAAAAAAAATAAAAACGACCGCCCTCATTAGTTAGATGCTGATAGTACTTTGATGATAATTCAAACAGATAATTTGCTTTCGATTTTGTTTTATTACTTTCTGTGCCGCAGGCAAAGCGGCTCAAAACGAACGAGCTGTTGTCAGCTTTAAGCATTTTATCCAGTCTGTAATCAAGGCCCCAGCTCTTATCGCCCGCTTCCCCATAGCTGTAGGGGGTTATTGTTACTGTATGATCTTCCTCGTTATATGCACCGTGTATAAATGTAAATTTTGAGTATCCATCAAACTTTCCACCGCCGCATGTGATTTGATGTGTTGGTACAGGACCATAATTGATTACCGAATAACCAAGGCGGTGGGAATGACCGCACAGGTACATATCTGTAGTGCCTTCGAATAGTTCTGTTAACCGCTGTTTTTCATTTGGATTGAAAAAATCCAATCCATGATGCCCCAGAACAAATGTGGGGCGCTCTTTTGCTACTTCATCAAAAAGGGAGAACAATCCTGTTTCTGCAATAAAAAGATTTTGGTTGTCATAATCATCATTTGAAGTCAAACAGGTATTAAGAACAACCAGGTTTAACTTATCTAACTTAAAAAGTTGATGAGCTTTCGCTATTTTATGATACGAGAAGTCATAATCACATACCTCTTCATAGAATTCAAGGTATTCTTTCATACCTGTCCTAGTAAGAATAGTTCGAGATTCCTCATTATTCATTTTAGCTTGAAACACACTGGAGGGATCGTTTTTATTTTCTCTTATCTCCTCTATGATACCTGATCTCATTTTTCTACTTCGAGAAAAATCATGATTGCCAACTGCCCAAAATACCCGTTGTTTGTCATCCTGTTCAATAGGCAGTACGGATTTTAACTCGTTAATAAAAATTTTTGTTTCTGAGTAATTGCCTCCGTCTGCAATATCTCCTGTAATAAATACATAATCACACGCCAATGCATCTCTGTTATCTCTTATATATTTGGTCATTTTGTTCATAGCAGCATTTAAGTCAAAACCTATACTACAATGCAAGTCGGAGAACTGAAGAAAACTAAAATTTTTCATAAACACACCTCAACATAAATATTTCAAGATTAAGTATTCATTAAGCCAATCATTAGCAAACTATTAGAATACAGTACATAAAAAACCAACTGCAGGGATACTATACCCTCATCTCACCGCCAAAATCAGTTGAATCGCTACTGTATGTTACATCAAAGACCATATTTGATAGGGCATTCTGAAAAGATTTGTTATCATTAAAAATTCGTAACAGCTGCATATTATCGCTCATAATGTTGAGCATTGCTTTTTTTAATGCTTTGTCACACTCTATCTTCGCATTTTGTTTATCGGAGTTTTTCTTTGCGTTTTGGTATGCGCTGTCCTTTGCGACAATAGGGAAAATCTCCATAATGTCTTTTTTAACCTTGTCGTCATAGTTCCACTCGGTGTTGCCAAATAGATCATGGAACATACTGAGGATATTGCTAAGTAAATCCATTTCCGGTTCTGACGCACCAATGGGGCTACCCGATGGCACTGGCTCAATTTCGCTATCTTCATCTTCAAGCAGTATCGAGACTGTTGCCTGCATCTCGGCTCGGTAGCTATCAAGGTCTATGGTTTCCAGAATCCCTTTGGACAAATCCTCACTTTGTGGTGAAGGCAACTTGGGAATAAGTAGATTCAAAAACATAGATAATTTCTCCCACTCTACATCGCCAAATGGCAATATTGCAGCCAAAAATCCATAGGTGCGTACAAATCCTTTCGCACTACCCTTAAATGCAACTTGCCCATCTTCATCTAGCTCTTTATATAGGTTTACACAACCATCTAATATGGGATCCAGTTTATCTCGATTGGCACCGCTCAAGTATAAATCTATAATCGTTTCTACCTGATGCGAAGTATACACCTGATATGTTTCCATGATGCTAATTAAATCATAAAGTTTGTTGGGGTCTGTTTCTTCCGACAAAATGGTGGTCTTATAATACCTGCCAAAAGCATCCTTAATGGTTTCAGTGTCGTTTGCAAAATCAAGCACAAAGGTATCGTACTTTTGCGGATGCGCCCGGTTCAAGCGTGATAGTGTTTGCACCGCCTTTATGTCTGTGAGTACTTTATCAACATACATCGTATGCAGCAGTGGCTCGTCATAACCTGTTTGGAATTTATTAGCTACCACTAAAAAGCGATAGGGGTCATTCTTAAAATTATCCTCAATTAAGTTGCTGGCAAAACCGTTTATGGCTGCCTCGTTGAGCACCTTGCCACCAAATTGTTTATCCCCTGAAAAAGCTACAATCGCTTTGTACTGGCTTTTCCGAGCCTCTAAGCACTTGGTAATCGCATAGTAATACTCAATCGCACGCTCTATGCTACCGGTTACTACCATAGCCCTTGCTTTGCCACCAATCTTTGTTTTGGCGATGACTTGCTCATGGAAATGATTTACTATAATCTCTGCCTTTTGGCTGATGGCATACTCGTTGGACTCTACATAACTACGAAGCTTCTTTTGCGCCTTTTTCTTATCAAATAAGGGATCGTCCTCCACAGTTTTTGCAATCTTGTAGTAGCTGTGTATAGGCGTGTAATATTTGAGTACATCAAGAATAAAGCCTTCCTCTATGGCTTGCTTCATGCTGTAATTATGAAACGGGATGTGCTTCACAGTATCGCCATCAGGCATTGGTATACCAAACATCTCAAGTGTTTTGTTTTTTGGCGTGGCGGTAAATGCAAAATAACTGGCATTGGTTAGCATTTTGCGCCCCTCCAATATTTTAAGAATTTTATCCTCTGTGGTTTCTTCCTCATTGTCACTGTAATCGCTGGAAAGCGCCATATTCATTTTTGCCGACATATTGCCGCTCTGGCTGGAATGCGCTTCGTCAATGATAATAGCAAAAGTATTGTTCCTGTGCTCATTACCAATGCTATCCAAAATAAAGGGGAACTTATGTACTGTGGTGATAATAATTTTTTTGCCTTCTGATATATGATTTTTTAGGTCGGCCGAGCTATCAGCCGCTCCGACAGTGTTTTTCACCTGCATAAATTGCTTGATGGTGTTTCGTATCTGCTTATCCAAATTCACTCTATCGGTTACAACGATAATGGAATCAAATACATTTTTATCATCTTTCTGAGCAGACACAAGCTGGTGTGCAAGCCATGCGATGGAGTTGGACTTGCCACTCCCTGCGCTATGCTGGATCAGATATTTTTGTCCGCTGCCTTTCGCTTTTACATCTGCAAGCAAAGCTTTGACAACCGACAATTGATGAAAGCGAGGGAAGACTTGCTTTTTTGTAACCTTTTTGGTTTTCTCGTCCTTCTCTTCAATGATCTGGGCATAGTTTTCAATGATACCTGCAAGCTCTGTCTTTGTGAAGATATCTTTCCACAGATAATCCGTTTTCAGTCCATCAGGATTGACCGGATTTCCTGCGCCGCCGTTATAGCCTTTATTAAATGGCAAAAACCACGATTTTTTCTCGTCCAACTTGGTGCAAAACTTGATTTCCACATCGTCCACCGCAAAATGCACCATGCACTTGCCGAAAGCGAAAAGCGACTCCTTGGGGCTGCGGTCTTTTTTATACTGCTCCACCGCATCGTCACAGCACTGCTTTGTAAACTGGTTCTTTAGCTCGCAGGTAATGACGGGCAAGCCATTTATAAAAATGCACAGGTCAAGAGCCAGCTTTGCATTGTCTTTGGAATACATAAGCTGTCTTGTAACGCTGAAAATATTCTTATTAAAATTCTCAATCGCCTTTGGGTTATGCTTGGATGGGGTCATATAAAACATCACAAGGCTGGCGGGGTAGACTTTTATGCCGCTTCTTAGCACATCCACAATGCCACGCTTTGCAATTTCGCCCTGCAAACGGTTGAGAAACTGCTCCCTTTTATGGGCGCTTTGCAGTATGCCGAGTTTGTCCACTTCATCCGGCTGGGTACTTTGTAAAAAGCGAATGAGGCGTGTTTCGTCTATTGCATAATCCTTGTTGTAATCGCTGTTTTGCCCCTGCTCGTAGCCGTTATTATTCACAAGATAATCTACAATCAAGTTTTCCAGCCCAGATTCTCTGGTGTTAGTTGTTGACATATTATTCACCTTCCTCAATAATACAGACTGCAATCATTTTTCATTTTAAAAAAATGAGCATATACGGCATCGCATCTAGATAAATAGTATTCTTGCATAAGATGTGCCAATTCGAGATTGTTTTTATTGTCATTTTCGGCAATCTTTTCAATGATATTTTTTACTTCCTTTTCCGCTTCGATAAACTTGTGCAGAATTTCCGTAGATGCTTCAACACCTTTACTTTTAACGTAAGCCTTAGGGTTTTCAGAATATATAGACGAATGAATAGATATAAACTGTTGTATAGTAGCTAAGTCTTTTAAACCATCCTTACAAGCGCTTATAAAAGCATTTTTGAATTTTTCTTTGCTTATCAATTGAGGGCAGCAAGTTTTTATTTTACAAGTTTTGCAATTGTCAAATTCAAGTGCAAGATCACTTGTTGCGTATAGTTCACTATTTAATTGTCCTATCCTACTCATTTCGGAAATAATCCTCTCCTGAATGTTCGAGGATTTATATTTGAGTTCATCAGGACACAAAGATAAATATGCATGACGAATTTCGAGTGAGACATAAGAATTAATTTTAAAAAGCACTTTAGCAATATTTTCTTTTTCTGTATTTAAGTACGTTTGCCAAAATTGGTACTTAATCATGTCGGCATTGTTCGCAATTTGCTTTTTAACCATAGAAGAATTATGATTTATAGTCCAGTATACTGCAACTAAAGTAGCAATTCCACTCAGGTAGCTTCCCCAAAACGCAAGCCATTCAACGTTGCCAACATTTGCAACGCAAATGCTAAGAAGCAAAGGGACAAGTAGACCAAGCAACACCAGCAAGAGCGGTATTCGATATTTTTTTATGCTATGCCATGTCATTTTGCTCCTCACTTTCTGTCACATCTTCATCCATTATATCCTCGTCCAAGTCCTCAATTTCAATATCCTCCACAACATCCTCTACCGCAACCCCGCGCACATCAACCTTGCCTGTGACCACATCGGAAATTAGACGGGTGCGGTATTCAGAAAAAAGCACTTCAAATTGTGTGACTGTTTCTCTGTACTTCAAATATAGCTGTACTTGGCGCGCTATCTCTTTTTGAACTTCGACATCTGGCATAGGAACATATTCCTTGAGTAGTTCGCCAAAATTCAAAGGTTTATTGCGTCCCGCTGCACCATGTGAACACTGGTTAAGGATTAGATCACCGAGTTTTGTTTGGAAAAACGACCAAAGATATTCAGTTTCGCATATACTGTCAATTCCTCTGGCTGTGTAATATCGGTGTGATGCTATACAACCCTTTTCGCTTTCTGTGGTTATTGCAACAGCACCTTCCCAAGCAAATTGTCCACTGAACATCAATGTATTAGGCTCAACTTCAAAAAACTGTGAATCACCTAAATCAGCGCCTTGAAATTGTTTCTTGTGAAAAACACCTCGCCCACGATTAAGGACTCCCACGGGAGAATACTTCGTTGCTTCGTCACGCTCTATCCAGTTGCGAACAACTTCAACAGCGTTACTTAAACGCATTTTACTCTGCGAAGTAGTGATTGCTTGATTTGTGAGTGTGTATATTTGCTCCTTGAGCACCTCTATCAGCTTTTTCTTAGCACGAACAAACCGTGCTATTTTAGCAAGGGTGAAATCGAGGTAACGGGCAATTTGGTCTTGTTCGGGTAGTGGGGGGAGAGGAATCTGCAAGCCAAGAAAGCTATCAGCAGGAAGACGCCATCTACCCAAATTAGAAACGCCTTGTCCCAATCCATAGAATATCCGTGCTTTATAAAACAATTGGAATAAATATAAAGCGTAATTCTTATTTACATTATTAATATTTTTTAAAATAAATACACGATAATCAGGACTTGTCACTCCTGCATATTTTGAACAATCCACATAGCCCGTTAACAAATCCATATGATTCATAACAAATTCATCAATATTTACTAATTGGTATTTTGAATAATCTTTTGCCATCTGACCTTCATTTTTACTGATGTCTTTTACCTTAATACCTTGTTGTGTTACTGATAAAACAGACAATCCATCTACATGTGCGATTTCCTTTTTGATTTGAAAAGCATTTTTAATTTTAACGTATCCCCAATGACTCGGCACACTATCCAACCATAACAAATCCGCTTTTTTATACTCATCATAAGGCTTCAACCCCTCACTCATTGCCCACCCCTCCAATAATCTCGCCAAGCAGCCCATCGGTCTCTTTTTCTAAGGCTACAATATCGGCTCTAATTTCATCAAGGGTACGCAAAATCACAGGCTTGTAGAAATACTTGGTGAACGATATTTCATAGCCTACCTGGGTTTTACTCTCGTCTATCCACGCATCGGGCGCAAAGGTGAGCACCTCTTTTTCGAAAAAGGCTTGTATGCCGCCCTCATAGTTCAGCGGAATTTGCTCTGTATCGGTGAGGGCTTTATCTGCCAGCGGCTTTCCTTTTCCATCACAGTAAATGTCGCCGTTCGGGTCAATTTCGCCTAAAACGTTGAACAGCAGTACTGTTCGCTGCTTTTTGGACAAATCAAAGTTTTTAAGTATGGGATCGATTACACGCAAGAATTCTTTCAAACTGTAATAAATCACGGTTTGGTTGGTCTGAGAGAGCGCTTCATATAAATCTATCAGCATCTGTGGCATAGGCGTGCCGTTTAATTCTTTATCCGACCAACTCCAGATCAAACTCTTATACTGGCTCAAAAATATTTTTGGCAGCCAATGTAATCTATCACTATTTGTAGAGAAACTAAACCGTTGAGGACGCTCTACCGTGATTTTCCAATAGCCAAACTCGTTGTTGTCAAATATCTTGGAATGTTCGTTTTCTTCAAAGCGGATGAGCAAGTCGGTAATCTGGGCTCTTAGCTCTGGTGTTAGTTCGCAGTTTTTGTTGCCCAAGTTTTTGCGAAGGGGGCTTTTTAGTCCGGTGGCATCAATCAACTGCACCTTACCACGGCGGCTAGGTGCTTTTCTGTTGGTTACAATCCAAATAAATGTGGCAATTCCCGTGTTATAAAACATGTTTTCAGGCAGCGCAATGATGGCTTCAAGATAATCACTTTCTATAATATAGCGGCGCAAGTTGCTCTCGCCGCCTCCTGCATCGCCGGTGAAAAGGGATGAGCCGTTATGCACTTCTGCGATGCGGCTGCCAAGTTCTGTGCCATGTTTCATTTTTGATATGTTATTTGCAAGAAACAGCATTTGACCATCGCTGATGCGGGGTATCATTTTAAAGTCCGGTTCATCGCCAAAGGATATAACAAAGCGTGAATCGGTAATATCGCTTTTGCCGCCCAGCTTCTCGGCATCGGTTTTCCACGCCTTGCCATAAGGCGGATTGGACAGCATAAAGTCAAACTCTTTTGTTGGCAAACCATCGCTGGAAAGCGTAGAGCCATAGATAATGTTGTCTACTTCCTCGCCCTCACCTTTGATTAGCATATCTGCCTTGGTGATGGCATAAGTTTCGGGGTTGATTTCTTGCCCAAATAAGTGAATTGAAACTTGCTTGTAGTGCTGCTCTGCAAGCTCCAGCAGCCTTTGCTCCGCAATGGTCAGCATACCACCCGTGCCGCTTGCGCCGTCATAAACCAAATAGGTACCATCGTTAATTTTATCCTGAATTGGCATGAAGATGACATCAGCCATCAGCTCCACAACATCACGAGGCGTAAAATGCTCTCCGGCTTCCTCGTTATTTTCTTCATTGAACTTACGAATCAATTCTTCAAAAATAACGCCCATTGTGTGGTTATCTAGTGCGGGGATTTTAACAGCGCCTTTGTCATCTAGCACTGGCTTTGGGCTTAGATTTATAGTAGGAGATACAAACTTCTCAATCACAGCACCCAGAATATCTGCATCCACCATGGTATCAAGCTGATTTCTAAACTTAAACTTTTCCAGTATTTCCTGCACATTGGGTGAGAATCCATCCAAGTATGCAATGAAGTCCGCTTTTAGTTGCTGTTGTTTCGACCTTGATGTTAAATCCTTGAGCGTAAATGGCGAGCTATTACAAAACGCCTCTCCCGCGGCATGACAAAGAGCACCGGTTTGGTCTAATACGTTTGCTTCATCCAGTGTTTTCTTCATAGCAAGCACATCTTTTTTTGTTTCTTCCAAAACCGCATCAAGACGGCGAATTACCGTCATTGGTAAAATAACATCGCGGTATTTACCTCGCACATAAACATCGCGGAGGCAGTCGTCTGCAATGCTCCAGATAAAACTTACAATTTGATTATATATTTGGTTGTCCAATTTTATTCCCCTTGGTTGTCAAAATTTTCTGAACTGTTTTGAAAATATTTGTATGCATCATTGTTATAATGAAAAACTTTGTCGTCAAACTTTCGTTGCAAGCTATCAACATTCTAATATAGATATTATATCACAAAACCAATAATTCCCATATAAAAAAGCAAACACATGTGTTTTGATATAATGTAGCTGTTTACCTGCGACTATTGTCTAGTAATCTTGATGTATCCCCAAAATAAAAATACTGTACAGATGAAAAAACAGGGAATACTATCTCCCTTTATCTATGAAGATATCAACGATTCCGTTAATTTTTGTGTAAGGAATACTATTGAGTAAGCAAAAAAATCGACTACAATCTGACTACAATTTGACTACAAAACCAGCATAATTCTATATAAACAACGATTAATTATAGGCATAACAACACATAATAGAATGCCGCGCAAATCGGCACAGCTAAAGCATTTCCTCCAATATTTCACTCTTAGAAAGGCTGCATTCGAAGGATAGGGCGTCCCACTCCTAAGGGGAAGGCCACTGGTTCGAATCCAGTTAGGCGTGCCAGCGGATGTGAATCCGCCCTCAAGTCGCGCATCATCTGTGATGGTGTGCGATTTTTGTATCCCGCGTATCAGTGCCATCTTTTCTATCAACACTACACACACATGAAATACAATACTAGGAAAAAACGTCGGCTGGAACGGTGTTTTTTTGTGTAGTTCAGTGGCTGTTTTTCGAAAGATGAGCGGCTCTTCTCTTTTGTTCTTTTATCAATTTATACCAATCCCATTTAAAAATGTTTGCATTTTTATCCGCAAGGGACACTTCGGAATAGAGCGAAGCGCGTTTGAAATGAGTATTACACTTGCATAATCATTTGCATATTTGCTAAGAGGAGTCGAATGTTTTTGGTACTTTTGCTAATCAAAATGCTTTCCTACTAAGAGAAAGAAATTCGTAAGGTTTAAGGACTCTGCGCTTGTATTAGCTGCGCAAGCATTTGGGCAAGATCCGGCGATTGCTGTAACTGCTCAATCAACATCCGAAGATCCAGTTCTTGCCAGCGGTTGGGCATTCTTTGAATCCTTGCGCACGCTATGTTATCCCGCTTTGTATGGCTCGATATTTCTATATGAAATCAAGCTTATGCGAGGTGTAAAGATTTGATAAATTTGCAAATTGTTCGCGGTTAACCGATATTTTGCCTTTCGCCAGTGAAATGTAGCCAAGATCGTGTAAGTACTTGATGCTCCTGTTCACTGTTCGTTCGCTAACCCTACAGTTTTCTGCTATGACGGGTCTAGTATCTTTTAATATAGACACTTCGTTATGCATCAGTTCTTCTTGGGTACTATCCATTATGTACATGCTGACAATGCCTATGGCATCGTTTCGCACATGCATGCAAATGGCGCTGGCTGTATCGTATAATTTCTGTGCCAATGTATGATTTATATACATAGAAAACGAAGTATCGCTTGAAAGCCACTCTGAAAAGATGTTTTTTTTTATTTTGATTAATTGGCAATCGGCATATGCGCGAGCAGAAAAGGCAACTTTGTTTTTTGAGACGAGAAGCTCCATTTCTCCAATTAACTCACCTGGAGTGATAAATACTACACGGCTGGTTGCTCCGTCTATTGAAAGATTATATATTCCTATTTTGCCTTCACAAAGTAAGTAGGCGTTATCCAGATCTTGCCCTTGCTCTAAAAGATATTCGCCATTTTTCAGTTCCAACAACTCCAACTTGCGAGGGGATGCCTGCAGATGTAATTGTTTTAAATAATATTCTATTTTTTCATAGTTTTCATTTGACATGTTTGCCTCCAAATTATCTGGACGAGGTTGTACTGTATAATTATTTATTATGCCAGAAAAAAAATAAAAATCAAATCTTGTCATTTGGCATGGTATAGTACAGAAAAAAAGTAGAAAATAAAAGAAAAATAAACAAACACCCAAGTTATCAAGTGAATAGAGTTTGATTAACTAGAAAGTATGCAGTTTTAGTATGCTATTTAGATTTTTCGTAATATTACTCTGGGAGGAATTATGTTACCAAGAGAAAGAGTTATGCGAGCACTGGAGCACCAAAATACAGATAGAGTACCTTTGGATTTTTGGGCGACTCCTGAAATGTGGGAGAAGTTACAAAAGCACTTTGGCACCACAAGCAAGACAGAAGTTTTGGAGCACCTTTGTGTGGATATAAGAGATTACAAACCGTTGTATGTTGGTGAACCCTGTAAGGTCTTGGAAGATGGTAGCTTTTTTGAACCCATGGGCACACACAGGCGTATTATAAAAAATGAATACAATTCTTATGATGAATATGCCAGTTTTCCTTTGGCCTATGCGCAGAGTGTAGAAGATTTGGAATGTTATCAGTGGTTTGATGCAGATGACTATGATTATGCAGGTCTGAGCGATCAAATTGGCAATACACATAAAAATTATGCAATTAAAATGATGGTGGGCGGATTGTTTGAATTGGCTTGGGCGCTAAGAGGCTATGAACAATTTTTAATGGATATTGTGCTAAATCCGGAAATAGCACATTTCATAATGAAAAAAATAGCGGATTTTTATTGTGTATATATTGAACGTGCTATGGAACATGCTGGAGAAAAAATAGATATTGTGTTTAGCTATGATGATATTGCCAGCCAACGTAGTATGTTGATGTCTACAGATATGTGGGAAAAAATGGTGAAGCCTTATCACATACAGATGAATCGTGTGATCAAGAAATACAACAAAAAAATACTTTATCATACCTGTGGGAATATTTATAAGAAGGACATACTGGACGGATTGATCGAAATGGGGATAGATGTTTTGAATCCCATTCAAATGTGCGGTGATATGACATGGGAAGAACTTAAAGCACAGTATGGTGAACAACTCTGCTTCCACGGTGGCGTGGACATACAAAAAGTTCTTCCTTTTTATACGGTTGATCAAATCAAAGCTGAAGTTGATCAATTGACTAGAATTATGGGACAGAATGGTGGCCTGATACTGGCAAGCACTCATTTTATACAAAATGACACACCTGTTGAAAATGTGATTGCTATGTATGGACAGGCAGCGGCATCTATCTGATGGCAATATAGGGAAAGGAGAAAGTGATGGAAGAACAATATGCGGTGATGATGCAAGACATTACCAAAAGATTTGGCGATTTTTGTGCTCTTGATCAAGTGAATCTTTCCATCCGTAAAGGCAGCATTCATGCCATATTGGGCGAAAATGGTGCTGGAAAAACGACTCTGATGAATATACTATATGGTCTCTATCATTCTGATAGTGGCAAGATTAGTATATATGGTAAAAAACAGGAGCTTAGAACACCAAAAGATGCCATAGAACTGGGCATTGGTATGGTGCATCAGCATTTTATGCTGGTTGAAAATTACACAGTATTGCAGAACATTATTTTGGGTGATGAAAAAGTTGGTTTTTTGGGAAAGATTGATTATAAGACCGCACGCAAGGAACTGGAGCAGCTGATTAAAGAATATAACTTCCACGTTGATTTGAATCAAAAAGTGCAAGACATCACAGTGGGCATGCAACAACGTGTAGAGATCATAAAAGCATTGTATAGAGGCGCAGAGATACTGATACTGGACGAACCTACCTCTGTACTGACACCACAGGAAATTGATGAGCTGCTGGAGATCATGAAAAATATGGTAGCACATGGAAAAACAGTGGTCATTATCACACACAAATTGGTAGAGATTATGAATGCGGCTGATTACTGTACTGTGATTCGAAAAGGCCAGAATGTAAGTGAAGTGAAAATAAGCGAATCCAGCGAACAAAATCTTGCAGAGCTTATGGTGGGGCATGCTGTTAATTTTTCGGTGGAAAAGAAACCTTACCAACCGGGAGAAATGCTGCTGGAGATATGTGACCTAGTGGTGGAAGATGACCGGAAAATTGTGAAGGTAAATGGATTGACGCTTGAACTGCGGGCGGGTGAAATATTGGGACTGGCAGGGGTGGACGGAAACGGACAGCAGGAATTGTTTGAAGCCATTGCATCTCTCAGAAAGACCAAATCTGGCAGTGTCAAAATTAGGGGCAAGGAAATACAGAACAGCTCTCCTAAAAACATGATAGCAAGCGGCATCACTGTAATACCAGAAGATAGACAAAAAAGCGGACTGGTGATGGATTTTACAGTGGCGGAAAATCTAGTCTTAGAAAATGTGGGGAACGCTCCTTATTCCAAATATGGCTTATTAAATTGGAAAGAGATTTATAGCCATGCAAGTAAACTGACAGCAGAGTATGATGTTAGGCCCGAGCACTCTGAAAAAATACGAGCAGGTGCACTTTCGGGTGGCAATCAACAAAAGGCGATTATTGCCAGAGAGATTTCGAATGATGGAGATGTTCTGATAGCCATACAGCCTACGCGCGGACTGGATGTGGGAGCGATAGAGTTTGTACACAAGGTAATTGTGGATCAACGAGACAAGGGCAAAGGCGTTCTGCTTATTTCGCTGGAACTGGATGAAGTTTTGAAATTGTCTGATCGTGTGGCTGTTATTTACAATGGAAAAATTCAAGGCATATTGCAAGCCAATGAAGCCGATGAATTGCGGGTTGGCGTTTTAATGGCAGGGGGTGAACATCATTAAGCGTAAATGGGAAACAGTGATCAGGAAACCTATCATAGGAATTTTTTTAGCGATAATCGTTGGGTTTGGAGTAGGCGCCATTATTCTAGCAGTAGCAGGATATGATCCGGGGCAGGCATATGCGGCTTTATTCAAAGGGGTTTTTTCCAAACCAAAGTACTTTGCACAGGTAGTGATAAAAAGCACACCTATCATATTGACCGGTATCTCTTTTGTGGTTGCGTTTAAATCCGGATTGTTCAATATTGGGGCAGAAGGTCAGTATATTGCCGGTGCTTTGGCCGCAGTGATTGTTGGGAGTCAATTGTCGCTGCCGCCTGTGATGCACTTTCTTGTTGTAGTTCTTGCGGCAATGATAACCGCAGGCCTTGTAGGGGCGTTTATAGGGTGGTTAAAAGCAAGATTCCATGTACACGAGGTAATTTCTTGTGTCATGATCAATTGGATTATGCTGTATTTAAGCAATTATTTGATTACTTTGGATTGGTTGAAAAAACCGGGAACAGAAGCCTCGTTTGAGGCGCAAACGACATCATGGTCGGTGATTGCCAACGGCTGGAAAACTTCTGAAGAGGGTGTAAAACAACTTGCGGGTAGCGATTCGCCATTTGCTGAAGTATTGCTAAAAACAGATTTGAATTATGGCATATTCATTGCCATACTGGTGGGCATCCTAGTGTATCTATTGTACAAAAACTCTGTGAAGGGGTTTCAATTGCGTGCCGTTGGACTGAACCCGCATGCATCTCGTCTGGCAGGCATAGCGGTTAATAAAAATATTATACATGCCATGATGATCTCGGCAGCAATAGCGGGATTGGCAGGCGCGCTTACAATAACAGGTGTGATGCCACATCGGGTGACGCAGCTGGCCATGCATGAAGGCTATGGGTTTGCAGGAATTTCAGTTGCATTGATTGGCGGAGGTTCGCCGATAGGCAGTATATTCTCGGGCTTGTTTTATTCTATGCTTAGTTATGGTAGCGCATCCATACAGTCCGAAGTTGGCGCGGCAAGCGAAATTATGGATATTGTTGTAGGTGTCATCATTTATATGATAGCGATTTCTTCTTTCATTGTGATGATACTGAACAAACGACTGAGTGATAAGGAAAGAAAGGCGGCAAAAAATGAGTAGCATAGGGATAGCGATCAGCATCACATTGATGTATGCAACACCGCTGATACTGGCAGCGTTAGGTGGCATTATTTCGGAACGTTCGGGTGTAACGAACATTGGAATAGAAGGCATGATGACGATAGGTGCTTTCACAGGCGCGGCCGTGGGTTATTATTCTGCGAATCCTTGGATTGGTTTCCTGTGTGCGGCTTTGGCGGGCGGGCTGCTGGCATCTTTGCATGCAATTGCCTGCATCAAGTTCAATGCCAATCAGATCATTTCTGGTGTAGCGCTCAATTTGATTGGTTTGGGAGCTTCTTTGTTTCTTTGTAGGCTGCTTTTTGATGGTGTGACACAGACGCTGCCTGTCCCTGAAAAATTACCTAAGCTGGTGGACAATGGTGCGGGATTTAGCTTGGATGCTACTGTGCTGGTTGCATTAATACTGGTTATTGCTGTGTGGTTTTTCTTGTATCGAACGCGTGGTGGGTTGCGTTTGATGGCGGTTGGCGAACATCCGGCAGCTGCCGACACTTTGGGTGTGAATGTATTTAAGGTGAGGTACATGGCTGTTATTGTTTCGGGATTGTTTGCCGGGTTGGGCGGTGCGGCGCGAACATTGGCTGTGGTATCTAGCTTTTCGCCTATTGTTATATCGGGGCATGGCTATATTGCTTTGGCAGCTGTAATATTTGGCAGATGGCATCCGGTGGGTGCCTCGCTAGCCTGTGTGTTGTTTGGCTTTGCGCAATCTTTGGTGGTATTACTGGGTGGCGGTAGTATATCGGTACCTTCGCAGATTCTGGCCATGCTGCCATATATAATGACAATAGCAATTTTAATGTTTATGCGTGGCAAAACAGCAGCACCAAAGGCGAGCGGGATACCATATATAAAGGGAATGCGTTAAAAATGGAGAGACAACTTATGAAAATGTATGAAATAATGAATAACAAAAGGCTGGGAAAAGCTTTGTCTCATCAGGATATTGCTTATGTAGTCAAAAATTTTACCAATGGAGAACTGCCGGACTACCAGATGGCGGCACTGCTGATGGCGATTGCCATCAATGGCATGAATGACGATGAGATATTTGCATTGACTAAGGAGATGGTAGAATCTGGTGAAATTGCAGATTTGTCCAAGATTCACGGCGCCAAAGTAGACAAACACAGCTCGGGTGGCGTGGGAGATAAAACAAGTCCTATTGTGGGTGCAATTGTTGCTTCGTGTGGTGTGCCCGTTGCCAAGATGTCTGGCAGAAGCTTAGGGTTTTCCGGAGGCACTGTGGACAAACTGGAATCCATACCCGGGTATAGTATTGATATTCCCAAGGAACGTTTTTTTGAAATTGTTAATACCGTGGGTGTTAGTTTGATTGGGCAGACAGGGAATCTTGCGCCGGCTGACAAAAAAATATATGCATTGCGAGATGTTACCGCAACAGTAGAAAGCATACCATTGATTGCTTCCAGCATTATGAGCAAAAAACTTGCGAGTGGTGCAGATGCTATTTTGTTGGATGTAAAAGTAGGGAACGGCGCATTCATGAAAGATGTGGAGACTGCTTCTGCACTTGCAAAAAAGATGGTGACAATTGGAAAAAAATTTGGTAAAAAAACCATTGCTGTATTGACGCAAATGAATAAACCGCTGGGCAAAAATATTGGTACAGCTTTGGAAGTAATAGAAATGGTACAGGTTCTTAAAAATGAAGAACGTGGAGAATTGGAAACGCTGTGTTTGGAACTGGCAACCAACATGATCTATCTGGCAGGGAAGGGCAGTGAAGAACAATGCCGTGCGATGGCAGAGGAGGCGCTTAGTAGTGGAAAGGCCTTTTTAAAATTTAGGGAGATGGTTGTTGCGCAGGATGGCGATATCTCTGTTATAGATGATACGCAATGCTTTGCACCGGCAAAGTATATAGAGCCTGTATTTGCCCAGAGGGATGGCTATGTTAGCTCTTTTCATACGGATCAGTGTGGCATGGCTTCTATGGTTTTGGGCGCAGGAAGAGAAAACAAGCAGTCGCAGATTGATTACACTGCGGGTGTTTGCTTGGCAGTGGAGTATGGAAGCAGCATAAAAAAAGGGGATGTACTTGCTTATATGCATACATCAGATCAAAAAAAATTGAAGGAAGCGGGAGAAATGCTTTTGGATGCCATTCAAATTTCGGATGTTAAACCAGAGCCTCTACCGTTGATTTATGAAAAGATTTCCAGTGAAGAGCTGTAATGCTGCGGTTTGAACCAGCAAAAACAAAGTGCATTTTGGGCGCTGCAGCAGGAAGACATTGCTGCGGTGGTCGATATAAAATAATGAGGAGGCAAAAAAGAATGAAAAAAATGCTCAGTTCGGTTATAGCAATTGTAATGATCCTGACACTGCTGGTGTCTGGTTGCTCTACACCGAAGGAAAATGCAAACACAGAGTCTGCACAGGAAGCGACTGCGGAGACCGCAGCAGCAGAGGAAACTGCTGCTGAAGAACCAACGACGACAGAGGAAACACCAACAGAAGCAAACGCCGAAACACCATCGGGCGATTTCGCCGTAGGTTTGGTGACGGATATTGGTGGTATCAATGACCAGTCTTTCAACCAGTCTGCATGGGAAGGTATGCAGAAATTGGAGAAAGAACTAGGCTATAAAATTAGTTTTCTAGAATCCGCTCAAGAAGCAGATTTTAGCTCCAATCTGGACAAATTGTCAGATGAAGATTTAAATCTTATCTGGGGTATTGGATTTTTGATGACAGACGCCATGAAAAATGCGGCTACAATGAATCCAGATCAGCAATATGGTATCATCGACTCTTCTATTGAAGATCAGCCGGACAATTTGGCAAGTGTGCTTTTTAAAGCGCAGGAATCCTGCTTTTTGGTGGGATATATTGCAGGTCGTATGACTAAAACAGACCATGTTGGTTTGGTTGGCCCAATTAGAAACCCAATCATAGACCAGTTTGAATTTGGATTTAGAGGAGGCGTGGCCTATGCTGCAAAAGAAATGGGCAAGGAAATTACAGTAGATGTACAGTACTGTGAAAGCTTTTCGGATGATGCAAAGGCAAAGGCGATTGCTACTGTGATGTATTCTGAAGATGCAGATATTGTGTTTGCTATGGCTGGTGGTGCAGGGCTTGGCGTCATTGAAGCAGCAAAAGAAATGAACAAGTATGTGATTGGTGTGGATAGAGACCAAAACTATCTTGCACCAGATAATGTGCTGACTTCGGCCATCAAGAAAGTAGATCAAGTAATATTTGATGTAACGAAAGAGGCGGCAAACGGTAATTTCAAAGGCGGCGAAGGCGTGTATTACGGACTGGCTGAAGGCGCGGTGGGCATTGCCCCAACTTCGGACAAGCTTGTTCCTGCTGATATATTGGCGGCAACTGATGAAGTAAAAGCCAAGATCATTGACGGGACTATTATAGCGCCAGATAGTGAACAAGCGCTTAATGATATGATTGCAAAGTTTTAACGATATAAGATAAGGTGATGCCGTGGCGGCGGGTGTATGCAGGCGGATTGCCTGAACAGGTAAGAAGGTGTTGTGTGCCTCGCTGCCATTGGCGTTATAGTACTACTGGAAAGCAGTTTAAAGATGATGGCGGTACGAAATGACCTACGCGTGGGGGAGCCACTGCCGTTTATTGTGCGGCAAATAATAAATACAACATTATTGCGTATAGGTAATACAGGAGGAAAGTATGTCTTTTGAGCAAATGATGGATCTGCAAACGGTAAAGTACGAAAATGATGAAATGTTTTTGTTGGATACAACACAACTTCCGGGAAAACTGGAGTACGTGCCTATTCACACCGTGAAAGATTGCTATGATGCAATCAAAGCGCTGGTGGTTCGGGGTGCGCCGGCTATTGGCGTGGCAGCCGGGTATGGAATGGTTTTGGCGGCAAGAGAGGCCAGAAAAACTTCTTTTGCGGAATTTTACGAAGATTTCAAACGCGCAAAAGAGTATTTGGCGACATCGCGTCCAACAGCGGTCAATTTATTCTGGGCGCTGGACAGGATGGACAATTTGGTTCTGCAAAACAAAGACCAAAAGATTGACGAACTACTATCGCTGGTCAAGCTAGAGGCAGACAATATTAAGCAAGAAGATATTGATATGTGTAGGCAAATTGGCGAGCATGGTTTGACACTGTTGAAAGATGGCATGGGAATACTAACGCATTGCAACACAGGGGTTTTGGCGGCATCCAGATATGGGACGGCGGTGGCGCCGGTGTATTTGGCAAAAGAGAAAGGCATGAACATCAAAGTGTTTGCAGACGAAACAAGACCTTTGCTACAGGGATCGCGTTTGACTGCATATGAGCTTTTTCATGCGGGCATAGATGTTACGTTGATTTGCGATAGCATGGCGGCCATGGTGATGAAAAACAAATGGGTGCAGGCGGTGTTTTTGGGATGCGACCGCATTGCCGCCAATGGGGATGTTGCCAACAAAATTGGTACTTACAGCGTTGCCATATTGGCAAAGTATCATGGCATCCCGCTCTACAGTGTGGGGCCAACCTCTACCATAGATATGGGCATACCTGATGGTTCGCACATACCAATTGAAGAGAGAGCCAAAGAAGAGATTACCTGTGGGTTTGGCAAACTGACTGCCCCTGCGGATGTGAAAGTGTACAATCCGGCATTTGATGTAACACCCAATGAATTGATTGCGGGGATAATTACAGAAAAAGGAATTGTACGCGCACCGTATAAAGAGAATTTAAAAAAGCTGTTTACTGAGTAACTAGTAGAGTAGCTGGAGGTGAAGTGTGAAAGACAGCGAATTGATTGAAAAAGCTTTTGCAGCAAGGGAAAAAGCCTATGCGCCTTATTCTGATTATCTTTGCGGGGCAGCATTGTTGAGTAAAGATGGACAGGTCTTTACTGGATGTAATGTAGAAAATGCGGCTTTTTCACCTTCTAATTGCGCAGAGCGTACAGCTTTTTTCAAGGCGGTTTCAGAAGGGGTAAACGAGTTTGAAGTGATTGCCGTTGTTGGTGGTTTTAGAAACACCAAGGCTGGGGAGTTTGTGTATACGTTTCCGTGCGGGGTTTGCAGACAGGTGATGCTGGAGTTTTGTGATGCGGATCATTTTCGTATTATTACTGCTACAAGCGTGGATGATATCACATCCAGAACACTTGGTGAACTGGTACCTGAACGCTGGCCATCAAAAAGTTTTGTAAGCAATACGAGTGAGCCACGCCTATAACGCGGATGAATAACACATTGCTGTTTATTGGGAAATAGCATAACGGAAAAAACACAAAAATACCAAGATGTAACAAATTATTAGATGAAATTTGCAGAAACCGGCTGAATAAAGGTGTTATTCAGGCCGGTTTTGTTTTTTGCGCAGTAGGCATATGTCGAAAAATATATTTTGGAAAAAGTGAAATAGCATAACAAATATGGATATTGTAGTAAAAAAAGAACTGATTTTGTAGAAAAAAGGGACAATTTTGTAAACAGGATAGCGCAAAAGGCAAAAAAAAGATATAGTATAATAAATTAAGAAGCAAACAATAGATAGCAAACAGAGTTTCTGGAAGCAAGGAAATTTACATGTGGAGGAAGATAAAGGAATGAAAAAAATAACAGCGATATTGCTGGCAGCACTGCTGGTGTGCGGAATGAGCAGTGCAGTGTATGCGCAAGAAAGCGCAGAACAATTTGATAGCGCAGGGATAGAAGTACAGGCGCAGGCAGATTTGCCGATTGTAGAAATTATGCCGCTGGAAGAAGAAGTGGCGGTGCAAACTGTGCCAATCGGCACAGCGCAGGAAGCTCTTTCCCTGCCGGAAACTTTGGCGGCAATTGTGGAAACGCCGGAAGCGGAAGGTGGTACAACGGCAACGGAAATTCCCGTAAGCTGGCAAAGCGAGCCACAGTATGACGGAGGCACAGCAGGCATCTATCTGTTCACGCCCCAGCTTCCCACTGATCATAAGCTTTTTGAGGGAGTAATTCTGCCCCAAATTACGGTGACGGTGGAAGCGCTACTGGAAGAGCAATCGGCACTGGAAACAGAACCGCAAGCGATCGAGCAAAGCATGGAAGTGGGAACGCTGCCCGTTGGCAGCCCAACAGAGATGGGGTTTGGCGGAAAAGAATGGAAAGTGATTGGTTACAAAGGCAGTGGCGTTGCAAGCACAGCAAATACAGCAACGCTGCTGGCTAAGGGAAGTTTTGGGACAGGGAAATTCCATGACACTTCAAACGAATACAGCGGCAGTATCCTGCAAACCAAGATGGACGAGGCTGCAGATTTGGTTACAGGCACAGAAGCTGGGTTAATAGTGAAGCGTACCCTAGAAGGTGGCAGTGGAAACAAGAGCTCGATAGACTACGATGAAAACAAAACAAAGGGAGCTAACGTAGATCATGCCAAATTCTGGCCGTTGAGCGTAGGGGAAGCGAATACATTGAGTTCAGAAGTTCTTTCATACGACTACAATTGGTGGCTGCGCTCTCCGGGCAACCGCAATGACTTTGCGGCGGTCGTCGACCCTAATGGGTCGGTCCATCCGGACGGTAGCGACGTGTACCCCACTCGTGGCGTTCGCCCCACCTTTATTTTAGATCTGTCATCTGTCATCTTCACATCTGCCGCGAGCAACGTGAGCGGTAAAAATCTTGCCGCCGTAGGCGGCGGTCTTGTCGGCGCGACCGCGCCGACCGGGGCAATCAAACTGACAGCAACGGATAATACGAATTTAAATTTAGATGGTGCAAGTGTAAATAAAAGCGCGGTGACCACAGGCGGCACGATCGCCATTACCTTTGAGGGTGCAGAAACAGGCAGCGGTAAATATGTGTCCTGTGTGTTGCAAAATAGCAGCGGTACAGTCACGCACTATGGCAAATTATCCGATCAGGCGAGCGGCACGGTCAACTTAGCCATTCCCACCGCTCCGGGAAATTACACCCTGCGCGTGTTCAACGAACAGGTGAATGCAGATAATTACACGGATTTTGCCAGCACACCCAAGGATATATCCATTCAAGTTGTGTCACCACCGCCCAGCCCTGCCATAGTTGGGGTAGAGGTTTCGCCAGAGACGGCAACGGTAGCCAAAGGCAAAACACAGCAGTTTGCCGCCGATGTAACCGCGGTGGGCGGTGCAAGCACAGCAGTGAAATGGAGCGTGGACGGCACAGCCTCCACCATAGACAACACGGGCAAGCTAATGGTTGCGGTTGGCGAGGAAAAAGAAGAGCTGACCGTAACGGCAACCTCCACATTCGACACCAACAAAAAAGCCACCGCCACAGTAACAGTAACGGTGGATGTGGTGGGCGTGCGCTGGGGGCAATCGCGCGTGGATCTTACACCGGGCAGCACAGCCAAAGTGCCCGCAACTGTGTATATGGATGACGGCGCGGGCGGTGTGTTCACAGCGCAGCCTGAATTTGTATCGAACAACCCCGATGTGGCAACAGTGGATGCCGATGGGAAGATTACAGCCACCAAAACGCTGGGTAAGGTGGCTAAAAAAGCAGTGATTGTGGCAAGCTCTAAAGACGACCCTGCCAAAAAAGCGCAGCTGACAGTGTGGGTGAAGCCCAAGGCAGTGCCCAGCAGCAGCGTGAGTATTTACCAATCCCCCGCAGGCCAGCAACTAACCGTGGGGCAAGCCGGGCGCATTCGCGCAAGAGTGAACCAAAGCGGTCAGTGGGGCACAAACAAGGTGCTGACTTACCAAAGCAGCCAACCGGATGTGCTGTCTGTGGACAGCACTGGGCGCGTGGTAGGGCTAAAGCCGGGCAAAAGCATGATTCTGGTGTATGCCGATGGCAAAGTGAAAGCCAATGTGATTCTTACGGTGAAGTAGAAATGATTGATTCAACCAAGCCCCCCGCCATACAAGCAATATGGTGGGGAGGTTGGTTTGTGCCATTGGTATAAAATTCGGCGTGAATCAAAGGGGGCGTTAAGCACTGCTTCGGTGTTCGGTTTATCAAACCTGTGGCAATTCGTAAGTGTTGACTGATCCTCAACATAATTATATTTTAAATATTGCATAGGAAAGGCGCCGGAAACGGTGTTTTTTTCTATACTGTCCTATCTGTATGGTAATTCTGCAATACAAGAAAGACTATTTTGGCCTACTGTTGCTGGAGGGAAAGGCATACTGTATACTGAAAGAAAAAGAAAATCGAATGATTCGGTTTTTTTAGAATGAAAAGGGTAAGTGATATGGATAAAAACGTAGTATTGGACACATTTGATATTGAGTGTGAATCTATGCTGGCTACAAAAGAACAGATGGATATGGATAGCTTTGCGCGCGCGGTGGAACTGCTGGCAGTGGCAGAGCGGATTGGCACAACGGGATGCGGGCATTCGGGCATTTGTTGTATGCATTTGGCACATTTGTTGTGTTGCATAGAACGGCCAGCAAGGTTTATTTCTCCGGCAGAGGCAATCCACGGTGCAACAGGATTTCTGAAAGAAGGGGATGTGCTGGTGTGGGCATCGCGCGGGGGGCAAACAGACGAAATTGTTCCAATTTTGGAAATTTGTAATGCGAAGAATGTTTCAGTCATTGGCATCACGCAGAACACAGAATCTCCTCTGGCAAAACAATCCTGTGTGGTGCTTCCCATGGTGGTGGGGCGCGAGTGCGACCCGTACAACAGCCAAGGAACCACCAGCTTTTTGGTAACTGCGGCCATCTTTCATGCATTGCAAGCGGCAGTAATGGTGAAAACAGGCTATCAAAACGAACAGTTTGCGCTGATTCATCCGGGCGGTGCTGTGGGAAAACGGTTAAACAAAAACGGCAAAGTGTAAAAAAAGCTCTATGTAGATGGTTGCGCCTTTTTTCTAAAAGACAAGAGACTCTAAAGCGCTTTAAATAACACGCATTTGCAAACTATATGCAAAAAAACCGAGTATTTGCATCGGCTAAGCCGGCGGAGCTTTATTTGTGTTTTTTGTAATTTTTATTAGAATTGATGCTAATTATATTGTAATATAGGTATATATATAGTATGCCTTGTTGTTTTATCAATGGTTCATTTCGAGTTAAGAAATGTGTTTTTGCCATACATATAAAGATTTTGCAATAATTTGCGGCAATGGAGTTGATGGTTTTGAGTATAAAACAAGATTTTATTCATCTAAAGGACAATTTTTACGCCTATAAAAAAATGATTTCTAGCGATGGCATAGAAAAATATGAGCGAGTACAGTTGGCGCACAATTTATACAGATTTCGAATCGCGTGTATTGTTCTATTCATTATGAGTGTGGTATCATTTGTATTTCATATGAAGCAAAATGATACAGCGGCAATAGACAGGCAAACGATTGCTACCATTTTTGTGGTGTTGTCTATTGTGTTTTTTATTCTTTTTTCCAAACTTAAAACGCTGAAACTGCCTAATTCGGTACTTTGGTTTTTCTGTTATGCTTTCATAGTGCTTATTTGTTCCGTTCAGTTTTTAGCTATCATTAATGTAACCTTAAGCCAGCAACCCTCGTTTCCATTTATACTGTTGATTAGTTTACTGGTTATTGTGCCAGATTTTAAGGCAAAAGCAACTACGATAATTATTTTTGCCGTATATGCTGGTGTTATATTGGTACAGCTACTGTACATGCCTATAACAGTTGCAGCAATAAACAAAATTTATAACGTTACCTTATTTACCATTATTTGTATTATAACCAACTTTTTTATTAGTGTTAAAAATATGCAGGTTTATTTCAATGAGATTCAGCTTAAGGAGATGAATGAGCACCTTACCTTGACATCTACAATTGACGAGCTGACCAATTTACCGAATCGACGGTCCTTCAATTATTTTTACCAAAATATTTGGAAGCACTGTCAGCGCCTAAAAATGACTATTTGTATATTTATGATTGATATTGACTATTTCAAAAACTATAACGACACTTTTGGACATATGGAAGGTGACAAGGCCTTGCAGAAAGTGGGCGGTGCATTACAATCTTATTTAAAAAGAGACACAGACTTTGTTGCGCGTTATGGCGGTGAAGAATTTATTTGCATTGTTCCCTATCTTGAGGAAAACGAAGCGGAGGCTTTTGCAAAATCTATTGTGACCAAGGTTGAGAACTTGGAAATAAAAGCGCCGCATGGGGCGAATCAGTTTTTAACAGTTAGTATAGGTGCGGCAATAGCAATCCCAGAAGATGGCTTTGCTAGAGAGACGCTGATGCAAATTGCGGATCAAGCGCTATATGAGGCAAAGGATGGTGGAAGAAACCAATTGGTATTCTATGGAATAGAGCAAACAAAATCTAAGACTTAGCAGAGGCGAATTTCAAACAATTTTCTATGTGTAAAATATGGAAGTTTTTGATTTTGAACAATCTACCTCAATCTACCTATGGTGGCGATATAGCCAAATACTTATTCTGTGAAGAGGATAAAATGAAATCATTCAAAATTCGCTTAAAAAAAGCAATCGCAAATCCTAAAGTATCCTACACCATTTTGGGCATTCTTTTTGGTCTGATGTTTCCTATATCTGCTTTGATTTTTGAATTAACACAGGCGGGGCTGACATTCTCTTTGGAGAGCATAAAATATGTTCATAATAACACGCCTGTGATGTTTATGATTGATACGGCTCCACTGTTTTTAGGGCTGTTTGCCTATTTTCTAGGGGCATCAAAACACAAAGTACTCATGTTGTACGATCAGCAAAACCACATTCTCACTACCGATCCGTTAACGGGACTGCAAAACAGGTATGCATGTGAGAAGAAAATTGAGGAATACGGAAAAAATACTGCCGAAAACAAGTGTGTTTTGAGTGTAGCAATAGTAAAAATTGGAAACTTAAAGAAAATCAACAATCTTGTAGGTGTTTCTTTTGGCAATAAAGCGGTAATCATGATAGCCAATTATCTAACTATGCAATGCCCAGAAAATACGAATGTTTACCGAATTAGTGGTAGTGAATTTTGTGTCATATCTACAGATGAATCGGTTTTTCAAACGATTGAGTCTATTGCCACTTACTTTAAAACACCAGTTGAAATAGAAAATTTATACTGCCTGGTAAAGCTTTTTATTGGCATCGCGGTTTCTTCCAATAGCTGTGCTGGGGGAGAGGACATTCTAAACAAGGCATACAATGCCGCAAGTGATCACAAAATAAAACAAACAGAGCTATATTCGGTATATACAGATGAAATGGAGCCATCGGGCGATCTGCAGATGGAAAGCAAAATATTTGATGCCGTGCAAAACAAAGAATTTTTTCTTGTGTATCAACCAGTGGTAGATGCGCACACAAAAAAGGTAAAAGGTTCCGAGGCGCTTTTAAGATGGAACAGCAAGGACTTCGGAATTGTTTCACCTGCTATTTTTGTCCCGTTTCTAGAAAATACGCACCTCATTATAGAGGTTGGCATGAGAATCATAAAAGAGGCCTGCTGTCAGACAAAAATTTGGCAAGAAAAATTCAATGATGAAAAATTATTTATTTCAATCAATGTATCGGTTAGTCAATTGTTTGATGAAGATTTTCTTCCC
This sequence comes from uncultured Christensenella sp., assembly GCA_964592125.1. Lineage (GTDB taxonomy): Bacteria > Bacillota > Clostridia > Christensenellales > Christensenellaceae > UBA5399. Next base: position 25,826 of record CAZQBV010000010.1, read on the forward strand.
AAACTAATACAAATTGTAGAAGAGTGTAGAATTGATAAAAACACGATACGTTTAGAGATAACAGAGAGCGTAAGTGATGAAAAACGTGAATTTATAAGAGATAAGATTATGCTGTTGGGCGAAAATGGTTTTAGATTATCCATAGACGATTTCGGCACCGGCTATTCTTCGCTTGCGGAGTTGGAGCAAATGCCTCTGTACAGCTTGAAAATTGACAAGTCCTTTGTGGATCGCATAGGCCAAACTGCCAAGCAAAGTCATGTAATAGAATCCATAATAGATATGTCACACAAAATGGGCATTTGTGTAGTGATGGAGGGTGTTGAAACACAAGAACAATACACCTATCTAAGTTCTATTAACTGCGACTATATACAGGGGTACTTTTTTTCAAAACCTTTAGGTAGCGATGAGTTTGAAGCATATATGCAAAAAAGTGATGCCTTCTACCAATCTTGATGAAAAACAAGTTTTAGCTAGGCAAGAGAATGGTTTCCAGCTATGACGCGTGGGGTTATTCCAGCACTTTTCGGTAATAGTCTGCATCCAGCATTTGGGATGAAAATGCAAATTTATCTGCAATTTCTTTGTTGATATCATCAATATAGGCATCGTCCACATTTTCAAACATATCCACTTCGCCTGTGTTGGCATTAAAGCTGGCCTTATCTGTCAGCCAGCTGCGATCGCCCAATATAACCAATGGCGTGGAATTGGAGAAAATATCATGCCCCATTAATAGGCGGGAATCGTAAGGTATTCCAAATAGATTGGAAAGAGTGGGCAAAATATCCAGAGAACAACATGGTTTTTCCACAACCTGTGGCTGCATTCCCTGATTGTACAAAATAAATGTGCTTTTTGCATATTCAAAGGTTTGCTCCACATCATGCCCTATTAATTCGCTAATTTCCTCTTTTTGCAAACCATATGGTGGGTGGTCTGGGCTTATGGCAATCACTGTTTTTTCGGCTATGCCCAAATCGTTCAAGCGTTGAAGCAACAATTCCATCGCTCTATCCAATTCAATGTTGCATGCCAAATAGGCCTTGCTGTTTTCAGATAGGGGGAGATGATCTACCAGATCCTTGTGCTTGGTAGCCATGGCATTCCCATCCCAATCGTACATCATATGGCCGCTGACAGTTAAATAGTAGGTATGGAATGGCTTGCCCTGACCCATAAAAAGATTGGTGGTAACATCTATCATTTGGTAATCGGATTCTGGCCAGGTTTGGTCTATCTCCAGCCCGTTGCCCAATCCCGTATAGGTATAGCCTAAGTTAGGATGCGAAACATCCCGATTGTAGTAGGTATAAGTGTTGTTGTGATAAGCATTTGTTAAATAACCCTGCTGCAAAAACTGGTTGCCAAGCGCAAATGGCAAGTAATTCTTGTTTTTTCCGGAAACATACAGACTCCATACCCCGGACTTGGGAATTAACCCCAGACTGTTTACATATTCACCATCCGATGTGCTAACCGCCCATTCCGGACAATAGAAGTTGCTAAACTGGAACCCTTCGTTTGCCATTTTATACAGTGTGGGAGTAAGCTGGGCATCAATGGCATATGGCGCAAAAGATTCTGCGGTAACAGTAATCAAATTGTATCCTTCAAACATGCCTGTGTATTCATTTTGATTTGTGGGAGGCACATTGCTAAAGTAGGTATGCATTTCTTTTAAATTCGCATCATCCTCCATAGCAATTAGGTTTTCCCAATCAATATCCATTACGTTGCTTTCGTATTCGGGCTGAGGCGAAGCAGTTGGGTGCGATTCTTTAGTTGGCGAGGCGCTCTGCTTTTGGGCGGATGGTTTTGGTGTAGGCGGGGTTGAAAAAGCAGTGTCCGGTTCCTGCGGCGTTTCTGCACTTTCCGTTTCTTTCGCTACCAATAGTGGGGTTTCCTGCAAACCAAATAAATACAATTGCACATCCTGACGGAAGGTTGTGTACAGCCCCAACTTTTCCACACTTTGGTTGAGAGATGTGTTGTTATAGTAATAATCGTAAGGCGTAAAAAAACCTGTTCCAAAAGAAGATAGGCCAATTACGGCAATTAGCTGGAGCGCAACCCCCAGCACCGCTGCCAGTACGGCAGCTTTAAACGAGCGATACAGCCGAAGGCGGCGTGCAAAACAAAGAAACAAAATAAACGGCGCCAGTGTAGCCAGTGCGATAGGCCAAGTGCGCTTGAATGTAGCCCAGATGTTTCCGCCAAACTGCAATGCTTCCATCCCATTGATAACAGAAAAGAGGGTTAAAAATGTATTGAACATGAAATAATAGTATAGTTGCACTAAGTATACGGTAGTTATTATTCCCATGAATACAGCAGACACAATGAACCCCGGTTTTTGGGGAAAAAGAGTGCAAACAGCTGTAAGCAAAGCAGCCAAAGACAAACCGAATAAAATAACAAACAGAAGGCCGCCACCCCAAAATGGTGTTGGGGTTACCAGCCGAACAATACACTCCAAAAGAAGAACGGTAAGAAAAAACCAAAGGAACAATTGCCATTGCCCACGGTTTCCGAAATAGGTGTTTGGTTTTGTTTGATGCTGTAGGGGTTTGTTTTCCATAGCAGCCTTTCATAATAAAGATTGGAACTTTTGTATTATAGCAGATATATGACAATAAAAAATATGCAAAAGTTAAAATTTATATGAAATAATTCTGTTGAATGATCTCTGAAAAACCACAATTCATTTTGCTTTAAAATGGGCGGAAATGTGGTATACTGGTATAAAAATGCAATACGGGAGACGGTATGGAAAATGATAAAAGAATAGCAATGCTGATAGATGCGGATAATGTATCGGAAAAATATATACAATATATTATGGATGAAGTGTCCAACTTTGGCACGCCCACATACAAACGCATTTATGGCGATTGGACAAAGCCTCAGCTTGGCAAGTGGAAAACCACACTTTTAAATCACTCCATCACGCCCATACAGCAATACGGCTATACCATAGGAAAAAATTCTACAGATGCTTCGCTAATTATAGATGCAATGGACATTTTATACTCCGGCAAGGTGGATGGCTTTTGCATTGTTTCCAGTGATAGCGATTTCACGCGTCTGGCCTCCCGGCTGCGGGAGGCGGGCATGATAGTCATTGGCATGGGGGAGAAAAAGACGCCCGCGCCCTTTATTGCCGCTTGCGAGCAATTTAAATATCTGGAGGTGCTATCCGTAAGTGAGGATCAACAGGATACGGAAGAGGAAACTGCTCCAGAGAAAAAACAAGCACCACAAAAAATGCAAGCGGGCACGCGCGAGCTAAACCGTATGGAATCGGCATTGAAATCTATTATTACCGAGCTTTCGGATGAGGATGGCTGGGCGTACCTGGGTGCGGTGGGCAATCTGCTGTCACGTAGGCTTCCGGATTTTGATACGCGAAATTTTGGTTACAAAAAGATGTCCTCTATGGTGCAGTCGCTAAAGGCATTTGAGCTGCAATACCGAAAGGGCGATGCGCCGCACACCACGCTGGCCTATGTGCGCAATAAAGATACCAAGCGCAGGCGCACACCCAAAATAAACATATAATACGAAACACGGATAGAAAAACCTGAAACGGTTTTTCCATCGCCGTATAAAATGCGGCAATACAACACAGGGTGTTTGATTTGGTAAATCGTATCATAATAGCTAGACACAAGGAGAAGGGAATCTATGAAAGTAAGAACAAGATTTGCGCCCAGCCCCACGGGCTACCTGCATATTGGTGGGCTAAGAACGGCGCTGTATGCATATTTGTACGCAAAAAAACACAATGGGGATTTTATATTGCGGCTGGAAGATACCGACCGTGAACGCCTGGTGGATGACGCGGGTGAAATAATTTACCGCACACTAAAGAATGTGGGGCTGTGCTACGATGAAGGGCCTGATGTGGGTGGAAGCTTTGGCCCCTATGTGCAGTCCGAGCGTCAGGAGCTGTATCAAAAATATGCGCAGGAACTGGTGGAGCGGGGAGCGGCCTATTATTGTTTTTGCTCCAAAGAACGTTTGGCCGAGCTGCGCACGCAATGTGAAGCAAGCGGCGCTACGCCCAAGTACGACAAGCATTGCCTAAGCCTTTCCAAAGAGGAAGTACAAAGCAGGCTGGACGCGGGCGAACCCTATGTAGTGCGTCAGAATATACCATTGACAGGTGAAACCACCTATCACGACATGGTGTATGGTGAAATTACTGTGCCCAACAGTGATATGGAAGACAATGTGCTGCTGAAAACTGATGGCTACCCCACCTACAACCTAGCAAATGTGGTGGATGACCACCTAATGGAAATTTCGCACGTCATTCGTGGCATAGAATACCTTTCCAGCACGCCAAAATACAACCTGCTTTACGAAGCGCTGGGGTGGGCAGTGCCGGAATACATTCATTTGCCTCCAGTGATGCGGGACAAGCACAACAAGCTTTCCAAGCGCCATGGCGATGCCAGCTACGAGGATTTTGTTGCGAAGGGATTTTTGCCGCAGGCCATTTTGAACTACATTGCCTTGTTGGGCTGGGCACCCGCAGGTACGCAAGAGATATTTACACTTCAGGAGTTGGTACAGGCCTTTGACGTGTCGGGAATCAGCAAGTCTCCGGCGATATTCGACAATGAAAAGCTGAAATGGATGAATGCGGAGTACATTCGCGCTATGACAGAAGAAGAGTTTATAGAGGCGGGAAAAAAATATATGGCACAGGCCATAGATGTGGATAAATTTGACCTGCCGTTGATTGCCCGCATCACGCAGCAACGGCTGGAAACCTTTGTGGAACTGCCGGACAAACTGCGGTTTCTGGAGCAGATGCCAGAATTTTCTTTGGAGCTGTACCATCATAAAAAGATGAAGGTAACGCCGGAAAGCGCGCTGGTGTACCTAAAAGAAGCCTATACAGTGCTGGAAAATCTAGGCGAATTTACAGAGAGTTATATACACGATGCTATGATGGCGCTGGTGGAGAAGATGGGCATAAAGAATGGACAATTGCTGTTCCCGCTTAGAATAGCCATTACGCAAACAGCGGTTACCCCGGGTGGCGCGATAGAAATTGCGGCATTGCTAGGGCGGCACGAAACACTGGAACGGCTACAGCAGAGCATAAAAAAGCTGGAGCAGGAGCTGGCCTAAGCCATGAATCTATAAAAAAATATGGGATATAAACGGATAAACACGCAGCCTATAGCTTGTGGTTTATCCGTTTTTGGAATACCGGCATAGTTGTTTCTGTCTTGACAATACTTTTTTTTCTATTTACACTCAAAGCTACCAGCACACAACCTGAATCTGTAATAATTTATGATTTGAATTAGGATTGGAATTGGAAGAAGGAGGATGAAACTATGAAGAGTACTGTTACCTTAAAACAAATTGCAGAACATGCAGATGTGTCTATAGGAACGGTATACAGGGCAATTCACAACAAAGGGCGCATTAGCCCTGAAACACAAAGAAAAATTTTGAAAATAGCAAAAGACCTAGGATATCAACCCAATGTATTGGCCAGCACGCTTTCCACCAGCAAGAGCCGTAAAATATTGGCACTGGTGCCGGAAAAGCCGGGCTACTTTTTTGACATTGTGTACGAGGGTATGAAAAGTGCAGGGCAAGAGCTGGAAAAATTTAAATTTGAGTTGGAATATATTAGGCCGCAACGTGTGAATGAGTTATCGGTAAATGATTTGCTGGCCAGCGTAAATGCAAGCAACGTAGATGGTGTTGTGCTAATTCCTTCGCCAGACATGGGGGGATTTATCAACAAGTTGGCTGCCGAAAATGTTCCTGTCATTACGTACAATTGTGATATTGAAGATTGCAAGCGACTTTGCTATGTGGGGCAAAATACCCATCAGGCGGGCAAGGTTGCAGGGGAACTGATGGGCAAGTTTTTGAATGGCAACGGCACTGTAATTGTGCTGACGGGTGGCAGAAATGTGGAGGCAATGGAAAGCCGAAAGCGTGGTTTTACAGAGGAATTGCACAGCCAATTTAAAAATATAACGATAATAGATCATTTAGAGTATTTTGAAGATGAAAAAAGGGCGGAAAGCATTGTGCGCAGTGTTTTGCAATCAACACCAGAGTTGGGAGGGATATTTGCTACCAGTTTGTCGGGAACAGTGGGCACAATACGGTGTATGGAAAAAATAGACTTGCAGCATAGGCCTGTGGTAATTGGCTTTGATGCAGGAAAGGAAGTGGAGGAGGCGCTAAAAAACAACTATATAACGGCTACTTTAAGTCAAGATCCGTTTTTGCAGGGCTATTATGCTGTTATGTTTATGTCTCGCGTATTGATGGATGGCTGGCAGCCGGAACGTCAACACTACCACACCACTGCACGAATTTTGATGCGAGAGAATATACAGGATGAGGATATGTTGCTTAGTATAAAAAACTCTATCGGCTATTAAATTTACTTGACAACATGGAGAAGGTGTTATAATATGAAAACGAAAAGTAGCAGATAGTACAAAAACAGTGCGATTGTAGTAGCGAAAAGTGCAAAAGGCAAAAGTGCCTATATTTTTTACAAATTGCGTCAACGTTGACGCTGAGAATGATTTTCCAAACAAAAACAAAGTGATTTGAATATTTACTAGTAAGCCATATAAGGATTTTGGTGTTTGAATATCAATATTGCGTTAACGTTGACGCAATTTATAATGCTCTCAAAAATAAGGAGGAAAAAATGAAGAAGTTATTGTTAGTTGGTCTGGTTGTGGTGTTGGCGATGTCGTTGTTGCTGACAGGCTGTGTGCCCAAGGAAGCTGCATCTACACAAACACCTGCGGCAGCAGAAGAACCTGCAGCAGCGGAAGAACCCGCGGCAGCAGAAGAACCTGAAGCGGCAGAAGAGCCTGCAGCGGCAGAAGAGCCTGCAGCGGCAGAAGAGCCTGCAGCGGCAGAAGAGCCTGCGGCAGCGGATGCAAGTGCCAGTGGAAAGAAAGTAGCCTTTATCAACCCCTTTGTGGCTTCGCCCTATATGGCGGCCTATGTAAATGCGGCAATGGCAAAGGCAAAGGAATTGGGTGTAGAATTGGTGATGATGGATGCAGAGGGAAATTCCCAAAAGGCATATGACCATGCACAAAGTGCAATAGGGCAAAAATTTGATGGCATTATGTTGCTGTCGCCGGATACCAAATCGTCCATATCTATTGTAAAAATGATAGAAGCCGCTGGTATTCCACTGATTATTACCAATGCTCGGGCAGATGAATCTGTGCAAAAAGATCTGACTTTTGTTGGGGCAGATTTGGAATTGCAAGGGCAAATGGCCGGAGAAATGGCGCTGGAAATTTTAGATGGAAAAGATGGAAAAATATGCATTATAGAAGGGCCTGGCGGCCATGATGCGGCACTTTCCAGATCGGCTGGTTTCAAAAAAGTGGTGGAAGCCGCACCCAATGCAGAAATTATTGGTGTACAGCAGGCAGATTGGGACAGAGCCCTGGCTATGCAAAAAATGGAGGACTTTTTAACGCAGTTCCCCCAAATTGACATTGTGTTTGCACATGACGACAATATGGCAATTGGTGCTATAGAAGCGGCCAAAGCAGCCGGACGCTTGGAGGAAATTGCATTCATTGGCGTGGGTGCATCTAAAGATGGCCTTGCTGCCATAAAAGCCGGTGAAATGTATGGCACAATCTTGCAGGCGCCGGGTGAAGAAGGTGCAAAAAGCGTACAGGCAATTGTGGATGTGATGAACGGCAAACCGGTGGACAAATGGATTGTTTTGGATGTAGATAAAATTACAAAAGACAATGTAGATAACTACAAAGGCGAATGGTAAAAGCAGAAATTTTGCAAAAGAAGCAGAAATTTTGCAAAAAATCTAAATAGAGCAGATTGGCAGATATGCGGCATATTGCAACATATCTGCCAAACAAATGCTTTTGTGGAGGGACTATGAATATTCTGGAAGTAAAAAATGTAACCAAAACATTTCCGGGTGTAACTGCGCTGGACAAAGTGAACATCTCTATCAAACAGGGAGAAGTGCATGCCTTTGTGGGCGAAAATGGTTCGGGCAAATCAACATTAACCAAAATATTGTACGGTATCTACAAAAAAGATAGCGGACAGATATTAATTGATGGCAAAGAAGTGGAAATTCAAAATACGGATGATGCAATTCGTTTGGGAATTGGAATTATATTTCAGGAGTTTAATCTTATAAACACACTATCTATTGCAGAAAATCTTTTTATAGGACGACTGTATAAAACAAAAGCGGGCATGGTGGACTGGAAGCGTATTAACAAAGAAGCAGTCCTGTTGCTGCAGCGCTTGGCTTTCGATTTGGATCCATCCACACTGGTGGAGGACTTAAGTGTGGCGGAAAAACAAATGGTGGAAATTGCCAAAGCGCTTTCTATGAAGGCACGCATTTTGTTTATGGACGAGCCTTCGGCAACTTTAACCGATAAAGAACTGGCAAAGCTGTTTGAAATTATTGACAGATTGAAGGAAGAAGGCGTAACCATTATCTACATTTCACATCGTTTGGAAGAGATATTTAGGCTGTGTGACCGCGTTACCGTAATACGGGATGGCGTGGTGATAAATGCTATGGATATAAAGGACACCAATAAAAACGACTTGATTCAGAATATGGTGGGGCGAGAAATTAGTCAGGAATTCCCGCAAAGAGACTATGTGGCGCAGGAAGTGCTGCTGGAAGCGCGGCATATATCGCGGAAAGGCAAATTAAAAGACATTAGCTTTAAATTGCACAAGGGCGAAATATTGGGCATTGCGGGGCTGGTGGGCGCAGGCCGAACAGAACTAATGCGTGTGCTGTTTGGTGCGGATAAAAAAGATGCAGGAGAGATACTGATAGAGGGAAAGAAAATAAACACAAGCTCTACAGTATGGGCAAAGAAAAACGGCATTGCTTTGGTGCCCGAGGATAGAAAGGCGCAGGGGCTTTTGCTACGGTTTTCCGTGACTGCCAACACCACGCTGTCCAACTTGAAGGCAGTTTCGTACAATGGCGTAATGCGTTCTGGAAAAGAGCGAGAGGCCACGCACAAATATGTTTCGCTTATGAATATAAAAACACCATCTATCCGTCAAAAAGTGTTGTTTTTAAGCGGCGGAAACCAACAGAAAGTGGTGCTGGCCAAGTGGTTGTTTTCCAACTCGCGCATTCTTATTTTGGACGAACCAACGCGCGGTATAGATGTGGGTGCAAAGTACGAAATATATGTATTGATGAATGAACTGGTGAAGCAGGGCAAATCCATCATTATGATTTCCTCCGAGCTATCCGAGGTAATTGCAATGAGTGATCGCGTATTGGTAATGCACGAAGGAGAATTGCGGGCAGAGCTTTCGCGGCACGAAGCGACACCGGAAAAAATATTGGGCAGTGCGATTGGGTGAGGTGAAGAAGTTGAGAAGTAGTGCGGAAACAGTGAAGGAAGAACGCGTAAATTTGAAGCAGCAGTTTGGGGAGTTTTCTAAAAACTACCTAATACTATATGTATTAATTGGGCTGGTAATTGTGGCGGCTATTGTGTCGGATGTGTTTTTGACACCCGGGAATATCCTAAACATTTTACGACAGGTATCGGTATTGGGCATATTGGCCTGTGGTATGACATTTGTTGTGTTAACGGGAAATATAGACCTTTCGCTGGGGGCTACCATTTCGCTTGCGGCGTGTATTGCGCTTACCACACTGCCCTATTATGGCATAGTGCTTTCTATTGTTACGGCAGTGGCGGTGGGGGCTATGATAGGCGCTATCAATGGTATTGTTATTTCATTTATTGGCGGAAGAATGGGAGAGTCCTTTATCATTACCTTTGGCATGCAAACGGCTGTGGCAGCGGCGGCTTTTCTTTATACAGAAGGCTTTAACGTAAGCGCACAGAAGGGGGATCCGTATTCCTTTATCGGCCAAGGGGCTGTGGGGGCTATCCCTATGCCGGTTATTTTGTTGATTCTGGTGGCAGGGGTAAGCTGGTTTGTGCTGAATAAAACATCCTATGGCAGAAAGGTGTACGCCATTGGCGAAAATGAAGAAGCGACCAAGCTAACTGGAATTAACACAAGGCTGATAAGAATGTCGGTATATATTATTGCGGGTGCTTTGGCAGCTTTGGCGGCTGTTGTGCTTAGCTCGCGTGTAATGGGTTCGTCTCCAGAAGCGGGAAAAGGATACGAGCTGGATGCGGTGGCGGCCATTGTGGTGGGCGGCACCAGCCTTACCGGTGGGCAAGGCGGCATAGCGCGCACGGTGATAGGTGTGCTGCTGATGGGCGTGCTGGCAAATTTACTAAATATACTAAACATTACGGCATATCCGCAAATGATGATAAAAGGCGCAATTGTCATTTGTGCAGTACTGATAGACCTGATGCGCAACAGAAAGGGGGCGTAGAAAAATGACTTCTAGCAAAACAATGCGTACCCTAATGGATTACAAAATTATCTTTATACTGGCGGGTTTGTTTGTGATACTGGCCATACTGTCGCCATTTTTCTTTACAGCAGGCAATTTTATAAACATACTGTCCCAAATTGCCATTTACGGCGTGGTGGGTTGTGCCATGACCATTGCCATCATTGGCGGAGAATTTGACCTGAGCGTAGGCTCTACCTTTGGTCTTTCCACAGTTCTGTTTATCATCTGTGCGGAACGGTTTGGCGTATTCCCGGCGGTGTTGGCAGTAATGGGCGCAGGCATTGCCATTGGCCTTTTAAATGGATGCCTTGTATCCATAGGTATCAACTCCTTTATTGCAACTTTGGCAACTATGATTGCCGTAAAGGGCATTTCGCTGACCATTACAGGTGGAGAGCCGGTGCAGTGGTACGACGATGGATTGTTTGAATTTGGAAATGGAAGTGTGGCGGGCATTCCGTACCTTGTTATTGTGCTGTTTATATTTGTTGCGGTAACGCAGTTTGTACTGCGGCGCACTGTGTTTGGGCGCAATATATATGCCATTGGCGCAAATTACGAAGTAGCCTTGTATTCCAACATAAAAGCGCGGCGCTATAAGATTGCCATTTTTGCCATTCTGGGCGCATCTGCAGCTTTTGCAGGTATTATGCTGGCCTCGCGGCTGGGCGCAGGGCTGGGTATTTATGGCGAAGATTTATCCATGTATGTAGTGGCTGCAGTGGTGGTGGGGGGCACATCCCTTTCCGGCGGCAAAGGCAGCGCCATACAAACGCTGCTGGGTCTGCTGTTTATGGGGGTGCTGTTCAACGGGCTGAATATGCTGAGTGTATCCACCTATTGGCAGCTATTTATTAGAGGAATTATTGTAGTAGCGGTAATTATTATAGACAGAATGATGCAAATGCACAAAGAAAGGTAAGAAAAAGAAATGAATTCAAGAGAACGTGTGAGGGCAACACTAAACTTTAAAGAACCAGACAGAATCCCTGTGGATTGGGGTTTGATGAATATTGTAGGCATTACAGAGGTGGCGTACAAAAACTTGATAGACCATCTGGGAATTGTGCACACGGATATCAAATCGATTGACCCGGTGCAGGGGCTGGTGGAGCCATGCGAAGAGCTGCTGCAGCGCTTTCATGTGGATACGCGGGTGCTGTTTCCCAATCCGCCATCCACATACAGCTACCAACCGGACGAGCAAGGCAATTTCTATAACGAGAATGGAGCCTATTTTAAAAAAGTGGGCTACTATTGCGACTTTGTGGATGGGCCTCTGTACACTGCGGAATCCATAGACGACCTAAAGAAGTTTAAATTGATTGATCCAACAGATCCGGCACGGTTTGCGGGAATGCGCGAGCGGGCAAAAGACATGTACGAGAATACCGACTATGCGCTGGTGCCCGGCCATGCAGCATTGTTGCATTACACTGCGTGGACGCTGCGCGGATACCAGAACTATATGCTGGATTTGGCGCTGGACAAGGCATTTGCCTACTATTTGCTGGATATGATAATGGAGTGGGACATTGCCTACATGGGCGCCATGTTGGGTGAAATTGGCGAATATATGGATATAGTATGGATTGCGGACGATTTGGGCGTGCAGAATGGCGCATTCATGAATCCGGATGAAATTAGAAACGAGACACTTCCGCGTTTCAAAAAAGTAATTGATGCGATAAAAAAGAAAACGAATGCTAAAATATGCATGCATTCCTGTGGCTCTACAGACTGGGTGCTGCCGGATTTGATGGAGATTGGCGTAGATATTGTGCAGCCATTGCAGCCCAACGCCATAGGCAATGAAGACTCCAAACGATTGAAACAAATGGTGAAAGGCCGTATGACCATTCATGGCGGCTTGGATAACCAAGGCAAATTCCATCTTTCAGTGCAGGAAGTGCGAGAGGACGTGAAACAGAAAATTCGCGATTTTGCACCAGGTGGCGGCTACTTGTTCTCTTGCGGTCATAACATTCAGGCAAACTGCCCGCCGGAAAATATTGTGGCGATTTTTGATACCTATGAAAAATATGCAAACTATCCAATTTCTATAGATTGATTGTGTTTTCTATTCTATTTGCTGTACGCCAAGCCTTTTGCGCATTTACTGCAACTGCGTGAAGGGCTTGGAAGTACAAGCAATATAAAGGCAACACCGCACAAATTGCGCACGTCGTCATCACTAGTCTTTTTGCGTGACACTGCGTCCAAAATGCTCGAAATAGCGCTGCTATTCTTGCGCTTTTGTCCTTGTTTCACACAAAAATCCTTCGCGATGCCAACGACTCGATTTCTGTGCGGTATCGCCTAAAGTTTTGTTATTTTTCGTAAATAACGGTTGCAAAACAAAATGCATTGGGGTATGATACTTATAAATTAATACTCATTTTTGGTGCCAATATATGGATAATAGGGAAGCCGGTTTAAGTCCGGCGCAACCCCCGTTGCCGTAATGGGCGATCGACCGCCGCATATCCACTGCGCGAAAGCGTGGGAAGGAGGCCGGAAGAGATGACCCCAAAGCCGGAAAACCTGCCAAAAGTGTATTCTTTAGTTCTTTCGGCGGGAGAGATACGGTTTTTGTGTAAGCTGTTGCCGAAGGAGGCAATGGCTCATTTTTTTTTGGAGGGATGTACTATGAAAAAAAGGTTATGTGCGTTTTTGCTGGCAGCGGTATTTGTGTTGCTGGTTCCCACTATGGCTATGGCGGCGGAGGACGTAGCTACAGAGGGTTTGGTATCGGGAGAACTTGTTTTAGAAGAGGTGCAAGAACTGGACGCAGCACCGCAAACCGCTACAGAGGATGTGGCAGCGCAGGCCGAACAAGCGCCTGTGCAAGAAGCGGAGCATGTGGGCGAGAGCGTGGGCAGCGTAACAGTGCGCGTGATAAACAATACCTATACGGATGGAGCGCCATGGACAGGCGAAAAGCTTTCGGTTTCTGTGCCAATCTATGAAGATTCCACCATGCTGAATGTGGCAACGGACGCCTTAAAACTGAACAATGTGCCCTTTGTATTCCAAAGTGAATATGGTGGCTATATTTCGGAAGTGGATGGGCTGCATCAGGGCATGGGCAGCGCCTATGGCGGCTGGATGATGCTGCTGAACGACTGGTTTACAGACAGCGGCGCGGGGGACTACACCGTGGCGAACGGCAAGCTGCAGGATGGAGATACCGTAAGCGTACTGTATACCTTGGACTATGGCAATGACCTGGGTGGCGATTTTTATAGCAACGACAAAACGGTGAAAAACATCAGCGTAAGCGTGGGCAAGCTGTCGCCCGCATTTGATAAAGAGAAGCACAGTTATTATTTGGAAGTGCCGGAAGGAACGGAAAGCGTAGTGGTAACGCCCACTGCCAGCAACAAAAACTTTCAGGTGCGCGTGAATGACGTGCAGCGCATTGCCGCAATAGAAATAGAGCATGATGACAACATTGTTGTGAAATGTGGAGACCCGAAATGGCCCACCATGAATGCGGATATGGGTGCATCAGAAGTGCCTGCCGAAACCTATAACCTACGCATAAAAGTGGGTGAACGGGAAAATGAATATGAAAACCCGGATGCGGTGAAAAACCTAAAGGCCGTAAGTGCTGGTTATAGCAGTGTTCAACTAAGCTGGGATGAAGCTGTGGAAAACAAAGATACCCAATATACAGTGTATCGTTCTACCAGCAAAAGTGCAGGCTTTAAAAGTGTTGGCAGCGGCACAGCAATTGGGTTTGAAGATACAGGGCTGAAGACGGGAATTACCTATTACTATAAAGTAAAAGCCTATGCAAAGTACGATAAGCCGGAGGGTGAAGATGTTATATCGGTTACATCCGGTGTGGTAAGTGCGAAACCCGTATTGCCCAAAGTAACGGGAATGAAAGCCTTGGCAGTGAAAAGTGGCGCAAAGCTAAGCTGGGGCAAATCTGCAGGGGCAAGTGCCTATACGGTGTATCGTTCTGAAAAACAAACAACTGGTTTTAAAGCTATCAAAGCAACCAAAGCAGGAAGCTATACAGATAATAGCTTGAAATCTGGAAAAGTTTACTATTATAAAATAGTTGCCTATCGCTATGTGGATGGGAAGAAAATAACCAGCAGTGCGGCCGGCCCTGTGGCGGTGCGTGCAAAATAACAGTTTAGTTGGGTGGCACAAGCCATGAAAAAGCGAATTACCTCAATCATCATAACGGCGTTCATGCTGGCAGGCCTTTTGGCTTCGCCGGCATTTGCCGTTTCTCCAGAGACTGCTTTGCCAGCCGATGTGACAGAGGAAATACTGCCTACTGAACCGGAAGCACTGCCCGAAAGTGGTGCGCAAGAGATACCGGAAGAGGCCATTCCCGAAGATATGGGCGATATAGAGATAGTGGAAGTGGAGGCAGCGCAGGCCGATTCACAAGAGCCGCAAGCAGAGCCACAGGCTGCATTGCCAGATGCAACGCAACTGAAAGGATTGTTGGATCAAATATCGGCATACCAGCTGGCAAATGTGAAATCGCCAAAATTTTCGGTGGCGCATGGCGAGTGGACGGTGCTAGGTCTTGCCCGCTATGGCAGCATTACAAAGGAATTTCAGCAAACTTATTTGGGAAATCTGTATGCAGAGCTACAGGATAAAGAAGGGGCGCTAACCACCACGCTGTATACGGATTATTCGCGTGTGGTGTTGGCGCTTAGCGCCATTGGGGTAGATCCAATCAATGTAAATGGATACAATGTGCTTTTGCCGCTGGCGGATTATACCAATGTTTCGCGGCAGGGGCCAAATGGCTTGGCTTGGGCACTGATTGCGCTGGATGCAAAACAATACGAAGTGCCCAAGACCACTGCAAAAGTTTCCACAACCCGCAGCAAGCTGGTTAGCGCCATATTGGAAAGGCAGTTGCCGGATGGCGGCTGGGCGCTATTGCCCACTGCCCAAAGTGGAGATTCGGATTTGACGGGCATGGTGGTAACAGCACTGGCGCCCTATGCCGCAAGCAACGCTAACGCACGTGCCGCAATAGACAGGGCGCTTGCTTTTTCCAGCGCAAAACAGGATAAATATGGCGGATGGGGTAATTGCGAGGCAACTGTGCAAACCATTGTGGCGCTAAATGCAATGGGCATAGCGTTGAACGATGCCCGCTTTGTGAAAAATGGGAAAACGGCATATGATGACCTGATGCGCTACTACAAGCCGGATGGCTCTTTCAGCCATTCTGCAGGCGGCAGCCCAAACCCAATGGCTACAGATCAGGGGATGTATGCGCTAACATCGTATTATCGCAACATTACAGGCCAATCACGGTTGTATGATATGAGGGACAAAGAAACACCGCCCCCCGAAGACAAAAAAGAGCGCAACGAAGTGATTGCAGCAATCAAGGCATTGCCAAAAACGTTGGGCATTGCGGACAAGGGCAATGTGGCGTTGCTTGCGGAACGGCTTAGCAAACTGGCAGACTTTCCGGGGAAGGCATCCTACACCAAAATAATAAACAATGCGAAGGCGACCATTGCGCGGATTGAGGCCACCGTGAAGCAACTGGATGAAGACATTTGGAACAAGCTGAACCCCAAGAATATAACCAAAGCAGATGCGGAGATGATAACATCTCTTTTGGCTACCTATATAGGTTTGAACGAGGCGGACAGAGCCTATGTGGAAAATGCGCAAAGCTTGCTGGATGCCAAGGAGATACTGGATGCGCTGGGGCAGCGGGTGATTTCCCAAAAGGTATTTGAACGGATACGGGGCAGCGAAGACAGCTATACCTATGAAGATGAAGACGGCGGGTGGGGCTACAGCATGCACATTGATGGCAGAAATGTAACGGCGCCTGCGGATATGAATGCCGCACTTTCCATAGGAAACACAACCGTGGAAACCTCCATTGCAATTCTAAAAAATGCGTACTGGATCTCTTTTGCGCAGCAGGGCGCCTTGCCGGGCACAATTTCAGTATCGGCGCAAGTGGGTGCGGCAGATGGGGCGTATACGTTATATCGCTATGCAGCGGGCAAATTGCAGCGAATAGCAGCGGTGAATGTGCAGGGAAGCAATGTGGAATTTAGCACTGCCCAAGGTGGGGATTATGTATTGCTGGCGGTGGGCAAGAAAGCCACCATACAAATAAACCAAACCAAGAAGGGCAAAGCGGAAGAACTGAAGAAGTCTATTTTTGAAGAGATGATGGGGCAGGATATCAACCTGCGCATTGAAGGGGAAACGAAAACAGGAGAGGCATATCGCCTTACCTTTAATGGGGAAGATATTGTAAAACCAATGCAACTGAATACGGAACTTTCTATTGGTGGCAAAAATGCACCAAATATAAGCAAGCTGGCGGAAAACCCATTTATAGTTAGCTTTGGGCACGAAGGAGAGCTGCCGGGCAAGATGCTGGTGGAAATAGAAACGGCACTGCCCGATGGGGAATACCTGTTGTTCTACTACAACGAAAAAACAATGCGTGCCGAGCCGGATCAGAAGGCTGTGGTGGAAGGTGGTTGGGCCAGCTTTTTCATGACGCATTGCAGTGACTGGTTTGTGGCAAAGCGTGCAAAGAAAGCTTCTGTTTTGGAATTGATGGCTTCAGAAAAAGAGGATGCTGCTGGTGCCGCAGTGGCGAAGACAACAATGGATGTGCCAGAGGTAGACGAAACGGCAATGCAGGAAGAACAAACCGACAATGCGCTGCCGATACCCCCGCAGGAACAGCAGCCCCATTTTGCATGGCTTTTGATCGCAATGCTGTGCGGTGTTGCTGTGGTAGTTACTGTAATACTGCTGTATAAAAGGAATGAGAGAGTGAAGAAAGCATGAGAAACAAACACTGGAGTTTAGGAATTGTACTGTTGGTATTGATGTTCATGTGCGTGGGCTGTGCGCCTGCACAAAATGCTGCGCCCGCAGTGGAAACGCCTGCGGCAACAGAAGCACCTGCAAGCATGGCAGAGCCAACAGTGCCCGCGACAACAGAAGCGCCCACTGGAAAACCAACGGATCAGGCGGATGACTACTACGATGTAGACGCAAGCAATGTGAAGGATATGGACAAGGCCGAACGCGAAAAGTATTTGAAAGAGGCCAATACCTACAAAGAAAGCGATGCTTCCCTGCGTGATTTTTATGGTACAGATCCCGTGCCCGAGGGCATGCCGCAGCCAGTGGAAGCACAGGATACTGTGAAAACGGGTGCTGAAAAAAGCTGTACCTTGCTGATAGAATGTTCTTCCATATTCAATTATATGGATCAATTCAATACGGATAAAATGGAAGTGCTGCCCGAAGATGGCGTGATATACGCGGCGCGGCAGGTGGTTTTTTACGAAGGGGAAAATGTGTTTGATGTGCTGCTGCGCGAGGTACAAAACAACCGCATACATATGGAATATGAGAGCGTGCCCGGCTATAACAGCAGCTATATAGAAGGCATCAACAATATTTATGAATACGACTGCGGAGAGCTTTCCGGCTGGATGTATTCTGTGAATGGCTGGTTTCCCAACTATGGCCCCAGCCGCTACCAATTGCAGGATGGAGACACGGTGGAGTGGCACTACACTTGCGATTTGGGCAGAGACTTTGGCGTAACATGGCAGCGCCCCAGCTAGGCAACACTGTTTTAAGAAGGGTAAAAGTATGAGAGACAGTTTTTCTACCTATCATCCGTCCATCAACTTCCTATATTTTGGGTTTGTGATACTGGTTACTATTTTCTTGTTTCATCCGGTGCTGTTGGCCATTTCTTTTGTAAGCTCTATGGCATACTCCATTTACTTGAACGGGAAAAAAGCTGTGAAGTTTAACCTGTTGGGGCTGGTGCCCATGATGCTTTTGGCAGCATTTGTGAATGTGGCATTCAACCACGAGGGCATTACCATTCTTACCTATTGGGGCGGCAACCCCATTACGCTGGAATCCATACAGTTTGGCATTGCGTCGGGCTGCATGCTGGTTTCGGTAATTATGTGGTTCTCCTGCTACAACAAAGTGATGACTTCGGATAAATTTGTATATTTGTTTGGCAGATTGATACCCGCGCTTTCACTGGTCTTTTCTATGGCGCTGCGTTTTGTGCCCAAATTTAAAGCAGAGATAAAAAAAATATCGAATGCACAGCGTTGCCTAGGGCGGGATGTTTCCGCTGGAAACTGGCTGATTCGGGTGCGGCATGGCATGAAAATTTTATCCATAATGGTAACTTGGGCGCTGGAAAATGCGGTGGAAACGGCAGACTCTATGAAATCCCGCGGCTATGGCCTGAAGCACCGCACGGCATACTCTATTTATCGCTTTGATGCGCGGGATAAATCTATGCTGGCAGTGCTGGGGGCATTGTTGCTATTTATATTTGTGGCGATTGTTACAAAAACAGTTTGGGTGCGGTACTTCCCCTCCTTTGGCATGAATGCGGCGACTCCGTTAAGTGCCTTTGCCTGCACAGCGTTTGCCATTGTGTGCATGTTGCCACTGTTACTTCAAATAAAGGAGGAAGCCACTTGGCGCTCTTTGATATCCAAGGTTTGACATTTACATACCCCGAGGGGAAACGGCCGGCCTTAAGCAATATTTGCTTGGCTGTGGAAGAAGGCGAGTTTTTGGTGGTGTGCGGCAAATCGGGCTGCGGAAAAAGCACGCTGCTGCGTCACTTTAAAGAGGCACTTACCCCGCATGGGCAGCGCGAGGGAGCGTTGCAATACAAAGGAAAACCACTGGCAGAAATTGACCTGCGGCAGCAGGCGGCGGAAATTGGTTTTGTACTGCAAAAGCCGGACAATCAAATTGTTACGGATAAAGTGTGGCACGAGCTGGCCTATGGCCTGGAAAGTTTGGGTGTGGATAGCTCCACCATACGCTTGCGCGTTGCGGAAATGGCCAGTTTTTTTGGCATACAAAGCTGGTACCACAAAAATGTGGCAGAGCTTTCCGGTGGGCAAAAGCAACTGTTGAATTTGGCCTCTATTATGGCCATGCAGCCAACTATGCTAATACTGGACGAGCCAACCTCGCAACTGGATCCCATAGCCGCTTCGGATTTTTTGTTTACCATCAAAAAGATAAACAGGGAGTTGGGCACTACCATAGTGCTTTCGGAGCATCGGCTGGAGGATGCGCTTCCGCTGGCAGACCGCGCATTGGTAATGAGCCGCGGTCGCATTGCCGCAAAAGGAAAACCGCGGGAGATTGGCTACGAATTACGGGATAGCAACGACCCTATGCTGTATGCAATGCCTGCGCCCATGCGCATTTATTTGGCATTGGAAAGTGGGGAACAAGCCAACTGCCCAATTACTGTGAGGGATGGCAAAGAGTATTTGAACAAATATGAACCTATGGAAATTCCCCTGCACAACCACATGGCAGATAAAAAAGAAAAGCCGGTTCTGCAAATGAAGGATGTGTGGTTTCGCTACAAAAAAGACGGGCAGGATGTGCTGCGCGACTTGAACTTTAGCGTGGAGGCGGGCACGCTGTACTGCATTGCCGGGGGGAATGGCACAGGCAAAACCACCGCACTGTATGCCATAGCCGGGGTGTGCCGCGCGTACCGTGGCAAAGTGAAGCTGAATGGCGAAAATATATTGAAACTAAATGCAAATGATCGTGCAAAAAAAGGACTGGCTATGTTGCCCCAAGACCCGCAAAGTTTGTTCTTGTGCAATACCATAGAGGAGGACCTGTATGAAATGTTGGCTGGCAGCAAGCACACAGCAGAGCAGCGACGTGCGTTGGTAGCGGAAGTGGCGGAACAAACGGAAATTACCGAGCTGCTGCACATGCACCCATACGATGTGAGCGGTGGGGAACAGCAGCGTGCAGCGCTTGCCAAGGTGCTGCTAACAGACCCTCAGGTGCTGCTGCTGGACGAGCCAACCAAGGGGATGGACAGCTTTTTCAAGCATAAATTTGCGCAAATATTGCAAAAGATGAAAGAAAGTGGCGTAACCATTATTATGGTGTCGCACGATGTGGAGTTCTGTGCGGAATATGCGGATAAATGCGCACTGTTTTTTGATGGCGGCATTGTAACGGAAAACGAGCCGCGGGCATTTTTTTCGGGGAACAGCTTTTACACAACGGCGGCCAACCGCATGGGGAGGCATCGCTT
>CAZQBV010000011.1:0-46162 GCA_964592125.1 uncultured Christensenella sp.
CTGCGACCTCTTGAACCCCATTCAAGCACGCTACCAAACTGCGCTACACCCAGAACTGACGGCTTGTTTACAAGCACGCTATTTATTCTATCATATTTCGATGGTTTTGCAAGTGTTAATATTCAAATTTATGTGTTCGGGAAGATACAATTGAAATTAAGCCAAATTAAGATATAATAGATACATAGTGTTGTACCAGTTTTTCTAAGATGCTCCAATTAACAACGAGGGATGCCGAATGGGCGGAACCGGAAGATTGGGTGGCATTCATATTGGTGCGAAAGCAGATAGTTACAACCCCCTAATAAATACTGGGGGATAGAAGGGGTATATATGAAAACAGTTGGAATTACCCATGTAGGTAAAGTGAGGCAAACAAATGAAGACACGGTGATGATAGAGTGCGAAGATAAGCCACACTATTTTTTGGTTGCCGATGGCATGGGGGGACATGCAGCGGGGGAAGTTGCCAGTAAAACAGCTGCCGCCTGTATCAAACGGTTTATTGAAAAGTTGCGTACCGAGGTGCTTACCGAAGAGCAAATATTGGATGCAATAACATATGCCAACACATGTTTGCTGGCAGATATGGAAAGAAATGAGCATTTGCAAGGTATGGGTACTACACTGACATTTGCTTATACAGCTGGCGATAGCCTAATAATAGCACAGGTGGGGGATTCAGGTGCTTTTTTATTCAATGGAGAAAGCCTGCACAAGGTAACAAAGGATCATACCTATGTGCAACACCTAATTGATTCGGGAGTGATAAAGCCAAATGCAGCGGGAGACTATCCTTTTAAGAATATTATTACGCGTGCATTAGGCATGAAAAAATTGGAAGTGGATTTCTATCAGCTAGAGTGGAAAGAAGGAGATTTGTTGCTTTTGTGTTCGGATGGACTGACGGCATATGTAGATGAGGATATGATGCGAAATGTGCTGGCGGACAGCAATCACATAAGGCAAAAAGCGCAATTTTTTGTAGATTTCGCCTTGGAATCGGGCGGAAAAGACAATATTTCAGTTGTTATTGCAAAAAATGAACCGTGGGAAGAAGGAGCGGAATGATAGATAAAACCAGACTGCTTGCGGGTCGATACAGATTATTGGAAAAGATTGACGCAGGGGGAACGGCATTTATTTATAGAGCAAGGGACGAAATGACCGGGCAGATTGTTGCGGTAAAAGTATTAAAACCCGAGCTTACAAAAAACGAGGAATTTGTGCAGCGTTTTAAAAAAGAAGTGCAGGCTTCTTTGAAATTGCGCCACGCAAATATTATTCGCGCTTACGATGCAGGCCTAGACAATGGTATGTATTACATTGTTATGGATTTGATAGAGGGTAAAACACTGAAGCACCTGATTCAGATAAACGGACCGCTTCCTATTAAGTATGTTGTGAATATTGCGAAAAAGCTATGCTTGGCGTTGGAATATGCGCATGTGAAGGGATTTGTTCATCGTGACATAAAACCGCACAATGTACTGATAGACATGACGGGCGAGCCATATATAGCCGATTTTGGTATTGCAAAAAACATTGCGCAAAACACGGTTACACTGGAAGACAACAGCGTGATGGGCTCTGTGCACTATTTTTCTCCGGAACAAGCACGAGGAGAGAGGGCAGATAGGCGGTCGGACATCTATTCTCTGGGTATTTTGATTTATGAAGCATTGACGGGACATGTGCCTTTTGATGCGGATACTTCTGTAGCCATTGCACTAAAACATATTAATGAGCCTATGCCAAGTGCGCGGGAAGAAAATGCCGATATCCCTGAAAGTTTGAATCGCATTATATTAAAAGCCACAGAAAAGGACAAACATTTCCGATATAAATCGGCATTTACAGTGTACGAGGATTTGCAGCGTTGCCTAACGGAACCAGATGGAAATTATGTGAAATACACTGAAAGCCATCGTACACAACAGCACATAGAAGAAGTTTATGCCAAGCGTTCCCGAAAAAATGTGAACAAGGTGTTCTCGTCTATTGCCATTGCGGTGGGAGTGGTGGCGGTTCTTATTTTAATTTTGAGTTTGATATTGAACCAAAGTGCAGGAAAGGCCATTCAAGTTCCGAATGTAACGGACATGGATGTGAAAAAAGCGGTGGAACTGCTTGCGGATAAAAGCTTTGCATCCAAAATGCAATACATACAGAATGAAGCGGCGAAAGATACGGTGATTAGCCAAACACCGGCAAGTGACAGTGAGCTGGAAGAGGGCAGCACGGTGACGCTGGTGGTAAGCGAGGGAACTGGCGCGGACATTATGCCGAATATAACAAATAAAACCCAGCAGGAAGCGGAAGAAGTATTGGCACAAGCAGGCATTACTGTAGATGCTATTGTGAAAGAAACTGAGGGGGATATGCCCATTGGCAATGTGCTGCGACAAGAGCCGATGGCAGGGCAGCCAATTTCGCCAAACAGCGACGTAACCTTATACGTGAAAATCTCTCCGGATGAAAAGAAAATACAAATGCCAGACCTTGTAGGAAGCGATGTATATGATGCCTTGATAAAGCTGCAAAAAAATGGATTTGCCAATACCAATTATTTTATATTCGAAGAAGAATCCGCATTGCCTGAAGGTCAAGTAATAGTGCAAGATCCTGAAAAGGATACAGAGCAGCTACAGGATCAACCTATTTTTCTAACAATTTCCAAACCTGCAGGAAATGAATTTAAGTATACCGGCAGTTTTGAGATTGATATTCAGGAAGACCAGACAATGGTGGTGGCGGCGGTGGCCGATGCAATAAATGGCATACCAATTTATTATACCGTGAGTGTAAAGGCGTATCCTGCAGGAAGGCAGGAGATTACATTTTCGGATGTGATATTCTCTTACGATAGTGAGGCGGAAAGTTTGCAAAAGAAGATGGTTGTTTTTGTGAACGGTGCTGTGGCAAAAAGTGAAACAGTGGAACTGAAAAGAGTGGGGTAAGAATCATTAAGGGCAGAATAATAAAATGCATTGGTGGCTTTTACTATGTAAATGATGCTGATGGCAAGGTACATGAGTGTAAGGCGTGCGGCAGGTTTCGAAAGGAAGACATCAAACCGATTGCGGGAGATTTTGTAGAATTTGCCCGGCAAAATGGTCTGGAATATGGCTTTATTGAGCAAATTTATCCTCGTGAAAATGAGCTGGTGCGTCCACCGGTTGCCAATGTGGATACCATGCTGTTGGTGGTTTCGGCATCCAAACCGCATATAGATTTTATGTTGTGTGATAAATTGTTAATTCAAGCGGAAAAAGCAAATATCAAACCCGTAATATGTATCAATAAATCTGAAACTAGCAAAAAATTTGCAGATGAAATTGATAGGCAGTATAAAGCCTACGACGTACTTTATGTTTCGGCATACGAAAAGACTGGTTTGGATAAACTGCAAGAGGAACTGCGCGGTAAATGCATCTGTTTCGCAGGTCAATCTGCAGTGGGAAAATCCTCTTTGATCAATGTGTTGGATGAGGATATTCATTTGGAAATTGGTGAATTGAGCAAAAAAACAGCACGAGGAAAGCATACCACTCGCGTTGTTGAACTGATGTATTTGCCTAAGCTGAATGCATATGTGCTGGATACACCGGGCTTTTCCATGTTTGAAATAGGAGAGTTGAGCGCACCGGAATTGGCTGCCTATTATAGAGAATTTGTAAAGGAAGCAACTAAGTGTAGGTTTACATCCTGTGTGCATGACAAAGAGCCGGGGTGTGCAGTGAAACAAGCCGTGGAACAAGGCAAAATAAGCACGGAAAGATATGATAGATACATAAAAATAAAAAAGGCATTGGAGGACAAGAGATGATGAAATTGGCACCATCGCTGCTATCTGCAAATTTTGTGGATATGAAAAGCGGTATTCGTATGATGGAAGAAGCAGGCGTGGAATATCTGCACTGCGATGTGATGGATGGTATGTTTGTGCCCAATATTTCCTTTGGGTTTAAAATGATAGAGGATATTAAAAAAACGACGAAAATTCCGTTAGATGTGCATTTGATGGTTGCCGACCCTGGCCGCTATGTGGAACGCTTTGCGAAGGCGGGGGCGGATATTATTACTTTCCACGTGGAGGCAACAGACCATATACAGCGCGTTTTGGCAATGATAAAGGATTGCGGAAAAAAGGCGGGCGTGGTACTGAACCCTGCAACTCCGCTGGATGTGCTGGACTACATTATGGACGATGTGGATATGGTGCTGTTGATGTCGGTCAATCCCGGTTATGGCGGCCAAAAGTTTATACCTGCTGTGGCGGATAAGCTGCGCAATCTGCGCGCTATGGTGGATGAGAGTGGAAGAGAGATTGAAGTGGAAGTGGATGGCGGCATAAGCTTGGATAATATTGCAGAAATTGTGGGCTGTGGTGCCAATGTAGTGGTGGCAGGCAGCGCTATATTTGATACGCAAGATCCGGTAGAAACAGCGCGTGAAATGCGGAGACGTATGAAGTGAAGGTTCTAATTGTTGCGGCAGGCGAACCGCCATCCCCAGCACTGCTAAAGGAAAAATTGGCGTGGTGTGACTGGGTGGTTGCGGTGGATGGTGGTTTGCTGCCTCTGATGGAACTGCAGACAGTGCCAGACGCAGTAGTGGGGGACATGGATTCTGTGGAAACGGAATGTGTGGAACGGATGTGCAAACTGGGGAGTGTATGCGAGCGGGCACAAGTGGAGAAGAATGATACGGATGCCTTCCTAGCACTGGAAATGGCGGTGAAACGCGGTGCGTGTAAGATTGTTTTGCTGGGCGGAACGGGGGGGCGCATAGATCACTTGCTCTCTAATATTATGCTTTTGAAATGGGCACAGCAAAAAAAAATCTGCCTTGTCATAGAAGATGACTTGCAAACGCTGGAGCTGGGACAGGGAAGGTTTGAATGCAAAGGGGAGGTGGGGCAAACGGTATCCTTAATTCCTGCTGACAAAGAGGCTACGGTGACTGTAAGCGGTATGAAGTATCCTTTGCAAGGGCTGTTGCTTACCAATAGCAGGCCACGCGGTGTTAGTAATATATTACAGCGGCAGGTAGCGACAATAGAAACAGACAATCCTTTGATTATAATAAAACTAAAAAAGGCTCAAAAATAATAAATGAGAACAAAAAAGGCAACCGGATGGTTGCCTCAACTGACTACAGTCTACAGTGCAATTAGTTTGCGTAACGTTCCACTTTGCCTGAACGCAGACAGCGTGTGCAAACATATTTTCTCAGGGGAGTGCCATTCTCAATCACTCTAACGCGCTGCACATTGGGCGCCCAAATTCTCCTGGATTTCCTGTGTGAGTGACTGATCTTATTACCGGACATAACACCCTTGTTGCATACCTCACAATATTTGGCCATACAAAACACCTCCCTCTTATTGTACATATCAAACGCTGTTAATTTTATCATTTATGAGCGACTAATGCAAGTATTTTCTTGTGTATCTGTGAATTTACTGTAACACAAGAAATCGGTTATGCTTTTATGACGAAAGGAACAACTGTAAAAGCTATTTAAAAAGCGAGTGTGTGGCAGTAATACTGTTTGATATTAAACAAAAGATGTTATATAATTAGTATATTCATTTTTCTATGGTAAATAATTTGCCATAGCGTAACTCTAGAAAAATAAACCATTATGGGAGGTTTTTAACATGGGTGCTGTACTAAAAAATAATTATGGAACAATAACTTATGATGACAGATGTATTTCTACAATAGCGGGGATTAGTGCTACTGAGTGCTATGGTCTGGTGGGCATGTCGCAAAAAAACGCTGCATCTGCCATTGCCAATTTGTTCAAAAGTGGAGACTTGGAAAAAGGTGTTCATATCAAAACGGATGGCAGTGAAAACATTATGATAGAGCTTTATATCACTGTAAAATACGGAGTTTCTTTATCGGCAGTGGCGGAAAATATTATAGACAAAGTAAAATATTCTGTAGAAAAAGAGACGGGATTGAATGTGCATAGCGTAGATATTATTGTGCAGGGAATTCAAGTTTAAGGGGGCTTTATCATTGGCAAACAAGCTTGATGGCGGTATGCTGAAAGAAATGGTGCTTAGCGCTGCCGCAATTTTGGAGCAGAATAAAGATACGCTGGATGCAATGAATGTATTTCCTGTGCCGGATGGCGATACAGGAACCAATATGTCACTCACTATGATAACGGCGGCGAGAGAAGTGGCTGCTATAGCTGAGAAAAGTTTGGATATAAAATCTGTGATAAAAGCCATGAGTTCTGGAGCGTTGCAAGGCGCAAGGGGAAACTCGGGAGTGATATTATCACAGATTTTTGCAGGTTTTGCAGATGCAATTGTAAACTGGGAAGGCGAGCCCAGCACAGAGATGCTGGCACTTGCGTTTCAGCGTGGTACCGAGTTTGCCTACAAAGCTGTAATGAAACCCAAAGAAGGCACTATTTTAACTGTGGTAAAAAGTGTGGCTGATGCGGCAGAGTTGTTCTCCAAACGCTCGGATGACCTAAAAAAACAGATGGAATATTGCATTCAAGAGGGAGAAAAAACGCTGAAACAAACGCCAGAGATGCTTCCGGTGCTGAAAGAAGCGGGCGTTGTGGATGCTGGTGGCGCTGGATTTTTGGTTCTGCTAATGGGCTTTAAAGCAGTGCTGGATGGCGGAAAAGTAAATTCCAGTGAGATTTTCCAAACGGAGATGATAGCTGATTTTACGAACATGTCCCTGAATGACGAGATTGAGTTTGGCTATTGTACGGAGTTTTTTATAAAAAAACTATATCCTGACACGCAGGAAAGGGATATAGATACCTATCGCAGTAACCTTGCTAAAATTGGAGACTGTGTTTTGGTAGTGGGTGATATTTCATTGGTGAAGACACACGTGCATACCAATGAGCCTGGGCTGGCGCTGCAATATGCGCAAATATTGGGCGAGCTGAGCCAGATAAAAATAGACAATATGCGAGAGCAACACAGGGAAATTGCGGATGTATACGATGTGCCCAGTTTGGAACGCAAGGAGCTGGCGGTGGTGACGGTAAGTGCTGGCGAGGGCATACGAGAGATTTTTGCAGACTGGCAGATAGACGGCTTTGTGGAGGGAGGGCAATCTATGAATCCTTCTACACAGGATATACTGAAAGTGATTGACAGCTGTAACGCAGATAATATTATTATATTGCCCAACAACAAAAATATTATTCTGGCAGCAGAGCAGGCGGCAGACCTTTGCAAGCACAATGTGACGGTGGTAAAAAGCAAATCTATACCGCAGGGCATTGCGGCCGCTGTGGCCTACAACCCGGAGGGTAGCCTGGAAGAAAATGTGCAACGTATGAACAAGGCGATTGCACAGGTGAAGACTGGCCAAATAACCAATGCAGTGCGAACCACAAAGATGAACGGTTCCTCTATAAAAAAAGGGGATGTGATTGGCATTGCGGATGGACAAATTGTAGCCAACAGCAGCAATCTGGAGCAGGTGGTTATGGATATGATGGGAAAACTGACAGATGAGGATTCTGAAATAGTGACTATCTATTATGGCGAGGATGTGCAGGAGACCGAGGCGAATAAGCTGTTGGACTTGGTGAAAAAGGACTTTCCGGGCTTTGATGCAGAATTGGTTTTTGGCGGGCAGCCGGTGTATCAATACCTGATTGCAGTGGAATGATGCGATTGTAAGAAGCAGCCGGATATTTGTTATCTGGCTTTTTTTATACGAAGATTCGATTTGATACTGTTTCACAAATATTGGAGTGGGCATGAACTTGAAAGACAGCGTGCGCAATATGAGCGGCGTAGGCGAAAAAACAGAAAAAGCATTGGCAAAAGTGAATGTAAGTACTGTGCGGGACTTGCTTTACTACTTGCCCAGAACGTATCGTGATTTATCTAAAGTGCGAAAACTGGCAGATACCAGCCTGGGAGAAATGGCTCTTTTTTGCGTGCAGGTGGATACAGACCTACACACTCGTCGCGTGAGAAGAGGCATGGAGATTACTTCCTTTGAAGTTTCGGATGACAGCCTGACAGTGAATGTAGATATATTCAACCAAATTCACGTAAAATCGTATATTAAAAAAGGAAATACAGTTTACCTGTATGGCAAGCTGGTATACAACAAAAACAAGGTGAGCATTGCTTCACCTGAAATTTACTTTCAAAAACCGGCAGAGCCCTTTGCACCAATTTACCCACTCACTGCTGGGTTAAAGCAAAATATGTTGCGCAAAATGATTAAATATGCGATTTCCAATACAAGCATGAAAGAGATATATTCTGTGAGCTTCAGGCAGCAATTTGCATTGCCGGATATCAAAAGTGCTCTTTTGGGTGTTCATTTTCCGCGTGATTTGGAGCAAGTGAAGCAGGCGCGCGCACGCGTGGTGTTTGATGAGCTATTGATATTTTGCCGCATGATAGAGCTGCTGAATGAGGAAAAACTGGAAAATAACCAAATTGTACTAAGGATTTTGGAGCCTGACATAAGTGGCTTTACAGCTAAGCTGGGCTTTACGCCTACCCATGCACAAAACAAAGTGATGAGGGACATTGCCGCAGATTTTGGGAAGCCATGCTACATGAACCGCCTGATACAAGGCGATGTGGGCAGTGGGAAGACTGTGCTGGCTTTTTTTGCTATGGATTGTTTGGCGCGAAATGGCTACCAAAGCATTATGATGGCACCTACCGAAATATTGGCAGAACAGCACTGTAAAACGGCAGCAGCACTGTTTCCGGAGGAGCAGATTGTGCGGGTTTCCGGAGCTATGACGGCAAAGCAACGGCGGGAAGCCAAGCAGCGAATTGCAGACGGCAGTGCAAAAATAATCATTGGTACGCACGCATTGATTTATGGAGATGTGGAATTTCACAATTTGGGATTGTTGATTACTGACGAGCAGCATCGCTTTGGCGTGAAGCAACGGGCGGCGATAGCGGGCAAGCATGATGTGCATTCTCTGATTATGTCGGCAACGCCCATACCGCGCTCGTTGGCACTGGTGCTATATGGAAAAACAGAAGTTTCTATTGTGGATGAACTGCCTCCCGGGCGTAAGGACGTGAAAACCTATATGATACGCGAGCCCAAATATCGAGATATGATTTATTTCATACATAGAGAATTGAAAAAGGGCAGACAGGCGTATATTGTGTGTCCGTTGATAGAGGAAAGCGAAAATGATGACCTGAAATCTGCACAGGAAATGTTTGCGGAAATAGGGAAGCACTACAAGGGCATTCCCATGGCATTGCTGCACGGCAAGCTGAAGAATGCACAAAAACAGGAAATTATGAAGCTGTTTGCGGCGGGGGAAACCCGCATACTGGTTTCTACCACGGTGATAGAGGTGGGCATTAATGTGCCAAATGCCACCGTGATGGCGGTGCAAAACGCAGAACGCTTTGGCCTGGCACAACTGCATCAATTGCGTGGTCGCGTGGGGCGGGGAACGGAGCAATCCTATTGCTTTTTAATTTCTGACAATCAAAACGCGATGGAACGGCTAAAGGTGATGACGCTGACAAATGATGGCTTTGAGATTGCGGAAAAAGACATGCAGTTTCGAGGCGCGGGTGATGTGTTTGGTACGCGCCAGCATGGGCAGGGGGCACTGGTGGTGGCAAATTTGGTGCAGGATATGAAACAGCTGGAGAAAGCGCGAGAAGTGCTGAAACGATTGGCACAGGGCAGCGAATTTGGTGCGGAATACGAGAATATTACAAAGGCAGCCATGGAACTAACAAAACAAAAAATGATGGAAATTGCATTGAATTAGCATAAATGACTTGACAGTGAGCGCAATGTGCGGTACCATTATGCTAACGGAGTAATGATTTAGCGTGATAAAGCATTAAATTAAAATAAGGCACAAATAGAAATAGAAGAGGCGAAAGATGAGTCAATTAAAACTGCAGGTGCCAGTGGGCACAGGGGATTATTTACCAGAGGAATGCCTTGCAAAGCGCAAGCTGGAAAATATATTCAGAAAAAAATTTAAGCTAAACGGCTATTTGGAAATAGAAACACCTTCCTTTGAATACTATGATGTGTTTATGCATGAGGCTGTGCCATATGTGCAGGAAAGCATGATGAAATTCTTTGATAGAGAAGGGCGTATTTTGGCATTGCGGCCGGATATGACGGGGCCTATTGCGCGGATAGCCGCTACAAAATTGCTGGAGGAAAGCGAAGTGCAACGCCTTTGCTACATTGGCAATGTGTTTGGCTTTAAGGGAGAACAAGGCCGGGCAGAGCTAACGCAAGCGGGAGTGGAGCTGTTTGGCAAACCGGGCGCCGCAGCAGATGCAGAAGTGCTGGCAGTGGCGATACAATCTTTACTGGCGGCAGGGCTGGAGGAATTTAAAATTGACATTGGGCAGGTGGCCTTTTTTAAAGGACTGATTCAGAACGCAGGCTTTACAGAAGAACAGCAAGAACGCATTCGCCTGATGATAGATACCAAAAACAATGTGGAACTGGAATACGAACTTTCCCGATTGAATGTGGCGAAAGATATAAAAAAATCTTTGCTGGAGCTTTCGGATTTGTTTGGCGGGGAAGAAGTGCTGGCGCGTGCGGAAGCATTTGCCAAAAATGAACAATGTCGTTTTGCGCTGGAAAATATACAAGAGGTTTATGATATACTTTGCGATTATGGCTATGGCAGCTATATTTCCATAGATTTTGGATTGTTGAGCAATTTCAACTATTACTCGGGCATCTTATTCCGTGGCATTGCACAGGGCATTGGTGTGCCCATACTTTCCGGCGGTCGTTACGATGAATTGACCAGCGAATTTGGAAGGCCTGCAGCGGCAACGGGCTTTGCGATTGGCATAAGGGAATTGCTGATTGTACTGGAAGCACAGGGCAAGCTGCAACGAGAAGAAGCCAAGGTGAAAGTGATTCGCTGTGATGCGAATAGCCGAGCAGAAGCCTATAAATATGCACAGGAATTGCGCATGCAAGGCGAGTGCGTGGTGATGGAAACAAACGGTGCAAAATACGATGAGAGCAAGTTTGAAATACTTGACTACAAAGGAGAATAGCATGCTTACAATAGCGTTGGCAAAGGGCAGGCTGGCCAAATTTGCAATAGATTTATTTGATAAATGCGGAATTGATACAACAGAATTGCGTCAAGATACGCGAAAATTGGTGATGTATGATAGGGGAAATGACATTCGTTTTATTTTTGTGAAACCAGCGGATGTGCCTGTGTATGTATACCACGGTGTGGCAGACATTGGCATTGCGGGAAAAGACACCCTGCTGGAAGCGGGGCTTCCGCTTTACGAAATGCTGGATCTAGGCTTTGCGGCCTGCAAAATATGCGTGGCGGGCTATTTGAATAAAAAGGAAAAGATTACATCTGGCCTTACCCGCGTGGCAACCAAATATCCACGCGTGGCAAAAATGTATTATGATGATAAGGGTGAGGATATAGAAATAATCAAACTGAATGGGAGTATAGAATTGGCACCTATTTTGGATTTGAGTGATGTGATTGTGGACATTGTGGAGAGTGGAAACACGATAAGAGAAAACGGACTGACCATACTGGAGGATGTTTGCGATGTTTCGGCAAGACTAGTGGTAAACCAAGTGAGCCTTAAAACCAAGCAAGATGTGATTAAACCACTGATAGAAGGCTTGCGCGAGGCATTGCTATAGATTTGCCGTGGAGGGAAAATATGCTGGAAATAATTAATTACAGTGATACGAATACAATAAAAGAACGGTTGCTGTCGCGTGCGCAGGTGGACTATGCAGAGCAACAAAAAGTGGTGGACTGCATACTGGAAAATGTGCGAGCACGCGGAGATGACGCATTGTTTGAATACACAAAAGAGTTTGACCGCTATGATGTGAATGCCGACAGCCTGGAAGTTTCTAGGCGAGAAATAGAAGAGGCATATACAAAAGTAGACCCTGCCTTGATACAGGTAATGCGGAAATCCGCAGCCAATATACAGGCATTCCACAACATGCAACGGCGAGAGGATTGGTTTTTAGAGCGAGAGGACGGAGCTATGCTGGGGCAGCTATATTTGCCGGTGGAAAATGCGGGTGTGTATGTGCCCGGTGGCAAAGCAGCCTATCCTTCCAGCGTGTTGATGAATATTATTCCCGCGAAGTGTGCGGGTGTGCCCAATATTTGCGTGGCAACCCCCGCAATGGATGGCAAAGTGAATGCCGCAACCATTGTGGCGGCGGACATAGCGGGAGCAGATAGAATTTTTAAAATGGGTGGTGCACAGGCAATTGCAGCATTTGCCTACGGCACGCAAAGCATTCCTCAAATGGACAAAATTACTGGGCCGGGCAATATATATGTGGCGCTAGCCAAGAAGAGCGTGTATGGAACTGTGGGGATAGACATGATTGCAGGCCCTTCTGAAGTGCTGGTGATTGCAGATAAAAATGCCAATGTGCGTTATTTGGCGGCGGATTTTCTTTCGCAGGCAGAGCATGATGAGCTGGCTGCATGTATTCTGGTGACAGATGATGAAAAAATGGCAACGGATGTGCGAGAGGAAATACTGAAACAGGCTGCGGTACTGGAACGCAGAACCATTGTGGAGGCTTCCCTGCGCAACTATGGCACCATTATTTTGTGCGAAACGATGGAGCAGTGCATTTTGGTATCCAACCAAATAGCACCAGAGCACCTTGAAATTTGCGTGGAAAACCCGAAGCGGTTGCTCTGCGAAATAAAGAATGCAGGGTCTATTTTTCTGGGCGAATATTCGCCGGAACCACTGGGTGACTACTTTGCAGGAACCAACCATGTTCTTCCTACGAATGGAACAGCAAGGTTTTCCTCGCCTTTGAATGTTGATGATTTTCAAAAGAAATCCAGCGTGATATACTATAGCAAAGAAGCGTTTGAAAAAGAGTATAGGCAAGTGAAATGCTTTGCTGAAGCAGAGGGACTGACGGCACATGCAAAAAGCGCTGCCATTAGATTTGAGGGGTGAAGGCGATGAGCCAAAGAACATTTAAACTACAACGAAAAACAACTGAAACAGATATTGCGCTGCGATTGAATATAGATGGCACGGGAAATGCCAATATAGATACAGGTGTTGGCTTTTTCAACCATATGCTGGTGTTGCTGGCAAAACACGCTCAATTTGATATTGATATCACCTGCAAGGGAGATTTGGACGTGGATGCACACCATAGTGTGGAGGATTGCGGCATTGTGCTGGGGCAAGCACTGAAGGAAGCCCTAGGGGATAAGGCGGGCATACGGCGGTACAGCACGCAGTTTGTGCCTATGGATGAAGCGCTGGTAATGGCAAATTTGGATATCAGCGGCAGGCCATATTGTGTATTTCACATACAACTGGACGTGCCGAAGGTGGGGGAGTTTGACACAGAGCTGTGCGAAGAGTTTTTCCGTGCCTTTATTACCAATGCGGGGCTTACCATGCACATCAATATGCAATATGGCAAAAATGCACACCACATTATAGAAGCTGCTTTTAAAGCAACAGGCCGTGCGCTGCGGGAGGCTGTTTCCATAGACCCTACAATTGATGGCGTGATGTCTACAAAGGGACTTTTATGATTGCGATACTGGATTATGGAATGGGCAACCTGCGCAGTGTGGAAAAAGCATTTGAATTTTTGGGTTTTTCTGCATGCGTGACGGATGATAAAAAAGTGCTAAGCAATGCATCGCATATTGTGCTTCCCGGAGTGGGGGCGATTTCGGATGCTGTAGCGCGCCTTGCAGCGCGTGGGCTGGATGAAGAAATAATGCGTCAAATAGAAACGGGCAAGCCCTTTTTGGGCATTTGCCTAGGTATGCAATTGCTACTGGAAAGCAGCAGCGAAAATGGGCAATACAAATGTTTGGGAGTGATTCCCGGTAGGGTGGAGCCTTTTGAATTGAAAGATCGCTCTTTGAAAATACCGCATATGGGCTGGAACGATATTCAGCCGAAAGACAGCCCGCTGTTCCTAGGGCTTTCTGCACCAGCTTATATGTATTTTGTGCATTCCTACCATGCAGTGGAAGTGCCAGAGGAAAACAGGCTGGCTGACTGCAATTATGGCTATCGTTTTACTTGTGGTGTTACGAAAGGAAATGTGTTTGGCTTGCAGTTCCATCCCGAAAAAAGCGGGGATGAGGGACTAAAAATATTGAAAAACTTTGGAGGTTTGCAATGAAACTTTATCCGGCAATTGATATTAAGAATGGCCAGTGTGTTCGACTGAAACAGGGAGAGATGGCTGATTCCACAGAATATGGAAATCCACTGGAAATGGCGAAAAAGTGGGAAGAAGAGGGTGCCGATTATTTGCATGTGGTAGATCTTGATGCTGCGATTTCGGGCGAATTTGTAAACAGGGATACGGTAACCGGCATTGTGAACACGATCAAAATACCTGTGCAAATGGGCGGTGGCGTTCGTACCAAGGAAGATATTCGGGTGCGGCTGGATGATGTGGGAATTTCCCGCGTGATACTGGGTACATCGGCAGTGCAAAGCCCAGAGCTATTGGAATGGGCATTGGCAAACTATGGAAGCAGGATTGTGGTGGGCATAGATGCCAAGAATGGCAAGGTAGCAATAAAAGGCTGGGTAGACAATACAGATTTGGATGCGGTAGAGTTTGCAAAGCATGTGCATCAATTGGGAGCGGAAACCATTATTTATACAGACATATCGCGGGATGGCATGATGCAAGGCCCCAATTTTGAAAACACGGAGAATATTGTAAAAAATACTTGGATGAACTTGATTGCCTCTGGTGGGGTAAGTTCTATAGAAGACATAAAGAGGATAAAGGACACGGGCGCTTGTGGCTGCATTGTGGGAAAAGCACTTTATGCGGGCGCATTTACACTACAGGAAGCCATGCAAGCGGCGAAGTGAGGGAGAGCGTATGTTAACAAAGCGGGTGATTCCCTGTCTGGATGTACACGATGGCCGTGTGGTGAAGGGCGTTAATTTTGAAAACCTGAAGGATGCTGGCGATCCGGTGGAAATTGCCAAGGAATACAACCGGCAAAAGGCGGACGAGCTTGTATTCTTGGATATTACTGCATCTTCGGACGACAGGGGCATTATGCGAGATGTGGTGGCTAGAACTGCAGAGCAGGTGTTTATTCCACTGACTGTGGGTGGTGGCATACGAACCATAGAGGATTTTAGGCAGATATTAAAGTGTGGTGCAGATAAAATTTCGGTGAACTCGGCAGCGATAAAAGACCCAGAGCTGATAAACAAGGCAGCGGATAAATTTGGTAGCCAATGTGTGGTGGTTGCAATTGACGCAAAGCGCACAGAGGATGGCAGCTATGATGTGTATTTAAACGGCGGCAGAGTGAATACAGGTATGGATGCCCTGCGATGGGCAGAAGAAGTGGTGCAGCGTGGTGCTGGCGAAATATTGCTAACCAGCATGGATGCGGATGGTACAAAAAATGGCTATAGCATAGAGCTGACCGCTTTGATTGCAAATAATGTGAATGTGCCGGTAATAGCATCTGGCGGTGCAGGAAAGCTGGAA
Organism: uncultured Christensenella sp.; assembly: GCA_964592125.1. GTDB lineage: Bacteria > Bacillota > Clostridia > Christensenellales > Christensenellaceae > UBA5399. The sequence goes on from CAZQBV010000011.1 coordinate 15,531, forward strand.
CACTTTGCAGAAGTGATACAAAAGGCAGGAGCCAGCGCTGTGCTGGCGGCATCGCTATTTCACTATAAAGAACTGGAAATTGCACAGGTGAAAGAATATCTGCAAGAACAGGGCATTCCTGTTCGGATATAGGGAGAGTATGTATATGGATACGAAACAAATTAAATTTAACCAAGATGGCTTGGTGCCTGCAATTGCGCAGGATGCGGAAAGCGGAAAAGTGTTGATGCAGGCCTATATGAATGAGGAGGCAGTAAAAAAAACACTGGCTACGGGTTTTGCACATTATTATTCCCGTTCGCGCAAAAAGCTATGGAAGAAGGGCGAGACATCTGGAAATGTGCAAAAGCTGGTGTCTTTCACGCTGGATTGCGATAAAGACAGTGTGCTGCTACAGGTATGGCAAACGGGTCCTGCCTGCCACACAGGCAAGCAATCTTGTTTTTTCAATCAAGTGTGGGAAAATAAGGAAACGGCAAATTCGGCAATTTTATACGAACTGTACGATGTGATTGCAGAAAGAAAACTGCACCCCAAAGAGGGCTCTTACACAAACTATTTGTTTGACAAGGGTATTGATAAAATGTTGAAAAAGATTGGCGAAGAGAGTGCAGAAGTGATTATTGCTTCCAAAAATGCAGGCACCGAGGAATTGCGCTACGAAGCCGCGGATCTTTTGTATCACTTGCTTGTGCTGATGAATGAAAAGGGATTGAGCCTGCATGATCTTTTTGCGGAATTAAAGGAAAGAAGATAGCCAGTGGCTTTTTGTAAAAAGAGTGAGACTAAGAATCCAACAATAAAAATTGATTGGATTCTTTTTTGTGAACGGGGTTAATTCCATTGCTAGTAGGGCGAAATTTCGCCAACATAATTGGTTGCAAAGATTTCGGCAACTTCGGCGACAGAGCTGGTTTGCCCCAAGGCCCACATCAGTTTGGTGATTGCGGCCTCGGTGGTCATATCCCAAGCGGATAGTACGCCCTGTTCCATCAGACGTTTGCCTGATTCGTATACAGATAGATCGCTACGCTCGTAGAGGCACTGGCTGCAAATAACGATGGACACACCTGCATTGCGCAGTTTTTTTATTTTGCTAAGCAAATCCCGTTTGATAAAATGAACGCCCCCAAGACCAAAAGCCTCAATCACCAATCCTTTATATCCCATATCCAACAAGCTATCTAAAATTTCGGGTTTCGTACCCGGAATCAATTTAAGCAAGAAGACATCTGTACACAGATTGCTTTTTAAGCAAATTTCTTTACATGAACTGTTTTGCTGTGTATGATGGGAAAATACTCTCAAACCATCGGCATATATTTCAGCCATGTTATCGGCATTGATGCTTTCGAATGCATTGAAATCTAGCGTGCTAACTTTTACGGCTCTTGTGCCATTTATTATTTTTCTGTTAAATGCAACGGTTACGCCTGTGATATTTTGCTGAATAGCGGCCAAGGCCGTGAATATATTGTTGGTTGCATCGGTATACAAATTTTCTATTGGAAGTTGGGAACCTGTTAGAACAACGCTTTTATTTAAATTTGGTAGCATAAAACTAAGAGCAGATGCAGTGTAGGCCATGGTATCGGTGCCATGCGTAACAATTATTCCATCAACTTGTCCAAGATTCTGGTAAATCACAGTTGCAATGCTCTGCCAATGTTCTGGTTGAATATTGGAACTATCTAGACTAAGCACATCTTGAAATTCAATTTTAAAATCGTGTGCGTATCTATCAATATAGCTTACAATATCTGAAGAAATTAATTGTGGTGCTAATGCTTGATCTTTCCTTTGAGACGCAATGGTACCGCCTGTTGACAGTAATAATACTTTTTTCATACCTATTCTCCGCTTAAATTGGAAGATTCATTTAACTTTACTTTATATTACAATATTATACTTTGAATGTACAGTGGGGCAGGGGAGATGAATTTAAAAAGCAATACTGATCCCTGATAGAAATATCGCAAAAGCGATATTTCTATCACTGCCATACGGCAGTTCCAAAACGCTCTGCATTTTGGATGGAATCACTATTGAACGACATTCCCGCTCGAAAAATAAAAAACTATTTTTCAAGTCGCGCATATTGCGCGTGATTTGAAACAAATGTTTCAAATCGGAATTGGTATAAGATTAAAAGCAACTTAAAAAGATGCATACAAAAAGGCTGCAGCAAAACTGACAGCCTTTTTGCAATTCAATCTTGAACTGATTAACTTAGGAACAATGGAGCAAATACCACTGCCACAATACTCATCAACTTAATGAGTATATTAAGAGAAGGGCCGGCAGTATCCTTCAATGGATCTCCGACAGTGTCTCCAACAATAGAGGCCTTGTGAGCCTCACTGTTTTTGCCGCCGTAGTTTCCATCTTCAATATACTTCTTGGCATTATCCCAAGCGCCGCCCGAATTGGCCATTTTGATTGCCAAAAGAACCCCGGTAACAGTGGCGCCTGCCAGCAATCCAGCCAAAGCCACCTTTCCCAGAAAAATGCCCACCAGCAAAGGCGCAACAATTGCTAGTATGCCGGGCAACAGCATTTCTTTAAGAGCAGCTTTTGTGCTGATATCTACGCAACTTGCATAATCTGGTTTGCTGGTGCCTTTCATAATTCCGGGATCGGCTTTGAATTGGCGACGAACTTCGCTAATCATATGGTTTGCTGCCTTGGAAACAGATTCGATAGTAAGGGCGGAGAACAGAAACGTTAACATACCGCCAATAAACAAACCTGCAATAACCACCGGATCTACCAAATTTACCACAGTGATTCCCACGGCTTCGGAGTAGGCAACAAAAAGAGCCAGAGCTGTAAGTGCAGCAGAGCCAATGGAAAAACCCTTTCCAATGGCGGCGGTGGTGTTGCCCACGCTGTCCAAATGATCCGTAATTTTTCGAACGGATTCATCTGCTCCGCTCATTTGAGCTATTCCTCCAGCGTTATCTGCAATGGGGCCGTAGGCATCCACAGATATGATTACCCCAACCGTGGCCAACATTCCCAGTGCGGCCAATACTACACCAAAGGCGCCTGCTGCTGAATATGCTGCAATAATTGCTATAGCCAAAGTAAGCATAGGCAGAGACGTGCTTTTCATGCCTATGGCATAGCCTGTTAATATGTTCGTAGCACTGCTGGTTTGCGAAGATTCTGCAATGCTTCTGACGGACTTGTGCTTGGCTGAGGTAAAAATTTCGGTAAACTGGCCAATGAGTACACCAGCAACAATACCGCACAATACACCGAAGAAATATTGCAATGTACCAGTTAAGGTAATAGACAATGTGAAGGCAGAAACGACCAATAATCCTGCAGCAAGGTATGTACCCAAATTGAGCGTGCGTGCAACATCTTTTGTTTTTACCAATCGGACAACCAAAATACCCAGAATAGAGGAGGCAATGCCGCAGCCCACCAACAGCATAACAAATGTGGCACCTGCATCTTTGGCGATGGTTACAGTAAGCAGCATAGCTGCAACAATGCACCCTACATAACTTTCGAAAAGATCGGCACCCATGCCGGCTACGTCACCTACGTTATCGCCTACGTTATCTGCTATTACGGCAGGGTTTCTGGGGTCATCTTCGGGAATGCCGGCCTCCACCTTGCCAACCAAGTCGGCACCAACATCTGCAGCTTTGGTATAAATACCACCGCCAACCCTGCAAAACAGTGCAATGGAACTGGCACCCAATGAAAACCCAGTTAGCATGTTATAATCCTTAAAAACCAAAGAAACGATGCATACGCCCAGCGCACCCAAACCAACCACCAACAAACCCATAATTGCACCGCCGGAAAAAGCCACTTTAAACGCACTTTCTATGTTTTTTTGAGCAGAGGATGCTGTGCGCACATTTGCAATGACAGCAAAACGCATACCAATGTATCCGGCTAAGATAGAAAAGATTGCACCAATTACAAATGGAATGGCCATTTTCCACCCTAGAGCAGGAATTGCAGTAAGCACAACTGTCATTACAACTAAAAATATTGCCAATACCTTATATTGCCGTTTTAGGTAGGCCATGGCACCTGCGCGAATATAACCGGAAATTTCTTCCATAGACTTATTTTCAATTGGAATCTTTTTGATGCTGTTGCCCAACAACAATGCAACCACCAATGCTACTGCACATATTGCTATCACTAAAAAAAACATACAGATCCCTCCTTTTCACTATTTATTTTTTTGCTATGCACTATGTTTTTTGTTATTTGAATATTGTTTAATTCGAGTTTCGCATATTGTCTGTGTGCTACAATTTTATTTTACCATATTTACCAAAAACTACCTAGTGTTACTTTGAAATATTTATTGCAATGCTTGTTTGACATATAGTGTAGAGGGGAAGAGAGGGAGAAGGAAAATAAAAAAAGAACTTGCGCAATCTGCGCAAATTCTTTTCCTGTTTATACATTTTGGATACATATGAATTTTAGACGTATTCAAAATCGTCTGGTGATTTAAACCATTTATTTCGACCTAGGTGGAACAGGAAGCATAGCCCTGCCATAATGAGATAGCTGATAAAGAAAGGAGAATCGGGGAAGATCCCCAACTGCGCACTGTTTATAAAGCCAAAGAATGCCAATGCGGCTGCAACCAAAAAAGCCCATGCAGTTTTATCCAACCGTTTGTCTATAATGAATGTGACAGCAGACCCCCAAATAAGCCCGGTTACAATGGCTCCGGAATGAATAGCGGGTACGCCATTCCACATCACACCGCTTCCAATAAGCATATTGGACATTTCCGGCGTATATTGCATCAGCCCATTCACGGGTTCTGTCCATACATCGAATACACCCACTGCACCTGTTACTTGGGAATACACATAATCGCCAACGGCAGGAAGCATGGCGATGATTACCGCGGCAAAATGCTTTACCTTGTTTTCTTTGAATGCCTGAGCCACCATAACCACTGCACACCAGAAGAAGGTAATGGCGCAAATGGCAGCGGGGATGACAGAATTGATAAACACGAAGAACCCGAAGATTCCTGCCAGACCCAATACCACACCACCCATCCATGAATAGGCGGCACCTGCATTTTGTTTTTTTAGACCGGGGTGCCCCAGCCAAACTGTGTTGGGAACTACGCCACCAAACATTGCAGAGATCATAGTGCAAATACCATCCGCAAACTGTGCCTCGCGTACATTATATTGATCGCCAGCAACATTTGCAGATTCCACATTGTCCATTGTTTCTACAAAGTTGTAGATTTCCACCGGAATAACCACAGCAAGGTAGGGTGCCACTAAAATGAAACCATTGCCCAGTGACTGGAACATATTTGCCGGATTGGGTATAAAAAGACCAATGCCCGAAAAATCTGGCTGAACGCGCCCCAGAATAATCGCATATACGATACCCGCAATAACCGAAACCAGTAACGGAGGAATTTTACCCGGGAACATATAGCCGCCAAACAACCCCAATATAGCAATCAACAGGATTGGAAGCCCCAGTATGGGATCGCCAAACACGTCGAATATGCCCTGTGTGGCCATCCAAATAAATCCTACGCCTGCAATGGTGCCCAGCAGTGCTGCACGCGGCAACATTTTTTTGACATACGGGCCAATAATGCCGCCAATAAATTCTATGGCACCACCAACAAACGTGGCTGCAACAGCGGCTGCCCATACCAGTTCGGGATCGCCAATGGCATAATGCAGCGGGATAATGACACCATACAAAAAAACGAACATAGCAGGTGTAGATACCCCCGATGGCAGTGCCGTTACATCGGCACGCTGTTCTTTTTTGGAAAGCCTGTGCGCCATGTATGCATAGTAAATGCCGGATAGCATTAGCCCAATGGACATACCTGGAATAACCCTGCCAAACACAATCTCATTTGGCCAGCCCAACATTCCCGTTAAAACGGAAATAACAATGATGTAGTTTATGATATTGCCGGCAATGGAATATGCCAGCCCACCTACATCGCCCGCTCTAAAAAACGGAATCAATGATTTTTGTTTGTTCACTTCCAAACCCCCTTGTTGAACAAATAGTTTTTATTGTAATGTCTTTGCACATATCAAACATAAGAAATTAAGGTTGATATGTATAAAGAGCATTGAACAACAGTTTTGATGATGAAAACTGCAAGCCATAAACGATCTATAGATACAGCCCCATTTCTTGTAGTTCTGTCTTTACCTCTATATACATTTGCTCCCATTCTGGCAGTGGCTGTATGGTTTGCATATTGTATGCCTTGTTGAAAGGCTTGCCTTCGTTGCCGGTTTTAAATACATGCTCGTATTTTGAAACCAGTTTTAGAATCATTTGGTTTGCCTCACTTCGGGAGATGCCTTGCTTGGCAGCTGCCTTGCCCACTTCGCCCATAAGGCGAACTTCCAGCCCTGTGCCATGTGGCTTTAGACCGTCACACGAACCAACACCTTCCAGATGACCGCCCGAAACGGTAATGCAAAGTGCGTTGGCAGCAACTTCGTATAGAAGCTCTTTGGTTACGGCACCGCTTTTTGGATAAATATCGCACACAATAATAGATGGGGCACAGGCATCGAAGGCCTGACATGTTAAACTTTGAAGCCACATGCATTCTGGCGCAGAAGTAGCAATATAATTGATGTGTATGGGATGACACAAGTGATAATCGGCACGGCACAACAAGTTGCCTGCCAACATGGAAGCAATCATGCATACTGCGGCACCGGCTGCGCCCCCAGCTAGGCCGCCCACCATTACGCAAGCCAGTGTTACATTGCGGATGCCAGTATTTATGGAATTGGCGGCGCGTACCAAATTATCTCGATTTATTATAAGTTCATTTAGCAATGCCACCAAATGTGAATCGCACTGCCGTAGCATGCCCGATGCAGTGGCAGCCAAATCGCCAATTTCCGAAACGCTACTTTCCCCGGCTAACATACCTATGCCAGGTCTGCCTGAAAAGGCAGCGGCCTGATGCAGATAGGAAAGTTCTCTGCGCACAGCCAAAACTTCGCTAGGTTCACCTGAACGTACCTCGAAGCCATCCACATCCACAAGAGAACCACAAGTGATAAGGTCTACCACTGGTTCTTGTGTCCAGCTGCGCACGGTTGGCAAAAACAACCATTCCGGGGTGGGGCAGCCAGGGTTGCCTGCCCATACAGCAGGTTTGCGGGAATCCTCCGGTTTTCTGGCGTAAAGTGTATATGCATCTTTACCTTTGCCCATGGTTAAAGTTTGTCGGGCGTTTTTGGCTGCATCGTCTATTTCATCCTCTGTAAAGTGAATGACACGCCCGGTGTCTATATTGTAAACACCAGTTTCCAGTAAAAGCTGCCGTGCTGCTTCGTAAAACTTGGCAGCCTTCGCTTGGTCTGTTAAAACAATTTCGTCGGCTTCACGAGATAGACCGTATTCTGCCACTATTTCTGCAGTTTTAATGGCAATATAATCCAAATCCCAGTTGTCTTTACTTACCTTTTCCCCGGTGTAGCTTCTTTCTACCAATTCCAAATAATTTTTATACATGAACATACCTTTCTACTATATGAAACAGCTTTTTCTTGTTTCTCTGTTTCGCATATTTTTGATAAAGCATCAACCCAATTATTCGGGTACTGATCGCTTTGGCACATAGAATAACTTCTTGTTTGCGATAGATGATACAATACTATCCCATTATAGTTTTGTGTTCACAAGCGGTCAATACTTGTGCAACAGATTGTAAAAATCTTTATTTCGCTTCCCTAATATATTATCTAATATTATTTGAGAAGTAAAAAGTTCAGATGTGTTGTTCATCATCCAGTTGGTTATGCCCAAGAACATAAAACAAAAACCCCATAAACCTACATGGCTACGGGGTTCGTAATGGAGGCGCCACCCAGATTTGAACTGGGGGTAAAGGATTTGCAGTCCTCTGCCTTACCGCTTGGCTATGGCGCCATAAGGCCTTTTGGTGCGCAACACTTGTCCTATTATATATAGTTTTGAAATGGATGTCAAGCACAGACACAAGCACAAAAAAAGAACAAATGCAAAATACATATCCAGTAAAATGAAAAGACTAGCCGAAAACTCCAAACCTGTACCCCACACCCCAAACAGTGTAGATATAGTGCTGGTAGGGGCGGATACGGTTTCGTAAGGATTTCACATGGGAATCTACAGTGCGGTCTGCTCCTTGAAAATCCTGCCCCCAAACTTCATTTAAAAGTGTTTCGCGAGAATGTGCTTGGTTGGGATTGGTCATGAAAAACACAAGTAAAATATATTCCCGAGGAGAAAGTGGTACTTGTACATTGTCAATTACTACTTCTCGGGCATCTAAATTTACAGTTATTTCTCCGGCGGATAGGAAGGAACGCTTTGTCATTTTGTTGCAACGTTGCAGCAATACCTGTGTACGTGCCGCCAATTCAGAAGCATAGAAAGGCTTTGTAACATAATCATCCGCACCTACAGCAAAGGCTTTTAGCTTGTCCGACTCGCCTGTTTTTGAAGAGAGAAAAATGAACGGAATGTCTGATGATTTGCGAAGCTGTCTACAAACCGTATATCCATCCAGTTCCAGTAACACAATATCCGAAATCACTAAATCATACTCTTTGTGACGCAACAATTTCAATGCGGCGATGCCATCCTCGGCTTCATCAAGCTGCAATTGTTTTTTCTCCAATGCTTCGCGCACTTTAATTCGAGTTTTTCGGTCATCATCCACAATTAATACATGGATCATAACAAGCTCCTTTTTTGGAAGTATATTTGTATTATAGCAAAGAAATATGAACAGTGAACATTTTCTTTTTATGTAATGTATACTATACTGTGTGTTGGAGGAAAGTTATGTTTGCATTGTTAAAAAGTTTTGTTTCATATTATAAACCATATAGAAAGTTATTCTATTTTGATATTTTTTGCGCAGTTGTGCTTTCGTTGATAGATTTGGCCTTTCCGCAGATATTGAATGTGCTTACAAATGGTTTGTTTTCAGAACCGGCTGCACAAATATTCAGAACCATTGGTTTGGTGGGGATAGGTTTGCTGGTTATGTATTTGATACGCTATGGCTGTCAGTATTACATTACGTCTTGGGGGCATATTATGGGTGCGCATATGGAAAGTGATATGCGGCAGGATTTGTTTGACCATATGCAGCGGTTGTCCTTTTCCTATTACGACAAAAACAACACGGGCGAAATGATGTCTAAACTGGTGTCGGACTTGTTTGATATTTCGGAATTGGCGCACCATGGGCCTGAAAACTACGTGATTTCTGCCCTGAAAATTGTGGGGTCATTTGCGTTACTTATGTTCATAAATGTGCCCATGACGTTAATTTTGCTTGCGGTTACAGTGCTAATGGTGCTGTTTAGTTTAAGTAAAAATAAGAAGATGCAGGCAACTTTTACCGATAACCGCAAAAAGATTGCGCGGGTAAACACACAAGTCCAGGATAGCCTTGCGGGGATTCGGGTGGTGAAATCTTTTGGAAATGAAGATTGGGAGAAGGAGAAGTTTTACAATAGCAACCAGAAATTCTTGCATTCTAAAAAGCAAAGCTATCATGTAATGGCGGCCTTCCACGCAGGAAATTCTTTCTTTACCGGGTTGCTTTACACAGTGGTCATTGTGGTGGGCGGGATATTTATTGCAAAAGATATGTTGGAAATTTCTCAGTTGGCCATATATGCATTGTATATTGGCATATTTATTAGCCCAATAGAGGTGCTGATTAACTTCACAGAGCAGTTTCAAAAGGGAATTGCAGGCTTCAAACGTTTTAAAGAAGTGGTGGATACGGAACCGGACATAAAAGACAGCAAAGATGCGGTGCAACTGCAAAATATTCAGGGTACCATTTGTTACGAGCATGTTTCTTTCCATTACGCAGATGATGGTAAAAATGTTTTGGATGACATAAATTTGCAGATATCTGCTGGAAAAACAGTGGCGTTGGTGGGTCCATCTGGTGGAGGGAAAACTACTTTGTGCTCGTTGCTGCCGCGTTTTTATGATGTGACCGGAGGTAGCGTGAAAATTGATGGGCAGGATGTGAGGCAGGTTACACTAAACTCACTGCGCGAAACCATTGGCATTGTGCAGCAGGATGTGTATATGTTTGGCGGAAGCATAAGGGATAATATAGCATATGGCAAATTAAACGCCACCGACGAAGAAATTGTGGAAGCGGCCAAGAAAGCAAACATTCATGATTTTATAGACAGTTTGCCAGAGGGATATAACACCAATGTAGGGGAAAGAGGCACCCGGCTTTCGGGCGGACAAAAACAGCGGGTTGCGATAGCACGCGTGTTTTTAAAAGATCCAAAGATTTTGATTTTGGATGAAGCAACTTCGGCCTTGGATAATGAAAGCGAGCAGCACATACAAAGTGCTTTGGAAAAGCTTTCCGCTGGGCGTACCACCATTGTGATTGCCCATCGTCTTAGCACCATCCGAAATGCCGAAGAAATTGTGGTGATGGATGAAAAGGGCATTACAGAGCGGGGCACGCACACTGAATTGTTGGAGCGGAATGGCCTTTACGCAAAATATTACAACATGCAATTTGAGGGAATAAACGACTAGGGCAATAGGGCACAAAAAACCGATGACTAATCCTGATGGAGGAGCTTTTTTGGTATTTGCAATAGGCTGGCGGCGTTTTTCCAATATACCTTTTCCAGTTCTTCTGATGACAAGCCTGCTTTTTCCAGCATTGCAATCATATCTTGGGGATGGCTCCAGGGTAAGTCGGTAGCGAACAATACTTTATCTGCACCGTGGTTTTTTATGATGCGTGAAAACTGAGCTTGGCTACAGTATAGGGGGGACATAGACGTATCTATATATACATTGGTTCCCACAATATACTTTTCAACATCATCGAATAGGCACACCCCACCCAAATGAGCGGCGATGAGTTTTAACTTGGGAAAATCACGATGCACTTTCGCAATCATTTGGGGAGTGGCATGCACCAAGTTGGGGGAAAGCGGATCTACACCGGCGTGAAAACACAGGGGCAAGCCCAGGCCTTCTATTGCTTCGTAAAGGGGGTATAGCCGCTCTTCATCCGCAAAAAAATCTTGGTAGTCGGGGTGCATTTTTATGCCGTACAGCCCCAATTGGCAGATGTGCTGTAATTCTTCTGCTGCGTCCTGCGCCATAGGGTGAATAGTACCAAAGCTGATAAGATTGCCATGCATTAGGGAGGCAGCCCAAGCATTGATAGTACTTTGTTGCGATGGTTTTGTGGCTATGGGCAATACCACGCCTAAATCCACTCCCAGTTCTTTTAAACGTATACGAGTTTCAGAGTCGCTAAAGTCTGTATACCGGGGCAACTGTGCGGTGTCCGACAATTGTTTTGAGGCTTTTTCTCGGATGGTATCGTTAAATATGTGAACATGAGTATCTATTTTCATGTGGAGTATCCTTTCAAAAAACACTGTGTTTTTTAGTATACAAGAAGTTGGTTTTTTTTCAATGTCAATCTTTATGCCAGCTTATAACAATTTACACTTTTATCATATAATAATAAAAAAGATATGGTATAATTACTTTGTGATTTTGTAATTTGCAATATGGGGTATAGTTCGTTGGCTAACAGAAGGAGAGAATATGTCTAAGAATATTTTGATTGTGGATGACGAACCTGCTTTGATCAAAGGACTGCGATTTAATTTGGAACAGCAGGAGGGCTATATAATAGATGCTGCCTATGATGGGGAAGAGGCGCTGGAGCTGTTTAACCCCGCAAAACACGATTTGGTATTACTGGATGTGATGTTGCCCAAAATGGACGGTATGGAAGTGTGCCAGAAGATACGCAGTGTATCGGATGTGCCCATTATTATGCTGACTGCCAAAGGCGAAGATATGGATAAAATAATGGGACTGGAGCTGGGCGCGGATGACTACATGACCAAGCCATTTAATATGCTGGAACTGAAGGCGCGCATTAAAACAATTCTGAGGCGGGCGGCTTCGGGTAAATCCCCTTTGAATACACAAGTGATTAAAATAAAGGACATGAAGGTTTACCTGATAAACAGAAGTGTTGAAATTGATGGTAAGGATATAGACCTAACTGCAAAAGAGTTTGACCTGTTGAACTTGTTTATTTCCAACCGCGGGAAAGTGTTTGACCGCAATACGCTGTTGGATTTGGTTTGGAAACATCAGGGCGACTTGAGGACTGTGGATGTTCATATACGGAGATTGCGCGAAAAAATAGAGAAGAATCCGGCAAAACCGGAATATATTCTTACTAAGTGGGGAGTCGGGTATTATTTTACGGCCAAGTAAAATTTTTTACTCCATTCGGTGGAGGTTTGCAATTGTATACCTAGTACTGGTGGCCATTGTTTTTGGCATTGTATCTTTTGCCATGACAGAGATGGTGAAGGACAACCTATTGAACCAGAGGGTGGAAAGCCTAAGAAAAGAAGTGGGCGATATTTCTGTACAAATTGCCCCTTTTTTAGTGCAGTCTGATGCTATGGAACTGTATAGCCTTGCCAGCAAAGGTAGCAGTGAATTGGGTGGTAGGATGCTGGTGATAAGCGATTCTGGAATTGTGCTGGCAGATTCGTTTTCCAAATTGAATGGTATGCAAATTTCGCAAAATGAAGTGAACGATATACTTTATAATAACAACTCCTCCGCTTATGGATACCATAAAGTGGATTCTGCAACAGAGGATGATGGCTACATTTGGGTGTTGTACAGCACCGCTTCCATTAGCAGCAATGGCAAAACGGTGGGCGTTTTGCTGCACTCCACCAGTCTACAGGATGAGATTCGGCAAATTGGAAAACTGGGCCGTAACATGCTGTGGATTTACATCATTGCCTGTATTGTGATTCTATTGGTTAGCATGGTGGTTTCCCGCTTGGTAACGAAGCCTGTACAAGAGCTGACAGATACCGCATTGAAAATATCCAGTGGGGATTTGGAAAGCAGGGCTGATGTGAAAGGGAAGTCTGAATTGGCAGAACTGGGGCAAACCTTTAATATGATGATAAGCCGCTTGCAGAATATTGACCAACAGCGTAGCGAGTTTGTTTCGGATGCCTCGCATGAGCTGAAAACGCCGCTGGCATCTATGAAAATATTGGTAGAATCTTTGCTATATCAAGATACGATAGACCCGAAGATTTATAAAGAATTTTTATCGGATATCAATACAGAGATTGACAGGTTAAACAGCTTAATTACGGATTTACTTCTGATTTCTAAGATGGATGGCGATATGATATTGATGCATACAGAGGCTGTTCCATTTACAGATATTGTACAAAAATGTGTAAATGCACTGCGCCCCATAGCTCAAAAACGTGGCATTGCAGTACACTTTCACATATTGGATGAAGTGAAACTGGAATGTGATCCCATTAAGCTCCGGCAGGCAGTGAATAATTTAGTAGACAATGCTATAAAATACTCTATAGATGGTGGTAGGGTGGATATTACCATAAAGCGCTATGGAACGGAAGTGCATTTGATAGTACAGGATGATGGCGTGGGGATGAGCAAAGAGCACTTGGATCATATATTTGAACGATTTTATAGGGTGGATAAGGCGCGAGCCCGTGTAACCGGAGGCACAGGGCTGGGGCTTCACATAGTAAGGAAGATTGCGCTGCTGCACGGAGGCCGCGTGGATGTAAAAAGCAGGGAAGGGCAAGGGTCTGTATTCACACTGATGCTTCCTGTGGTGCAGCACAGGCAAATTGCGCTACCAAAACCTTCGCATGATGCGGACATAGATGAGAAATAAAAGAAACGCTGCCAAAGCATGAAATACTGCTGTAGTGAGGTGGGCTGTGAAAAACACAAGAAAAATAAAAGTAATATTGGTTTTTGTAATGCTGCTGATTATATTGGTGGTATATATTGGTTGTGAAAAAAGGCCGACAGAACAAAAAGAAGAGGCTGCGGCCGTGATGCAAATTAACCCTGTTCCCGATGGGGTAAGCAAAAACAGAACAAGCACAAGGCTGTATTTTGGGTATTCCTCTGGTTCGATATTGGAGCGTTTGTTGATTGGAGAAAATAGACCGATAGATTTGCCGGTGAATGAAAAAGCAGAGCCTGCCATTATAGAAGAGCTAATTAAACCAGGGCCATCGCCCACTAAAATAGACTTTGTGCAATTGATTAACCCAGCCACCACTGTGGTGAATGTGGAGGCACAGGGTCAATACCTTTTTGTGACTTTAAGTAAGGAATTTGTAGAGCCGTTTGGCGAAGAAATAGATGCAAGCGATGACGAGCGTGTTGCGCGGGAAAAAACCAGAAAGTATCTGGCGGTTTACTCCATTGTAAATACGCTGGTGGAGCAGGGCACCTATTCCAGAGTGAGCATAAAGATAGATGAGGGCGGTACGGCACGGTCGCTAACCAGAGAAGAAGCCGGCATGGATATGGAAGACCCCAAGGAACCATTTGAACGGAATGGGGAGATTGAACTGAATGGCAGAAATACCATGCGCGAGATATTGACAGCCATAGAAAAAAAAGAATGGAATACACTGTATAGTTTTATAGCAAATAAAAACTATTTTGATCAGGAGAGACCATCGTTGGATGAATTTACAAATGAAGTAATTGCCGCAAAGCTTTCTATATCCAACTCGAAAGTGGTGGATGCTGTCATGTCTTCAGATGGATTAACGGATATTATAATGGTAGATTATGATTTAAAGCTGCAGGATGGAGAACCGCGCCCTATGACAAATATTCCCATTCGACTGACACAAGAAAATGATGTGTGGAAAATATCCTACACTGTGTTTAAATCTAAATTTATGGCCTAACGGCGGGAGAACTATGAAAAAACTGCTATGTCTTGTGTTTGTTGCTACGTTACTTTTTGCGGGGTGTAGCCAATTGCAAGAGGAGGAAACAATTGTATATACGGAACCATTGCCCATGCAGGAGCTGGATTTAGAACCGGGAATTACAATAAATCCATTGTTGTATTTTTTAAATGAATCGCAAACAAGGCTGATGGCAGAGACCCGCGAATTATATATTCCACAGAATGAAAGAAAAGAGTGGCATGTAGTACAGGCGCTGCTGGACGGGCCGCTTTCCGGAAACCTTACGCCAGTGGCGGAGGGCTTTGTATTGGAAAATATAGAAGTGATGCCAGATGTAGTGAATGTGCACTTGACGCTGGAAGGCCGCAAAACGGATGATGAGATTTTCAATGCAAAAGCGGCAATTGCTGCAACTTTGTCCGATTTTTCGGGGAAAAAGTATATCAATGTTCTAATCAATGGCATGCAGGATGCCTATATGGATATGCCGATAGGTGTGATGCAAAAGCTGAGTACCGACCTTTATGAAGAGAGAACTGTGTTGCAGGGGAGGTCTGAAACGGTAAACCCAGACATGCAGGCAGTGTTATACTATTTGGATTCTTCTGAAAAATATTTGTTGCCGGAAGTAAGGCGGTTGGTGTTTAAAAACAATGAATATGTGGAAACACTGGTGGATCAGCTGATAAGAGGACCGGAGGATAGTTTTAATCATAGGGCTGTTTTGGACAGCAAACTAAGGCTGCTAAAGCACCAATGGGTGAAAGATGAAAGTGGACACAATATACTGCGTCTGCATTTTAACAAAGATCCGGTGGCTTTTACCGATAGCTTTGTAGATGGCAAAAAAATGGCGTTGGCAGCACTGAACTACACCATTACCAGCTTTGTGCCTGATGTGTATGGGATAGAGATTGTGGTGGGCACGATGCAGGCGCCGGAACCCGTGAGCCGGGCGAAAGACTATTCGGATATGATAGGCTCCAGCGTTACGGTGTATTTGCCCGGCAGCAATATATCGCCTACGTTGGTAGGCATGTCGCGAGTGGTACCCCAAAATGTAGCATATGATCCTTCCACGGTATTAAGCCAGCTGATGATGGGGCCAAATGAAATGGAAAAAGAAGTTTATCCGGCTATGCCGGATGGCATTTCTATTCAAGATGTAAAAGACATTTACATGGCAAATGATATTTTGGTGGTGGACTTGAAGCGCTCTGTGAATGATATCATGAAAACACTTTCTGATGATAAAGCGTTTCTGATGATCTATGCAACGGTGAATACGCTGACATCAATAGAGGGGGTTCGCAGGGTTCAGTTTTTGCTGGAGGGTGAACGGGTGAACTATTTGGGGAATGGAGCCATTCATGTAATTGATCCATTGATAAAAAACCCGGGAATTATTCGTAGTTAATCAAAAATTTAAATAGTATGAGGATGGGGTTATGGAAAAAAACAATAATGTATCGCAGAAAACTAGGAAGTTAACAGTACTTGCTGTGATGACGGCACTGGTGTTTGTGGTCACTTGGCTGGTGAAAATACCTGTGGGAGTGGGGTATCTCAATTTTGGAGATGTGGTGATATACATGTGTGCCTATATATTGGGAGGCCCACTTACAGCGGTGGCTGCCGCTGTGGGCAGTTCTTTGGCAGATATTGCGGCTGGATATGCCATATATGCAATTCCTACATTGGTGATTAAGGCGCTGATGGGACTTGTAGCGGGGCTGATTATGAAACGCAATGGCGCTGGGTTTTATTTGCTGGGCAGTGTGACTGCGGGTGCCATTATGGTGGCTGGGTATGCTGCGTTTGAATATGTTTCCTATGGCAGCGCTCAAATGGTGGCCAATTTACCGTTCAATTTCATACAACTGGGCGGCAGTGTTGGTATTGCTCTTATGTTTTACAGAGTAACACTAAATATTTCAAAATACTTTGGATTTAGAGAAAGAGACATAGTTTAATACTGAACCCAGATAGAAATAGCGCAAAAGCGATATTTCTATCACTGCCATATGGCAGTTCCAAAACGCTCTGCATTTTGGATGGAATCACTATTCAATGAAATTCCCTCTCGAAAAATAAAAAAATATTTTTCGAGTCGTGCATATTGCGCGTGATTTATTACGAAGTATATCGCTTCATCTATTTATTTTTTAGGGCGATGAAACAGATGTTTTAAATCGGAATTGGTATAAAGAGTACTCTTTTAGTTGGAGGAAATGAAGTGGGCCAAGTGATAAACAGCAGGCCAATTGTCTTTATTTCATTTTTCTTTGCGGTGGGGATTGCGCTCTCTTATTACCTTTGCTGGGAGTTTTTTCCGCTGATTGTTTGTTTTGTTCTTTTTTTAGGCGGGCTGGTTCTGTGCATTGCGACAAAAAAGCTGCGTACGCTATTTTTGATATATGCAGTTTTTTTTGTACTGGGTGCGCTGCTTTTTACGCACCAATACAATACATATTTTTCAGGTATAAAAAGTGGGGCAGAGTATACCATAACGGGCAGAGTGACCAATCGCCAGCTGGATGACTATAACAGATACACTTTGGATGGCGTTATCCTGAAGGATGAAGAGGGTACAATAGAATTTGGAAAAAGAATTTTTCTATATTCTAGAGAAATACTTGCCTATGGGGATGTTGTAGAGTTTTCTGGAAATGTGGAGCCGCCCTCTACAGTGCGAAACCCGGGTGGATTCGATCAAAAAATGTATTTGGCTTCACACGGTGTGGGCTTCACCAGCTTTGCCAGCGAAGTGTGGGTGGTGGATAGTCGCCCGGGTATTTATGGGCCATTTTTATTTTTGCGGGAAAGTATTGCAGAAAAAATAGATATGTACTTCGCGCCATCCACTGCGCCTTTTGCAAAAGCCATGTTTTTGGGGTTCTCTTCGGAAATACCGCAGGAAGTGCGTGATAACTATGGTATCACCGGTATTGCGCACGTGCTTGCCATATCGGGGTTGCATATTGCTGTGATTGCGGCCGCGTTTCAGTTTTTATTGAAGAAGCTAAAAGTGCCAAGAAATATGCGTTTTTCTGTGAACATAGCAGCTTTGATTGGGTATGCATTGTTAACGGGACTGGCGCCTTCAGTATTGCGTGCAGTGATTATGTCTGTGCTGGTTTTGGTGGGGCGCTGGCGCTTTGCGAAGCGGGACACACTCACCTTTCTGGGTATCGCCATACTTATAACATTGCTGTTTTCCACACCGCAATTGTTTATGCCCGGGTTTTTGTTATCATATGCTGTTGTGTTTGGATTGCTGTGCCTGATGCCCCCTATCAACCGATGGTTTGAAAAGTTGCGCTTTTCCAATAAATTTTCGGCTATGCTAGGAGCTTCGGGGGCGGCAAGTGTGGCTGCATTTCCACTGACTGCCTACTTTTTTCAATCCATTTCACTGTCCGCGATTGTAGCCAACTTTTTTGCAATTCCGCTGGCAATGATTATTGTTGTTTTTACTGGCTTATTTGCTGCTTTTTGTGTGATACCACCCATTGCGGCTATTTTAGCAATACTGCCCCAATTGGCAATAGAGTTGATGAACACCTTGAACAATATGCTGGCAGGCACAAATTTTGGGTACATTGAAACGCAGGCGTTTCCGGTTATTGCG
This sequence comes from uncultured Christensenella sp., assembly GCA_964592125.1. Lineage (GTDB taxonomy): Bacteria > Bacillota > Clostridia > Christensenellales > Christensenellaceae > UBA5399. Next base: position 33,993 of record CAZQBV010000011.1, read on the forward strand.
GGAGTGTTTGTGTTTGCACTATTATTTGTGTGTTCGGATTACCTTCTGATAGGGCGCAAGCTGAAAGGAATTCTTTCTGTTACACTGATTGCATTGGTGGTGGTTTCGTGGGGAACAGCCTATGCATCCCAAAACAATTATGATATGAAAATGACGGTGCTGGATGTGGGTACTGGCGATATTGTTCATATACAAACATCGGAAAAGAATTATTTGATAGATGATGGCGGCAATTTACAAAGCGCACAATTGACCGAATATACCAAAAACAATCGAATTGTGTATGATGCAGTGGTGGAGGCAAACGACCGCACCAGTAATTTGCAAGGCATTATGGAGCAGGGGGCGGTTCGGCAGATGTTTGTGCAGGAAAAGTATCAGCCAAAAGAATATGAAGAAAACTTACAGATGAATCACTATGCTTTGTATGATAAAATAGAATTGGATGCAAATCTTACACTTCGGGTGATTGCGGGGGATGAAAAACATATGTCCTTTTTGCTGGAAGCTGGTGGAAAGCCCTTGTGCCTGATTGCGCAAAATGATGCCGATGTGCTGATGGAGCAAGGCATAGCCGTGCCAATTGTAAAGCTGGCAAAAGGGGGCACTGCTAAGGCGCTTACTGTTCGTATGGTAGATGCAATGCGCCCGAAAGTTGCAATGATATCTGTAAAAAAGGACAATCGCAATCAATTGCCAGATGTTGGTACCATTGCGGTTTTGGCAGCCAAGGGAGTGCAAGTATATAACACTGCGTATGATGGCGCAATTGTAGTAACATGGCACAAAGATGGAAGCTATGAAGTGAATACAATGAAATGAGTGACCTATGAAATTTGGAGATGCATTAAAACAATTTGCTGAGAAAAAATTAAAACCCTATATAGTTTTTTATGGGGAAGAAGAGTATTTGAAATACAATGGATTGCAAGCGGCCTTGGATGCTTTGGATATTGGCACTCCAGAACTGAACCTTTCGCTTTTTGAGGAGCGCCCGGACGGGAGGGCTGTTGCGGTGGCCATGGAAACGCTTCCCTTTATGAGTGAAAACAAAGCGGTGCTAATAAAAAATACAGATATTTTATCCTCCGCATCTTCGGCAGAATATACAGAACCGCTGGGCAAGGTGCATATGCCTGCCAGTAACTACCTAATTATTGTAGCGAAGGGTAAGGTAGATAAACGAAAGGCATTTTACAAAAAGCTGGCAAAGGAAGGAATGATGGTGGAATGTGATCCTTTGGGTGAATATGAACTAATTGCTTTTGCTGTGAATGCTGCATTTAAAGATGGTTTGATCCTATCAAAAGACAATGCGCAGGTTTTGTGCGAGTACTGTGGCGGAGACCTAAGCACTGTGGTGAACGAACTGCAGAAGCTTTCCAGCATATGTGAGGGCAATATTACGCCAAAGGAAATAGAGAAATATGTGTCGAAATCGGTGCAGTTTAATGTATTTAAAATTCATGATTTGCTATGTGCGGGCAAGCTGCCGGAAGCTATGGCGCTGATAGACCGCATGTTACTGGACGATCCCAATCCCATTGGCTTTATTGGTTTGATTGCAGGTAATTTTAAACAAATGCTGGTTGCGCGTGCTTGCCGCGAAGCTGGGTTTGCACCAAACAAAACAATTGCGCATATTATGGATGAAACGGGCGTAAAGGAATGGGCAGCAAAGCGTGCGTTAAGCAATTGCAGAAGCTATGGCCTGCCTGCACTGCGAGCGGGCGTGAAAAAGCTGGGCAGAATGGACTACATGGCCAAGCAAGGTGAGGTAGTGCTAAAAACCGATCTGTTTCCGTTGCTGGTGGATATATACAAAGCGTAAAAGCTTATATACTTATATATATAATAGAAAAGAAAGTATAAAAAAAGGCTGAAGCTTCAGCCTTGGTTTTTATATAGATATGGGGTAAATTACTCGGCAACAGTAGCCTGTAATTTTTTTGCCAACTGCGATTTTGTGCGGTTTGCTTTATTCTTATGCATAACGCCTTTGATAGTAGCTTTATCTACAGCACTAACAGCCTTTGTGTACAAAGCTTGTTTTTCAGCTGTATTTTCCTGTGCAGCAACTTCAAACTTTTTCAAATCTGTTTTCATTGCAGATTTAACTCTTTTGTTGTTCAGCGTTTTTGTAGCCGTAACTCTTACGCGCTTTTTTGCAGATTCAATGTTTGGCAATTCATTCACCCCCGTCTTCTAATAATAAAAATTCAACAGTCCGTATTTTATCATATATTTGGCCTTAATGCAAGCGTTTGTATAGCTGAAAAAGAAAAAAAGAAGATGCAGCCGGGCAAATTGGAGAAGTGGTGCAGAAAAGCTTTGCAATATTCGGAATAAAGGTTTAAAGCAAAAAATGTATTACGTAAAATAAAAAGCATCTCTTTACTAGCCAGAACCAATGATATATAATGTAAAAATGGAAAAACAAAGGAATCTGCCAATTGGCTTCTACGACTCGGGTGTGGGTGGTATTAGCGTTTTAAAGCAGGCCGCAGCATTGCTGCCTAGCGAAAACTTTATTTATTATGGAGACAATGCCAATGCCCCCTATGGCACGCGGGACGAGGAGGACATAAAGAACCTTTCTTTGGCGTGCGGGGAGTTTTTACATAATATGGGTGTAAAAATGATTGTGATAGCATGCAACACTGCTACAAGCATTGTGGTGCAAACCATGCGGGAGCGGTTTCAGATACCCATTATTAGTATGGAGCCGGCAGTAAAGCCGGCAAGTGTAAAGTATAGCAGTGGGAAAATAGCCGTGTTGGCGACGCCCGCTACCTTAAGACAAAAGCGTTACATAGATTTGGTAGCGCGGCTGGGTGTGGATGACAGGGTAGTGAATGTGGAGTGCGATGGATTGGCAGAACTGGTGGAGCGCGGGAATTTGAACTCTCCCCAAATGAAGGCATTTATATGTGAAAAGCTTTCGCCGCTACGTGGGGAGGAAGTATCTTCCTTGGTGATTGGCTGTACACATTATTCCTTTGTAAGCAGGCAAATTGAAGATGTGGCAAAAAAACTGCTAAGAGGTAGCTGCGAAGTTTTTGATGGTTTGTATGGAACAGCCCGAAGGATAGTGGATGTTTTGGCGCAGGAGGATTTGCTGACGGAGAATTCTGGTGCGGGACATGTTGCGTTTTTCTCTTCTTTGGATGAACAAGCGATAGATGTATTAAAACAATTTTACAATATGTAATTATTTTTCTTTTAGAATAAATCCAAAAACACTGGATTTTTTTTTATGCTTGTTGTACTATATATGGTATGTTGAAAAGTTGTTGCATACCAAATATATTACAGGGAGTGTATTTTATCTATGTTGAGCAAGAATGCCGAAACCGTTTTGAAAAGACGTTATCTAAAAAAAGGGTCGGAAGGCCAAGTAGTGGAAGAACCGGTGGATCTATTCAAACGAGTGGCAAAAGCGATTGCGGAAGCAGACAGGGAATTTGATATAGATGCAGACATAAAGCAAACGCAGGATACTTTTTTTGATATGATGACCAGCCTTCGCTTTATGCCAAACTCACCCACACTGATGAACGCGGGAAGGGATTTGGGTCAGCTTTCTGCCTGTTTTGTGCTACCGGTTGCAGACAGTATGGAGGATATTTTTGATGCGGTGAAAAATGCTGCATTGATTCATAAAAGTGGTGGTGGCACAGGTTTTTCTTTTTCACGTTTGCGTAGCGCAGGTTCCACTGTGGATTCTACTGGTGGTGTGGCCAGTGGCCCTATTAGCTTTATGCGCGTATTCAATGCCGCTACAGAGGCGGTGAAACAGGGGGGCACTCGCCGTGGGGCCAATATGGGCATATTGCGTGTAGATCACCCCGATATTTTGGAATTTATTGAGTGCAAAAAGAAAACCTCGGAAATTACCAACTTTAATATAAGTGTGGGTGTGACAGAAACCTTTATGAAGGCAGTAGAGGAAAATGGGGAGTACGATTTGGTGGAGCCCCATACCATGGAAGTGAAGAAAAGACTGAATGCGAGAGAAGTATGGTCTTTGATTGTGAAAATGGCATGGACAAACGGTGAGCCAGGCATTGTATTTTTAGATAGAATAAATAGCGATAACCCCGTTCCCAAGCTGGGGGATGTGGAGAGCACAAACCCATGTGGCGAGCAACCCTTGCTGCCATACGAAAGCTGCAATTTGGGGTCTGTGAACTTGGATGCCTTTGTAAAAAAAGGAGAAGATGGCTTTTTCTTTGATAATGAAAGCTATAAGCAAACCATTCGTGATGCGGTGCACTTTTTAGACAATGTAATTACAGTCAATAATTACCCGCTGGAACAAATTCGAGACATGACACTTTCTACACGTAAAGTGGGCCTGGGTGTAATGGGATTTGCGGATATGTTGTTCAAGCTGGGTATACCGTATAATTCTGAACGCGCCATTCATTTGGCGGAAGAGTTGATGAAAACAATGCAGGATACCGCAAGGGAAGAGAGCAGCGTTCTTGCCAAAAAACGCGGTACTTTTCCGGCATACGATGGCAGTGTATTTCAGCATCAGGGTATGGTGCAACGCAACGCCACAGTGACAACAATTGCGCCCACTGGAACAATATCCATTATTTGCGGGGTTTCATCCGGAATAGAGCCGTTGTTTGCACTGTCTTATATTCGTAATGTAATGGACAATGACGAGCTGGCAGAAGGGCACCCTTATTTTGAAGAAGTGCTGAAGGAGCGTGGCCTATACTCCAGAGCACTGATGGCAAAGATTGCACAGGAAGGCACCATTGCACATATGAAAGAAATACCGGATGATTTGAAGGCGATTTTTGTTACTTCACATGATATTTTGCCGGAGCACCATGTGCAAATGCAGGCAGCTTTTCAAAAATATACAGACAATGCTGTTTCTAAAACTGTAAACTTCCCCAACCATGCTACCAAAGAGGATGTACGCAAAGTGTATGAAATGGCTTACGACCTTGGCCTGAAGGGGGTTACCATTTATAGGGATGGCTCCAGAGAATCGCAAGTGTTGAACATTGGCAAGGTGAACAAAGCGGATGACACGGATGATATAGTTGTAACGCAGGAAGTAACCTGTGCCAGTAGTACCATTTTGCCACGGATGCGGCCAGAAGTAACCCAAGGGATAACTCAGAAGGTTAAAATAGGCTGCGGTAATCTGTATATTACCGTAAATTACGATGAAAATGGCATCTGCGAGGTATTTACCAACCTAGGCAGAGCTGGCGGTTGCCCCTCGCAATCCGAAGCGACCAGCAGGCTGGTATCCCAAGCGCTGCGCTCGGGAATGGATGTGGATCTTGTGGTAGAGCAGCTACGTGGTATACGTTGTCATTCAACGTTGAGAAAGGGTGGAGATGTAAAAGTGCTTTCCTGCCCGGATGCCATTGGTAGAGCGCTGCAAAAAGTGGCTCAAATGCAGAGTGAGGATGTAGCACCATTATTGGTACATGACGAAGCAAAAGTGGAGCCAATAGATGAATCGCTTTGCCCAGAATGCAGTGAGAAGCTGGAATATGAAGGTGGATGTAATATTTGCCGTTCCTGTGGATATTCAAAATGCGGATAAAATAATGGCTTGTACTCGCCTGATTATTAGATATAAAAGATAAACTTGAAAAGAGCTAAACCAATAAAAAAGCTGTAATATGGCTTTTTTATTGGTTGAAAAGGTGGAGTTGTAACTAAAATGTAAAATATACGGAACAAATCTTTGCTGCGTTGCGTCTTTATAATAACAAGAATAGAGACGAAGGGTTTTTTATGAATTGCAATGTATGCAAAAAGTTAATTAATACATATTTAGATGGGTATTTACCTTCGGGTAGGGAAGAAGAAATATTCCACCATATTTCGGATTGCCCGAAATGTGAACGATATTATGAAGACCTGATAGAGGTATATGACCAGCTTCATGAAGCGGATAGGGAAGTTCCATATGGCTTTTCCTATGCATGGCGGGAAGCAGTGGAACAAGTGGCACGCAAAAAACGCAAAGTGAATTACAAGGTTCTTATTCCTGCGTTGGCGGCATGTGTGTGTGGTGTGTTTGTTATGTCTATGCTTGTATTTGGCACAGGTGGTTATAAACCAATGCCAAATATGGGGGAAAGTGCCCTTTCTTTGGAATATAAAATGCAAAATGGGCAGCAAAACGGGCAACAACCCCAAAGCGATGCACAATCTGAAGCAGATGAAGCACAAACGGTGCAAAGCGGTGGTGCAGGGCAGACTGGAGGAAGCGTTGCCGGGCAGGAAGCCAACAACCTTGTGGAGCAAAACGAGCCAGTGCAAAATACTTCTACCGCACAAGATGCAGCAATCTATGATGAGTTTAACGAACCTGCAAATTCAGAGAATAATTCAGGTGTGAATGATGCGCCGTCTGTGGCGGGCATGCAAAGCGCGCCGGATGCTACAATGCCGCAAATAGTAAGCGAGCAGGTGAATGGAGAAACGGTATATACATTAAATGCTAGGGATATGGACATTAGCAAAGACCTGTTGCTGGAATATGCAGCAAAGTACAATATTGATGTGACAGAAACTACAAATGGTGTGAAAGTGCAGGCAAGCCCCTTCCTATTGGAACTATTGCTGAAATTCTATGGAATTGAGCCAGTGGAAGGAATGGACAATTTGGAGATAATACTTTATTAATAAGGCAGATGAATATGGAAATTAAAGAGTACAACGGGAAGCAAAGATGTTTTATTATCGAAATGCCAGAAGTGATTCGTGAAGTGCCCGGTATTCGTGTGTTTGGAAAACTACTAAAGTCTTTTATATTTACTACGGATGTTGCCCTTATAAAAAACCACAATGCAAATGCCGTTATGGCAATTTATCCTTTTGCCGCGCAACCATCTATTAACGATTCTATTATTGCGGCAGCGGATGTGCCTGTTTTTTGTGGCATTGGTGGTTTGAATGTATCGGGTGAAAGAATTGTGGAAATGGCAAAGCAAGCTGAATATAGTGGTGCTGCAGGTGTGGTGGTGGATGCCAGTGTGGAAAGTGAAACCATTAGTAAAATGCAAAATGTGCTGGATGTTCCCGTGGTGGTTACCATTGTTTCCGAGAAAGAGGATATTGAGCGGCGCATTGAAGCGGGTGCAGATATCTTTAATGTGTCGGGTGCTGCGAATACCTGTAAAATTATAGAGAATATAAAGAACAAATACCCATACATGCCAATGATCGCCACAGGTGGCCCTACAGATGATGCTATTTTAGAAACTGTGCATTGCGGGGCAGATGCCATTAGTTTTTCTCCACCAACCAATGCAGAAATATTTAAAAAACAAATGCAAATCTTCAGAGAGGGATTGTAGTACTTGATATATCTTTCTAGATGAAAAAGTATTTGTTGTTATAGTGAAAACAGCATGACATAGAAGAGCGAATGTTTCTAATAACGATCAATCGCTTCTTTTTTATGTTGTTTATGTTGACTATCTGTTTATAGTTACTATATAATTAGCAAGATTAACAAGAAATATTGTGTGTAAAAAAATAAGATTTTTCTTAAGGCTACTTTGATGGGGGTAAACGTGAAGAACAAGACAATTAAGAGTAAGTTTGTTCAGCAGAACTTTGGCATGGGAATTGTAATGGTAATTGCATTTCTGTTGGTGTCGGTTTTAAGCATTAGCCAGTTGGCAAACAATGCGTTGGCTCAACAAGAACAGCAGATGCGCAGTGACTTTGACAGATTGATACAGAGTGAAGTGCAAACCGCGGTGTCGCTTTTGGAACATTATAACGGATTGGTGGAGTCCGGTGAAATGACATTGGACGAGGCGAAGCTTGCGTCGGCAAATGTGATTCGTGAGATGAAATATGGCAAAGACGGGTATTTCTGGATTGATACTTCCACAGGAACAAACGTTGTGTTGCTGGGAAAAGATACGGAAGGAACAAACAGGTGGGATGCCAAAGACAATAATGGGTTGTTGTTCATTCAAGAGATTATAAAGAATGCAAAGCAGCCGGACGGTGGGTTTACGGATTATTATTTCCCCAAAGCGGGAAGTGACGAGCCGTTGCCAAAGCGCGGGTTTGCTATTTACTTTGAGCCGTTTGATTTTGTTGTAGGCACAGGCAACTATATAGATGATATTGATGTTGCGGTGGCTGAGGGAAGCAAGGACATGCAGAACGGAATGACAAGGACGTTGCTGATTTTGATTGGTTTGGGAGTGGTTTTTATTGCCGGCATTGTTTATTTCACATTGCGGCTAGCCGGCAGTATTTCAAATCCGATTCAAAAACTGACAAAAGTGGGAGAGGATATCTCCAAGGGTGTGATTGCACAAACGCCGATTGACGTTCACAGCAAGGAGTTTTTTGGTGAACTGAAAACATTGGCACAGTCGTTTGCGTTGATTGAAAGCAGCAGCAAAGAACAAGAAGATGCGATGATTCGTATGGCCAACGGTGATTTGAATACAAAGCTTCAAAAGAGAAGTGAAGAGGATAAAATTGGAAATGCATTTGAAAAGATGCGCTTGAGCTTAAGCGACATGATGCAAAAAATCAGTGATGTGGCAGGCAAGGTGGCAACGGCTTCTTCTACCATTGCGGCAAGCAGCAATTCGTTGGCAAACGCATCCACAGAACAGTCTACGTCAATTGAAGAACTTTCGGATTCGATTGAGGGAGTGGCGACAAAATCTAAGGCCAATGCTGAAAAATCGCAACAGGCGGCTGATTTGTCTCAAAGCATTGAGCAGAGCGCGCAGGAAAGTAATTTGCAAATGTTGAAGATGGTGGAGTCTGTGCAGAACATTCAGACTGCAAGTGAGAATATCAGCAAAATTATCAAAGTAATTGATGATATTGCGTTTCAGACTAATATTCTTGCGCTGAATGCATCGGTAGAGGCGGCAAGAGCGGGTGAGCAAGGAAAAGGATTTGCGGTTGTTGCCGAAGAGGTGCGGAATTTGGCCGCCAAGAGTGCGGAAGCGGCGAAAAACACCGGTCAAATGATTGTGGATTCTATGGAAAAATCTGATCAAGGCGCACAGATTGCAAAGGAAACCTCGCAGTCTTTGCAAGAGATTATGGAGAGAATTACGCAGTCTGTTGAGTTGATTAACAATATCTTAGTGGATTCCAATATGCAAAATGAAGCAGTGGTGCATATTAACCAAGGAATTGAGCAAATCAGCGAAGTGGTGCAAAATAACAATGCGACATCGGAGGAAGTTGCGGCTTCGTCGGAAGAGATGAGTGACCAATCGGAATTGTTGCTAAAACTAATCTCTAAGTTTCAGTTTGAAAAGGATGCCTCCAAGTAGATAGAAGTATGATGAGGATGAAAACAGGAAACTGATTGACAAAATAAGCGGTGCTTTCGAAGTAAATATTGACATGCAGTAAAAAACAAGCCAAGATTGTAAAGTCAAGGCTTGTTTTTTTGTATGATTTACAGAGTGAGATATGAGGCAGCGATGAATCATATAATTGTAGAATAGTACAAGTCGCTCGATATGAATATTCTGAAAACACTACTTGCTTTATTTGACTAACTTGTATTAATGTATTAAAATATGAATATTAAAATAGTGGTTTTTATTGTCTAAAATTATCAGCTTTTGGTTTATTGTTAAAGTATGCTTGATGTTGATACGATAGTTTTAGTATGGTATAAAAAACCCCCAAAAGCATAGAATGGTTCAAAGAAAAATGGTTGAAATTTATTATTTAAATATGGGAGAGTGGCAAAATGAAAAAAGGTAGGGGTATGAAAGGTATTACCAGCTTTGTATTGGTGGTGATGCTGGTTTTGGGATTGTGTGTAACGGGTTTTGCGCAAATGCCTTTGGAGGAAACAATGCCTGAGGCGCAGGTGCAGGAGGAGTTGCCAGATGCCCCGCCTGAATTGGACATACAGACGACTGTAGAACCGCAGGTTGAAATAGAGCCAGTGGAGCAGGAAAATGCTGCGGTGGCCGAAGAACCGCAGGCAGAGCCCATGGCACTGTACAATATAACAGGCTATGTGAATGAGTACAACGCTGCTGCACCCGGCCTTAATGTACCAGTGGCGGGTGCGGCGGTTACCATTGATGGTGTAATGAATAACCAACTTACAGATGGTACAGGAAAGTTTTATGCGCCCGGAATTGTTGAAGGCACCTATACTGTAACAGTGGTATTGGATGGCTATAAAATATGGAAGGGCAGGTTGCAGGTGGGTGATTTCCCCACAATGGGGAATATGAAGCTTTCGGCCGATGCGGGAAGCTTGGTAAAAAACGACAACACTGTGAATTTTGATCCTGTAAAAGCAACGGGTAGAGTGACTTATAGCGGTGTGGGTATTGGAGAGGGCAAGCCAATTCAACTGGAAAAACTGCCAGGTGGCGTGGTGGCAAGCGGAACCATAAAAGCTGGTGGTGCATACGAGTTTTCTAAAGTGCCCAATGGTACGTACAAGGTAGTGGTTCCCTCGTTTGACCAGTATGAGGCCAGCTATTCCAATACTTTTGATATTTTGTACGATGGCAAAAGCAATGTAGATGTTCCAATGACAAAAATAAGCATCGCCGGTTCGGTTTCGGATGAAAGCTTTTTTGGCAATGGGAATGGGCGCTGGTTGTCGGACGCCAAGATTACTTTAAAAACAAATGCCGGTATAAAAATTGGGAATTCCATAACAACAAATGCTGTGGGCGAATTTAAATTTTCGGAAGCAACGGGTCACTCCATTCAAACAGGTACATCCTACAAAATAGACATTGATTGTGATGGTTATATCTACAAGCAAGATGTGCCCGCCAGCGTGTTAGCACAAAGCTTGAATATAGGCGAAACACAGCTGGAGCCAGTAAAAATTACAGGCACGGCAGGTTTGACTGACCCAGATGCTGGTGACACGATTAACAATGGTGGCTTTGTAAAGTTGTTTAAAAAGAAGACAACAGGAACATATGGCAAGTATACCGAAGCGCTGGATGAGTCTGTAATGACTGCGCCTGTTACTGCAGGCGGAAACTATATCCTGAAATCCACACCAGACAACAGGATAAAAGATGGCGACTATGCGGTGAAAGTATACCGAGAAAAATATAAGACAGAAGCAATCCCCACAACCGTTGGCGATCCGGCTGGATTGAATCCGACCTTGCGGGCTAATGTAAGCCATGCATTGAAGAATCTATCACCATTAAAAATGTTTGGACAGTTAAAGTATAAAGATTTTGACATGGTGATACAAAGCACTGGTTTGATGGGTGGGCCTACCACAGTGAAGGTGGTTTTGCCAAGTGGACAGGAAATAACAATAAATACAGATGCCAATGGCAACTTTGACTCGTTTACCCCTACAAAGTATTACTTGCTAAATGGCGAATATAAGCTGACCTTTGAAGTGAATAAGTTTGAACGGATTACCCGTACTTTCAAGATTTTCTTTGAAGAAGACCAGGTGGAAATAAAAGACCTGGTGCTGGAGCCTACCAAAATTTATGGCAGGGTAAGGGATATGTATTTAGCTGGTGGGATTGGCTCGGCTAAATTGACACTGTATAAAACATTGGACAGGCAGCAAAATGGCAACAATGCCACACCCATTACGCAGGATCATGGACAGGTGACATGTGTTGCGAAAAACCCAGTTTATTCTGCTGTGGATGGCAGTTTCATGTTTACGCATGTGCCCAATATGCCAAATCCAAATGCGCCATTTAACGATGCACCGGGTGAATCTTACACGGTGGTGGCATATGCATCGAAGGATTACAGGGAAAATACCGTTAACAATATTACAATCAATTATAGCTCGTGGGGACCGATGGAAATAAAAATGATACCCATTTCCGAAGGATATCGTGTGGAAGGCTATGTAACTGACAAATATGATAAGCGAGCGGCAAATGCTACGGTACGTTTGTATTCTGTAGACTCCAATGGCACACTGGCTTACCAAAAAGCAGCCAGTACCAATGTTGCCGGTGATTTTATGATGGAGAAGGTACAGCCGGGCAAATATAAATTAAAAATATGTTATAGAGGACATGCATTAAAATATTTTGATATTGAAGTTAAAGATGAAGACTTGGCAGCGGGCAAGTTTAAACTAACTGAAAAACTGACTGCGGATTTTTCGGGCGTTATTCGTGACCCAAATAACAGCTTCAAACCTGTAAGTG